>NZ_JALAGT010000121.1 GCF_022712295.1 Galactobacter sp.
GCGGAGATGGGGGTGATGGGGTGGGGAAGGAAGGCTGACTGCAGCTCCTGGTTCCACTCGAAACCACCGGAGGCCACCACCACGTTCTTGGCCCCGATCACGGCCTCGCCGTCGTTGACCGTGATGGCCCAGCCGGTCTCCGTACGCTCGAGTCCGGTGACGCGAGCGCCGGCAGCGACCTCGACCCCACGGTCCAGCGCGGAGAGCAGCAGAGAGGCGGCGAGCGCGCCGCCCATGGTGCGTACACCATCGGCCGCGCGGGAGGCCAGCAGGTCGGGGTCCGGCGCGGCGCCGTTCAGGTTGTCGCGTTCTTCCATGGTCAGCAGCGGGAAGTAGCTTGAGGGCCGCAGGGCCTCACGCAGGCCGGGAACAGCGCCCACGTCCACGGCGGCGTTGTCGAGGCTGCGACCGCCCTGGGTGGATCCGGAGTGTGTCAGCCGGTAGTCGGGCCGAGCCAGCGGGACCAAGTTGACGCGGGAGTGCTCGGTCAGCCAGGTGACGGCGTCGCCGATGCGGTCCACGTACCAGGCCGCGGCTTCCTCGGTCATCTTTGAACCGGTGGCCGCGAGCAAGTAGTCGATGCCCTGCTGCCGGGAGTCCTCGTAGCCTGCTGCCGCGCCGAGGTCTGTGGCCGGGGCCCAGAGCACGCCGCCGCCCACAGCGGTGGTGCCGCCCAGCTGCTGTGCCTTCTCCAGCACCACCACGGTGGAGGTCTCGGCTGCGCGGGTGGCGGCGGTGAGGCCCGCCGCGCCGGAGCCGATGACCAGGACGTCCGTGGTCTGTGGGAGTTCGTTGACGGGTGTGAGGATCATGATGCGGCCTCCTCGGGATGCATGTCGATCAGGATCTTGCCGACGTTTTGGCTGGGATCGCCCAAGGTCGCGAAGGCGGATTCCAGGTCCCGGATCCGGAAGCGGTGTGTCAGCAGGGAGCGCACGGTGTCCTGGTGGCGGGCGATCAGTTCCAGCGCTTGAGGGATCAGCCCCTGGGAGTTACGGGAACCCAGGATGTCCACTTCCTTGAAGGGCACCAGGTTCAGCGGGAAGTTGGTGGGGCGGGTGGAGATGCCCACCTGCACCACGCGGCCGGCGGGGGCCACCGCGCGGATGGCGTTGGTCAGCGAGGACGGGACGCCGGTGGCCTCGATGACCAGCTCGGGTCCATCTGCGGCCCGATCCCCGATGTAACCGGCCAAGGTCTCCGCGGGGAAGTCCTGGGTGGGGTCGATCAGCAGGGTGTGGTCGGCACCGAAACGCTTGGCCAGTTCGAGCCGCCCTGGCAGGGTGTCCGCAGTGACCACGGTGGCGCCGAGATCGTGCAGGGCCAAGGTGGCCAGCAGCCCGATGGGGCCTGCACCGAGCACCAGGACGGTGTCCTCACCCGTGGCGCGGCCGCGGGTCACGGCCTCCAAGGAAATGGCGATGGGTTCTGCGACCGGCGCCAGGTCGCTGGGCAGCGAATCCGGGATCGGATAGAGCCGTTCCTGCGGAACCACCACGTATTCGGCGAAACCGCCGTCTCCGTAGCAGCCCAGCACGGTCAGGTGCGGGCACACGTTGCCGCGGCCGCGTCGGCAGGCCTGGCACTCTCCGCAGGTGTCCAGCGGGTCGATCGCCACGCGCACGCCCTCGGCGAGCGCCTCCCGACTGCCGCTGCCGGGTACCAGTTCGGTGATGGTCCCGGAGAGCTCGTGACCCTGGATCAGCGGCAGTTCGGTGGTGTAGTCGTCCTCCCAGATGTGCAGGTCCGTGCCGCAGAGGGTGACGTGGTCGATCCTCACCAGCGCCTGCCCCGGGCCCGGGACGGGCTTGGGAAGCTCTTCTTCGCGGATGGTCTTCGCTGAGACCGTGCGCATGGCGAACACGACTCAGGCCCCCTGTGCGTCGTCTGCGAGGCGTGCTGCACCGAACTTGGGGGTCCAGGGGCGCACCACGCGCTCCACGAAGCCCAGCTGGGCGAACGGGTCGTTCGCCATGGTCTGTTCAGCGGCGGCGGCATCGACTGCCCGGATGATCAGCAGGGCACCGTCGCGGTGGCCCTCGACGGCGTCGGTGGGGCCGGAGACCACGAGGGTGCCGGAGTCGAAGAGGCCCTGGAGGAATTCGAGGTGCTTGGGGCGGTGCTCGTCGCGACCGGCGTCGGAGTTCTCTGCGTAGACGTAGCTGACGGCGAAGAGGGACATGGTGGTTCTCCTTGAGTTGGTGTTGCTTGAGTTGGTGTTGCTTGGTTGAAGCGACGATTTCGGATGACGCTGTGGGCGGGACTCAGATGCCTTGGGCGGGCTCGACTGCGGCCAGTTCCTTGGCGGCGATGTAGCCGAAGGTCATGGCGGGGCCGATGTTCACGCCACCTGCCGGGTAGAAGCCACCGAAGAGGTTCTTCTGATCCACCCCAACCACATGCACGCCTGGCACCGGCCGGTTCTGCTCATCCAGCAGCCGGGCCTTGGCGTCGGCGCGGAGTCCTCCGAAGGTGCCGAAGGAACCCTGCCGCACGTGCACGGCGTAGAACGGGCCCTTCTGAATGGGTGCCAGCGACGGGTTGGGCTTGTGGTCCGGGTCCCCGCCGTAACGGTTGAAGGGGGTCTCCCCTCGGTGGAACTCAGGGTCGTCACCACGGCGGGCATTGGCGTTGAACTCGGCAACCGTGCGCTTCAGGCCTTCCGCGTCGATGCCGCACTCGGCCGCCAGTTCTTCCAAGGTGTCGGCGCGACGGATGTAGCCGGACCGCAGGAATGGTGCCTTGGGCACAGGCCACGGCATGGCGAAACCGAAGGGGTACATGTGCACCGTGTGGGAGTCTGCGATCTGCCAGGATTCGGCGACCTCGCCGCGAGGTGTGGCGGCGTTGAGCCCGTTGATGTAATCCCAGTAGCCGTTGGCCTCGTTGACGAATCGCTTGCCGTCCCGGGTCACGGAAATGGATCCGGGCTTGGCTCGGTCCATGATGTGGGGGAAGACGCCGGTGCGTCCGGACTTGTACGGGTAGAGCGATACCGGGCACCAGGCGGCGGGCGAAGCGCCAGAGGCGTCGAGCACACCGCCAACGGACCTGCCCAACTCGATCCCGGCGCCGTCAGCCGTGGATGGGGCCAGCGTGTGATGGTCGTCAGCCGTGCGGTTGTGTGGGAAGAGCTCCTGCCGCATGGCCGCGTTGGCGCTGAAGCCGCCCGCGGCGAGCACCACACCGCGACGCGCCCCAAAGCGGACCCGTCCGCGAGGCGTCTCAGCGACGACCCCGACCACACGGCCGTCGGCATCACGGGTGAGTTCGGTGACCTGATGCTCCACCTCGATCCGTACGCCCGCATCGTAGGCGGACTGCATGAGGCGGCCGATCAACGCCACGCCATTGACCAGGTGCTGCCCACGGCCGGTCGTCACCACATCGAAGAGGTGGGTGATGACGCGCTTGGCACTGTGCACCCAGGCGGACGGCTTGAGCTTCGCGGCACCCAGGAAGCCCTGGAGGTCCGGTCCAGCCATGATGCCCATGCCGAGGAAGGAGGTCTCCCAGTACTGCGGGGACATGTTCTTCAGCACGCGCTTGTCCAGCCTGCGCCCGTTGATGGGGCTGGGCCCCACCGAGCGGTGACCGGTGCCGGCGTTGGGCAGGTTGCCGTAGATGTCGCAGATCTTGGTGCCGGGCGTGAATTGCAGCGCGGTCTGGTGTTCGAAGAAGGAGACCATCTCGGGCGCGTTCTCGAGGAAGGCATGGACGCGGTCCTCGTCGTATTCGTCCCCGATCACCGCCTTGATGTAGGCCTTGATGTCCTCGATCGTCTCGATCACGCCGTCGGCCTTGGCGAATTCGCTGCGTGGGGTCCACATCCAGCCGCCGGAACGGGACGTGGCGCCGCCCGCAAGCCTGGCGCGTTCCAGCACCACGACCTTCAAGCCCCGGTGCGCTGCGGTGACAGCGGTGGCGAGCCCGGCCGCACCTGCGCCGATGACCACCACGTCCGCGTCGTTGCTCGTGCCCGACGTCATGGCCTCGACCTGCGTCGGTGACGCGGCCTGGGCGGCCGCCTGGCCCGCTGTGCTGCGGCGCAGCTTCGGGGTGAGCTTCATGGGGCGGGTGGTCCTCTCGTTCTCGAGCGCTGGGCGCATCGGTGCGCCCTCGCCTCAAGCATCGTGGCCCCGATCACGGCCACAATCCAGCACCAGGAGCCATATATTCTTGATTGGTCATCGTTCATGTAGATTGATGCACATAATCATGTGCCGTAGCCTGGCCATCACTCACCCACCTTTCCCTGTACCCCACACCTGGAGGAGGAGCCATGGAGATCCGCTGGTTGGATGCCTTCGTCGCCGTCGCCGAGGAACTGCACTTCGGCCGAGCGGCCGAGCGCCTCCACATGGCACAGTCCCCCCTGAGCCAGGTCATCCGGCGCCTCGAGAAGGAGGTCGGGACGCCGCTCTTCCACCGCAGCACCCGATCGGTGTCCCTCACCGCATCGGGCTCTGCGCTACTCCCCTACGCCTACAGGGCTCTACGCACCCTGAACAACGCCATGGACGCAGCACGCAGCGCCGACGGCGAACCGGCCGGACGGCTGCGTGTGGGTTTCTCCGGCGTCCACAACCACCACACGCTGCCCAAACTCACCCGCGCGCTGCGCCGGGAGTTCCCCAAGGTGGAACTGACCCTCGTGGGCGGAGTGAGAACCTTCGACGGACTACGCATGGTCACTAACGGCGAGCTGGACGCCACCTTCATGGGCATCGTGAACAGCGTGGAGGACCCCCTCCGCGCAAGGCCCATCTCCGTGCAGCGACTCGGCCTGGTGCTGCCAGGGGATCATCCACTGGCAGATCGCGAACGGGTGGCAGTACGGGAATTGCGCAACGAATCCTTCGTCATGGGCCCCGTGGACGGCAATTCCTCCATGACAGTCATGGCTCGCCAGGTCTGCCTCGCCGCAGGCTTCGCACCCGACGTGGCACAGGCCGTGTCCGATCCGTTCCTGGTGCTGTCCATGGTCGCTGCGGGCGTCGGCGTGACCATCGTGTCCTCCGAGGTCATCCCGCTGCTGCCGGAGAACGCGGTCTGGGTGGACCTCGAGGACAGCATCGCCCCCTACGTCCACGGCTTCGCTTACTCGGCCGAGAACGACTCAGTACCCTTGGCCGCCCTGATCCAGGTGCTGGATCGGGTGTTCCCCCTCGAGGCCTTCCCGGTCTTCGCCAGGGAATGAGAAGAGAATCATCATGTGCATCTCATACATAGTCTGAGACTGATTAGGTCCTGGAGTTTTTTCGATGCATGCCCCAAGGTCGTATGTGGCGTCGACCACGAACGGTTGACACGTCTTTTGACCCATTCCCAGCCGGCGGAGCACACAACGGGGTGCTGATCCGGTCCAGCGCAAGGAACACGCATGACCAGTACTAGCCCGTCCTCGGCATTCCCGCGGACCGCAAAACAGAAGAAGAACGCCCGCAACGCGGCGATCTCCGGATTCGTCGGTAGCGCACTCGAGTACTACGACTTCTTCATCTTCGCCACAGCAGCAGCCCTGTATCTGAAGGATCTGTACTTCCCGGAAGCCGGCACCGCAGGCCAGCTCTTCTCCCTAGCGACTATTGGCGTCGCATACGTCACCCGCCCACTCGGAGCGGTGGTCTGGGGACACCTCGGAGACAAGATCGGCCGCAAGAAGGTGCTGCTGATCGTGCTCCTGTTGATGGGTATCTCCACCTTGGTGGTGGGTCTGGTGCCCACCTTTGACCAGATCGGCATCCTGGCACCTATCATCATCGTGCTTCTGCGCCTGGCCCAGGGGCTCTCCGCGGGCGGCGAGTCCCCCGGCTCTGCTTCGCTGTCCATGGAGCACGCTGCACCGGGACACCGCGGGTTCCTCTCCTCCTGGACCATGTCCGGCATCACCTTCGGCATCGTGCTCTCCTCCGCTGTATTCATCCCGCTCCAGCTGCTGCCAGAGGACGCCTTGATGAGCTGGGGCTGGCGCATCCCGTTCCTGCTCTCAGCCATCGTGACCATCGTGGCCCTGATCCTGCGTTCCACCTTGGAGGAGCCAGAGGTGTTCGAGGACACCAAGGCCAACGACCTGGTCGTGAAGGCACCCGCAGTTGAACTGGTCAGGAAGCATTGGAAGCCTCTGGTGCTGGTCACCGGCATGAGCCTGTTCACCATGGTGAACACCATGATCAACGTCTTCACGCTCTCCTACGGCACCGAGGTCTCGGGGATCCCCCGCGGCGAGATGCTCACGTTCGTCTCCGTCGCCAACCTGGTAGCCGTCTTCACCGTCCCGATGTGGGCCGCCCTCTCCGACCGGATCGGCCGTAAGCCGGTGTACATCACCGGTGCCGTGGCCCAGATCGTGTTGATCATCCTCTTCCTGCGGCAGTTGGCCACCGGCAGCCCCGACAACACCGTCATGGTGTGGGTGTTGGGCATCCTGTTGGTCGCAGGCGCCTACTCGATGTCCAACGGCGTCTATCCCGCCTACTTCCCCGAGCAGTTCCCCGCCAACGTGCGTTACTCCGGCATGGCCATCTCCCTGATGATCGGGCTACTGGTGGCCGGCTTCACCCCTGCGATTGCCGAGGCCATCTCCGGAACCGAGCACAACTGGTTCGGCGTTGCCATGTTCGCCAGTGTCTGTGTGGCCATCGCCGGTGTCTGTGCCCTGCTGAGCCCGGAGACGTTCAAGACCCCCACAGCCGAACTCGGGAGGACACGCAAGTGAGTACCACCCTGCGCGTTGCCGTGATCGGTTGCGGCGCCATCGCCGCCAACCACATTGCCGCCTACCGTGGCTGCGACGGGGTCGAGGTGATCGCTTGCTCCGACGTGGACGCCGCTCGAGCCGAGGCCTTCGCCAAGGCCCACGGCATCCCGCAGGGTTTCGGGGACACCGAAGAGCTCTTTGCTCAACGCCCCGATCTGGTCAGCATCTGCACGCCGCATCCCACCCACGCCGCCCTGGTGATTCGCGCAGCGGAACTGGGCATCAACGTGCTGTGTGAGAAGCCGCTGGCCGTGGATCCCGGCATCGCGGAGACCATGGTCTCCGCGTGCCGGGAGGCCGGGGTGGCCTTCGGCGCCATCTATCAGCGCCGTTGGTGGCCCGCAGCCCAGCGGATTCGGGCGGCCCTGGACGAAGGTGCCCTGGGTGCCCCTATGCTGGGCCGTGTTCAGGTGCTGCTGCACCGGGACCCCTCCTACTACTCCGCCACCCCGTGGCGGGGCACCTGGGCGGCGGATGGCGGCGGCGTCCTCATGACCCAGGCCATCCACTACCTCGACCTGCTGCAGTGGTACCTGGGCGACGTGGAGACGGTCTACGCCCAGGCCGACACCTACGTTCACGGCGAGCACATCGAGGTGGAGGACACCCTGACCGCCACCCTGCGCTTCACCTCTGGCGCCATTGCTTCTTTCTCGGCCTCCACCGGCCTGTCGCGCGGTTTGGGCGAGAGCATCGAGATCACCGGCACCTCGGGCGCCACGGTGGGGCTGCTGGAGTACCCGGAAGGGACCGAAGCTCGAACCCACGTCTGGACCGTCGAGGGTCAGGAGAATCTGGACCCGCTCACCGAGCTGGCACCGGAACCGGATCTGGCGAGCATCAACGGCGCCCTGACCCCGTTCCACACCCTGCAGGTGCAGGACATGGTGGCCGCGTTGCGTGAGGGGCGTCAGCCCGCCGTGACCGGCGAGGATGCTCTACGTTCCCTGCGCACGCTCGGGGCTATCTACGCGTCGATGCGTTCGGGGCGGGCCGAACGCGTCGACACCGCCGCCGCCATGGGCGCGGCCGCCGCGGGCCCCACACCAGCCGACACCACGACGTCGGGCATGAACGGAAAGGACGCTGCAAGCACATGAGGAAACTAGGCCTGGCTCATCTGAGTCTTCTGCACCTGGATCCGCCGGAGCTGGTTGACACGGCCGCCCAGGCCGGGTTCGACTTCGTGGGGATCCGTGTTCGTGGGGCAACTCCCACCGAGATCCATCCGGATATGTCCCCCGGATCGTCCGCGTCCAAGGAGACGCTGACCCGGCTGGCGGACACGGGTCTCAAGGTGGCGGACATCGAGTTCCTATCCCTGGACGGCACCGCCGGACCGGAGACGTGGATGCCCATGTTGGAGGCGGGAGCCGCTCTGGGCGCCTCGACGTTGAACCTGGCCGGCCAAGACTCGGACACCGGCCGGCTCACGGAGACCCTTCACCGGCTGGTGGAGGACGCCGAGCAATTCTCGATGGTGCCCGCGTTGGAACCGATCAGTTACAACGCAATCTCGACCGTGGCCCAGGCTGCCGCCATCGCGGGCCCGGCCGGAGCGCACATCATGCTGGATCCGCTGCACGTGGTCCGCGGCGGATCCGCCGCCGACGACATCGACGCCCTGGACCCAGCCATGATCCCGGTGCTGCAATTCTGCGATGGTCCTCGCGTCCTGCCTGAGGACCTCAGCATCAACGCTCCCCTCCCCCGCGGGATGACCGCGGACGGTGGGGCGTTGAAGGTGGAGTCCCGTGCCCTCCGGCTACCGCCCGGCGAAGGTGACTTCCCGCTGGCGGACTTGGTTCGTGCCGTCCCCGCCGACGCGCCCCTCAGTCTGGAGGTGCCCAACGCCGAGTTGGTGGCCTCGCTGGGTTCGCTGGGCTACGCCCGCCGGCTCCACAACGCCACCACCACGCTGCTGCGCGGCCTCGGGGAGCGCACGGCATGAGCGACTCCGTCCTGTTGGGGTTGCTGGGCGAGAACGTCGCCGGTTCGTCGACCCCTCCCATGCATGAGGCCGAGGGCGCACGCCAGGGTATCCCGCTGGTCTATCGCCCGTTGGATCCGTTCACCATGTCGGGCCCAGTAGGCGCCGCCCCGGGCGCAGAACCCGACTGGGCACGGTTCGTCGGCCTCGCTGCGGACCTCGGGTTCACCGGACTCAACGTGACCCACCCTGCCAAGCAGGCCGTGATGCCCGCGCTGGATTCCATGTCCGACGACGCCCGCCTCCTCGGCGCCGTCAACACCGTCCTCTTCGCGGACTCCCACGCGCGCGGCGAGAACACCGACCATCTCGGCTTCACCGACGCCATGAACGCCATCGACGTCCGTGCCGATGCGGGGCCCGTGGTGCAGGTCGGCACCGGCGGGGCCGGGTCCGCCGTGGCCTATGCCTTGTTGAAGGCCGGGGCGCCCCGTTTGCACCTGGTGGACCTGGACGCCTCCCGCGCGCAGGCGCTGGTCGCCAGGCTCTCCGAGGCCTTCGATACCTCACGGATGGTGATCACCGTGCCCGAAGATGTCCCGGCCGTTTTGGCTTCGGCCTCCGGCTTGGTCAACTGCACGCCCGTGGGCATGACCGGCGTCTCCGACGGTTCACCGGTGGACGTGTCCGCCCTCCATCCCGGGCTCTGGGTGGGCGACGCCGTGTACCGGCCGCTGCGCACCACCCTGGTTCGAGCTGCGGAGGACTTGGGGTGCCCCGCGTTCGGCGGAGCGCACATGGTGGTGGGTCAGGCCGTGGCCGCATTTGAACTGTTCACGGGACGTCCCGCCTCACGAGAAGCCATGCACGCGACCTTCGTGGACGGTCTGAACTGATCCACGCTCGTTCTCGCATCTAACGCACCGCTTCGGCGGCGTGAATCCGACAGCAGGGAGATCATCCGAAGTGGAGGGTGAGGCTGTCCGGCGGCGCAGCGCTGAGGTAGCGTCAGTGAACATGTCGAAGCTGTCTGCGCGTGGTGTCCAACTCTCGGCGCTCATCGCTACCGGGTTCCTCACCGTCTGTGTCACGGGATGCTCCGGAGACGAGACTCTCCCGGCGGTCAGCCCCACATCTTCGGAAGCGAGCAGCGCGACAGCTTTGCCTTCCCCCACTCCCCCGGTGGATCGGTCAGCAGTCTTGGAGGGCATGGTGGAAGAAGACTCACTGATGTATACCGGCAATGGTTCCGGTTCCAACGCTGGGACCCGGTTCAGTACCGAGGACGAATCCGTTCATTGCCATGTCGTCGTCGAGCAAGCCGCCTGCGCCGTCGTCCGTCCCCACAGTGTCTGGCCTGCCGATCAGAGGGCCCAACGAGCTGAAGATCAACCAGACACAGCGGACACGTTGGGGTGGAGCCCCGATTTCGGAACTCCCTTGGGTGGCGAACCCAAGCACTGGAAGCGCACTGGTGACTACCCCGCCGTTGGAACCGGGGCAACTTTGTCCAACGACCACAAGCTCTCGGTCGTTACGTCGTGGGAGAACGACGACGAGGTCGTGTGCGGAGCCCACGAGAACAACGTGACCTGTGTGTTCGATGCCCATGGATTCACAGTGGGCCTCGACACCTACGAGACGTGGTAGATCAGACAACATCCCCAAGAATCTGCCCCCGCCCGCAGTCGTAAGGTGGAGGCATGGGTTGCACAACGATATTGGTCGGTAAGGACGCGAGCTACGACGGGTCACCACTGGTGGCTCGCAACGAGGACTCCAGCGCTGGGAACTTCGATCCCAAGAAGGTGATCGTGGTGAAGCCGGAGCACCAACCCACCACGTACACGTCGGTGCTCTCTCACGTGAGCCTCGAGTTGCCGGAGAACCCACTGCGCTACATGGCCATCCCCAATGCGCTGCCGGACGAGGGCATCTGGGGTTGTGCAGGAATCAACGCGGCCAACGTGGCCATGAGCGCCACCGAGACCCTGACCTCCAACCCCCGCGTGCTTGGAGCAGACCCGCTGGTGAGCTTCCGCGCGGAAGTCGGCGAACCCGGGACGGATTCCCACGTCCCCGAACACGTCGGCGGCCTGGGCGAGGAGGATTTCGTCTCCGTGGTCCTGCCCTACATCCACTCCGCCCGCGAGGGCGTGCTGCGGCTGGGCGCGCTGCTGACCGAACACGGCACGTACGAGATGAACGGCATCGCGTTCTCGGACGCCAACGAGATCTGGTGGCTGGAGACCGTGGGAGGACATCACTGGATCGCCAAGCGCGTGCCAGACGATCACTACGTCACCATGCCCAACCAATTGGGCATCGATTCCTTCGACCTGGACGACGCCCTCGCGGAGGGCCGCGAACACCTGTGCAGCCGCGACCTCGCCGACTTCATCGCGGACCACCACCTGGCGTTGGATCTGGCCCCGGCGGAAGCCGGGGACGAGGCCGTCGGGCACAAGGTCTTCAACCCGCGCCTGGCTTTCGGTTCCCACTCGGATTCCGACCACGTCTACAACACACCACGCGCCTGGTACATGCAGCGCACGCTGAACCCGCATGCCGAGGCGTGGGACTCCGCGGAGGGGCTGCGTCCGGACGCGGACGACATCCCCTGGTCCCGCCGCCCGGAACGCAAACTGAGCATCGAGGACGTCAAAGACGTGCTCAGCTCCCACTTCCAGGGCACCGTGTATGACCCGTATTCCTCCCGCGGAACGGATTCCGAGCGTTCGCGTTTCCGGCCCATCGGTATCAATCGGCACAACGTCCTGGCGATCCTGCAGGTGCGCCCCTACATCCCCGAGGAATACCGCTCGCTGCAGTGGGTCGCCTATGCATCCAACCCGTTCAACACCCTGGTGCCCCTGTACACCAATGTGGGCTCCGTGCCGGATTATCTGGGATCGACGGGTGCCAAGGTGAGCACGGACAGTCTCTACTGGTCCTCGCGCATCATCGCGGCCCTAGCGGATGCGCACTTCAATGAGATCATCCCGACGATCGAGCGCTACCAGCAGGCCACGCTCGCCACCGGTCACCGGGCGGTGCTGGAGGCCGACTCGGAGGCCGCTGACGTGGCAGCATCCGCCGTGGTGCAGGTATTGGAGGCCGCCAACGAGGCTCAAGCCGAACGCGTCCGGGCGGCCACGGACGACCTCCTGGGCACGGTGCTGCACCTGGCGAGCAACAACATGCGCAACGGTTTCAGCCGCTCCGACAACTGAGCGGCGCGGCCCGCCGGCCACAGCTACGGAAGAAAACCACAGCTACGGTGCCCAGATGTCACTGGGCACCGTAGCTGTGGCTTTCTACCGTTATCGAGTCCTGAGCTCAGGCGTCCGTGGCCACGATCTCCGAGATCGCCACCACTGTGGCCAACTGTTTTGGTCCAAGTTCGTCGATGCACAGGGCCAGCGGCACCATGGCATCGTCGACCTCCAGCTGCACCGGGTACTGGTGCGTGAGCATGGCCAGCAGGGAACGCACCGACACTGTGGCGTCCTGCAAACCCAGCCCGGTGTCCCAACCGATGAACACCTCGGTCGGTGCCTCCTCTCGGGCCGGGTCGTAGGATACCGCGAAGGCCAGGATGCGCCCGCCCTCGGCCTTGGGCTTGTCCCGCAAGACCACCGCGCCCTTGGCGCCGGTGTGATCACCGAGCAGCATGGTCTGGGCCAAGCCGATCGTCATAGTGGCCGGATCCCAGCCGTGGGTGTCGTTGTAGAACTCGGCAGCCAGCTTGGACAGTTCCACCGACCCCGTGGCGGCTTCCTCCAGGATCAGCAGCCCCTCCTCCATGGCTGGTGCCGGGATGACGCCCGGCTCCACGACCACCAGGCGGGATCGCTGGATGTTCTTGAACCCCGCAGCCTCCAGGAAACCGGCCGCCCCGTCAGCATCCGGGTTCTCCCCGGCAGCGCCCACGGTGTAGCGGGACTTCAGCGCGGCGCCGTCGGGCAGCTCCAGACGCAGCAGCCGCAGTAGCTCCGTCGCGATCCCCCGCCGACGCAAACCTGAGGCCACCTCCGCGTAGAACCAATAGCGCTGCGGGTGCAGGGACGAGGAATACACCACGGCCGCCGCCACCGGCACCCCGGAGTCCTCCGCAACGATGCAGCGGGAGAACGGGGTGTCGGAGGAGGCACGCAGCATGGTGCGGTCCTCGTGGGCCTGCGGCGTGCGCGGGCCGTCCCAGACCTGCAGCAGGGCGAGGTCGTCGCCCTCGGCCCAGGCCCTGAAGGTGATCCCGGACAGCGACGAACTCATGCGGCTCCCAGCAAGCGCCCGGCCAGGTATGCCTCGATGGAATCCAGCGGCACGCGCTCCTGGCTCATGGTGTCCCGCTCACGCACGGTCACGGCGTTGTCATCCAGGGAATCGAAGTCCACGGTGATGCAGAACGGGGTACCGATCTCGTCCTGGCGGCGGTAGCGGCGGCCGATGGCGCCGGCGTCGTCGAAGTCCACGTTCCAGTGCGCGCCCAGCGTCTCCGCGAGCTGGCGTGCCAGCGGGGAGAGCTTCTCGTTGCGCGACAGCGGCAGCACGGCAGCCTTCACCGGCGCAAGACGCGGATCCAGCTTCAGCACGGTGCGCACGTCCACGCCGCCCTTGGAGTTGGGGGCCTCGTCCTCGGTGTAGGCCTCCACCAGGAAGGCCATCATGGAACGGGTCAGTCCGAAGGACGGCTCGATCACGTACGGAACGTAGCGTTCGCCGGCTGCCTGGTCGAAGTAGGACAGGTCCTGCTTGGAGTGCTCGATGTGGTTCTTCAGGTCGAAGTCGGTACGGTTCGCGACGCCCATGAGCTCGCCCCAACCGTCACCGGAGAACCCGAACTGGTACTCGATGTCGATGGTGCGATCCGAGTAGTGGGCGCGCTCGCCGTCCGGCACGTCGAAGCGGCGAAGGTGCTCCTCGGACAAGCCCAGGTCCAGGAACCAGTTCCAGCAGTCCTCGACCCACGTGTTGAAGGAGCCGGGGGCCTCCTCCGGCTTGACGAAGTACTCGATCTCCATCTGCTCGAACTCACGCGTGCGGAAGATGAAGTTGCCTGGCGTGATCTCGTTGCGGAAGGCCTTGCCGACCTGGCCGATACCGAACGGCGGCTTCTTGCGGGAGGTGGTGACCACGTTGGCGAAGTTCACGAAGATGCCCTGTGCTGTCTCCGGGCGCAGGTAGTGCTTGCCCGACTCGTCGTCCACGGCGCCAAGGTAGGTCTTCAACAGGCCGGAGAAGTTCTGCGGCTCGGTCCACTGACCGCGGGTTCCGCAATCGGGGCAGACGATGTCGTCCATGCCGTTCTCCGGAGCACGGCACTTCTTCTCCTCGAAGGCCTCCAGCAGGTGGTCCTGACGGTGACGCTTGTGGCACTGCAGGCACTCCACCAGCGGGTCGGTGAAGGTGGCGACGTGACCGGAGGCCTCCCACACGGGCGTGGGGAGGATGACGGAGGAGTCAAGGCCCACCATGTCGGCGCGGGAGCGCACGAAGCGCTGCCACCACTGCCGCTTGATGTTCTCCTTCAGCTCCACTCCGAGTGGTCCGTAGTCCCACGCGGAGCGCGAACCGCCGTAGATCTCACCGGCCTGGAACACGAAGCCGCGGCGCTTGGCCAGGGAGATGACCTTGTCGAGGGTGGTCTGAGCTGCCATGTGGTGGATTCCCTCCAGGGGACGGGTCGGCGGGCCGCCGGCTGCGGTCCGCGCACATTGGCCCCCATTCTACCGGTCACGTCCAATGCCCGACGGCGGTGCTCGCCGTGGCGAGCGGGCCTCGCCCCGCGCCGTCGGCCACCCCGTCCTGCTGGCAGTATCCGGAAATGCGAGCACGTTCCGCGCTCGCATTTCCGGATACTGCCATCACTTGCGGCGGCGCAAGCTCCCGTCGGTGGGGATCGACGCGAGCGAAACGGCCACGATCGCCAGGAGGGATCCGAGCACCGTAGCCAAGGCGACGTGGGCGCCTGGGGCCGGCACCACAACGTCGAGCACGAGTGAACCGATCAGCTGCCCTGCGATCATGCCGAGGCTGGTCAGCAGGACGCCCAAGTGCTTGGAAAGGTAGGCGGAGAGGGAAATGAAGATGACTCCGCAAGCGCCGCCGACGTAGAAGAGCGGCTGGGTCGGCAGGGGTTCGGGCGCACCGGCCACGCCCAGTTTGATCAGGAACGCGACGCCCAGGATCAGGGTCCCTGCCACGAAATTGAACACCGTCGCTGGGATGAACGTGCCGTAGTAGTGGGTCTGTCGCCCGTTCATCGCGGTCTGGAAGCCGTTGAGGATACCGGCGGAGAACGGCAACAACATGGGCAGGATCAGCGCCCACGGGTCCTCCAATGCGCCACCCAGCTTCGGGGACACGGCCCACCCCACGGCCACGAGCGTCAGCAGCGTGCCGAGGATCCGGAGTCCGGTGATGGGGCGTTTCCCGCCAGGGCCGAATCCGGTCCCGTCCACCACGATCGAGCCGATGGACTGACCCGTGACATTGGCGATCGTGAAAACCGCCACACCGAGCACACCCGCCACGATGCCCTGAGCCAGGACGAAATACGCGCCGATCGCGCCGGCCAGCATGTACCAGACCGGGAACGCTCTGGAGCGGAGGGCCTGCGGGATCTGTTTCATGGACCGCCTGCCCACGGGGAAGATCACCGCGATCAGGCCGATGAGGACCAGGCCGGTTGAGAAGCTGACCAGTGCAGCGGCGAGGCCGTCATCCAGCGAGGCGCCGAGTTCCGAGTTCACCCGGCTCTGCACAGGGATGGCCAGGCCGGCCACCGCCGCGAGCAGCAATCCGAGAGGAAGCGGTATGGAGGGGCCCGAGGAGGGTTGTTTGAGTGAGGGTGCGTCAGACATCGAATGACCAACCTACGCCTGTGCACACCGTTCAGGCCGACTCGTTACACTACAACGCATGCCAGAGTTCGATTCCGCTGCAACCGCATCCGCCGAGTCCGTCCTGCTCAGTGAGGACGGCATCCGCCTGGGCCAGCTGCTCAAACTGGTCAACGCCGTCGAGGACGGCCAGGAAGCCAAGGCCGTGATCTCGCAAGGCCTGGTCAGCGTCAACGGCGAGGAAGAAACCCGCCGCGGGCGCCAGCTGCACGCAGGTGACGTGATCGCCCTCGGAGACGCAGCCTGGCGCATCGACGTGGACGGCTGATCACACCGCGCGCTCTCACGCTCACCCGTGCCCGTGCCCGTGCCCGCGCCCAGACATTCCGTCACAGCCGCACACGTTCTGCGTGGTGCGGTGACGGAAAGACTGGGCCAAGAAGGCAGTCAGATCTGCACGCCAAGCACCTCGTGGTCCAGGAACTCCGCGATGTGCCGGATCTCCTGGGTCCCGATCCCGTGGCCGATCCCCTCGTAGTTCACCTTGGTGAGCTTGGTGTTGGCCCTCGCCCACCGGTTGGTGTACTCCACCTTGTCGGTCGCAATGACGGGGTCCTGCGGGTCGCGGCCCCAGAACATGGGCTTGCGCACGTCTCCCAGCCCGTCCTCATCGGTGTCCTCGAAGAAGTTGTGCTCCGGATCCAGCCCGGGATCGAAGGCGAAGCCTGAACAGCCCACCACGGCATCCACCAGGTCGGGGCGGTGCCGGTAGATGGAGGTGGCGACCGCCATGCCCTGGGAGAAGCCCATCAGCACCACCTTGGTGTGTGTGCGACGTCGGTGCTCCAACCGTTCAACGAGCACATCCACCACCTCCTTGACCTGCTCCAAGGAGAAGTCGGCGCCGGCCACCATCGGGAACCAGGCGTAGCCGGGCCCCTGAGTCAGCGGCGCGCGCACCGAGACCACGGTGAAATCCTGCGGGAGCATCTCCGCCACCGGTAGTAGGTCCAACTCATCCGCACCGTATCCGTGCAGAAGCACCAGAAGCGGCGACGAATCAGCGTCGACTCCTGCTGGGGTGTTGACGACGGCGTAGGGTTCCCAGGTCTCACTCATGGCTTCATCCTGCCATCCGGGACCTCGGCACGGCAGTGGCACGCCCGGAGCAGTCCCCCGCGTCACCGCGCACCAGCCAGCGGCCCCACTCCCCTCCCTCGACGCCCCGGACTGGCCTTACGTCGATTCATTCGCTCGACTTCGCGGCGTGGGGGATGCATGGACGCCTTCTACCAAGCCACGGTGGAGGGCCGCGACGGGTGCGTCTCCCACGCGCGCTGAGGCGCCGCGCACACGGTAAGGGATGATCATTCGGGCGTCACGGGCCGGAAGACTAACCGATGAGTAACTTCAGTGGCACCATGGAATGCGTGAGTGAGAACGAGAACGCGGCTACACCCCCGTGGCGACGCATGGTCAGCATCGGCGATTCCTTCACGGAGGGCATCGGCGATCCCGATGAAAATGTTCCAGGAGGATTCCGCGGGTGGGCGGATCGCGTCGCTGAGCACTTCGCCGAACAGGTCCCCGACTTCGCCTACGCGAACCTCGCCATTCGCGGTCGACTAATCCAGCAGATCGACGACGAACAGATCGAGCCGGCACTGGCACTGAACCCCGATCTCATCACGCTCTGCGCCGGCGGCAACGACGTGTTGCGCGGTGGGGATCCGGACAAGCTCGCCGGGCAGTTGGACCGGATGGTGTCCCGGTTGGAGACCACCGGGGCCACGATCGTGTTGTTCGCCGGCCCGGATATCGGGGACACCCCGGTCATGAAGCTGCTGCGCGGGCGCGTGGCGATCTTCAACGAGAACGTGCGCACGGTCGCCAGACGTCACGGTGCCGTGGTCGCGGACGTCTGGTCGCTGCGCGAGTTGCATCGCCCGGACATGTGGGCCGAGGACCGTCTGCACTTCTCCGCGTTGGGCCACCACACCATCGCGCGGCTGGTCCTGGAATCCCTCAACGTCAGCAACGATCTGGACCGTGATCTACCCGCCCCGCCCGTGACCAAGCCGTGGCGGCAGGCCCGTGCGGATGACCTGCACTGGGCCAGGGAGCACCTGGTGCCCTGGTTCGGGCGGCGCATCAAGCACGTATCCTCCGGCGACGGAGTCACCGCGAAACGACCGCTGCCTTCCCCCGTCTTCGGCGCGGCCAACGGGCCCCACGACGGGCAGCCTCAGGACTGAGTAGCTGGACGGATCCACCGCGGTGCGCTCCGACGTGACTCGCACGACTCAGCTGACCACCTCGAGCGGTCCCTCCTCGGTCGTCGGTGGTTCGAAGCGCCCGAAGTACTCCGTCGCGGTCCGCACCGTGAGCGGCCAATCGTCCGCCCTCCTGCCATGTCGATCACCGACCCGGCTGAGGATGGTCTCAAGACTCGTCGCGATGTACACGGTTTGCGGCTCGATGCCCTGTGGTGCGAGCAGTGTGCGGTACTCATCGCGCTGGCGCCGGAACCAGAATCCGAAGTCGAGCACCACATCGTTCCCCGCCGCGACATGGCGGAGCAAGCGGGCTTTCAGGTCCGCTGCCACCTCGGCGACCAGGTCGGCGGAGGGCATCGTCGTGATTCCGCGCTCCCAGAACTCCACCTCGAACGACAAACGCGTCCAACCCGCGCCCTCCAAGCGCTTGGCATAGGTGGTCTTGCCGGCGCCGGCCGGCCCGCACATCATCACAACGCGGGGTTCTCGAGTCCTGCTGATCGTCACCGGGCCAAGGCTACGCTCCGTCACCGACGTCGAGGCGTACAGCGCTCCGCTCATCGCCGATCTGAATCACCTCGGGCTAGATCACCACGGCCTAGGAGTAGATCTTGGCGTAGATCGCCTCGATCTCCTCGGCGCTGGGCACTCTGGGATTGTTGGCGGGCGACCCCGAGGCGATGGCCTGCTGCGCCATCAGCGGGATCTTGGCGAACCACTCGTCTCGATCGATGCCGAAAGATTCCGGGGTCGGGACGTCGAAGTCCGCGCTGACCTGCTTGAGGAAGTCCACCAGGAGCCGAGCGGCGTCCGCGTCGGTCTCCGACGCCCCGGCGACGCCGAGCGCCCGAGCGCAAGCCGCGTAGCGGTCGTCGTCCATTCCCAACGAGAATTCCGTGACCGCCGGGAAGAGCATCGCGTTGGCCATGCCGTGGGCCACGTGGAAGTGGCCTCCGATGGGTCGGCTCATCGCGTGGACCAGGGCAACGCTGGAGTTGGAGAAGGCGATCCCGGCAAAGGTGGCGGCCTCCATCATGGCCGCCCGCGCCTCGACGTCCGTCCCATTCTCCACGCAGCGACGCAGGCTCGTCCCGATGGTGGCCAGCGCCTGCAGGGCCATCGCATCCGAGAACCCCTGGCGTTGTTTGCTCACGTAGGCCTCGACCGCATGGGTCATGGCGTCGATTCCGGTGTCCGCCGTCAGCCGCCGCGGCATCGAGTGTGTGAGTTCGTGGTCCACCACCGCGGCCTTGGGCAGGTAGGAGGGGCCTGCACACATCATCTTCTCGTCGGTTTCGGTGTCGGTGATGACGGTGACCTGAGTGGCCTCGGATCCGGTTCCGGCAGTGGTGGGGACCGCGATGACGGGCAGTGCGGGGCCGTCGTACTTCACGGGTGCCTTGAGATCGTGCATGGAGCCGCCACGCACGGACAGAACGGCGAGCGCCTTGGCCGTGTCGATGGGGCTGCCGCCGCCCAGTCCGATGACGGCGTCGGCGTCGTGGTCCTTGACAGCGGCGACGCCTGCATCGAGGGATACCGAGGTGGGGTCAGGGACGGTGCCCGAGAAGACCTCGGCGGCCAGGCCGGCCGAGGCCAGGATGTCCTTGACCCGATCGGCCACGCCGTTGCCCGCAAGGAAGCCGTCCGTGACGACGAGCGGGCGGGAGGCCCCGAGGCCGCTGACCACCTCACCGATGGAGTCGAGCGAGCCTCCGCCGATGACGAGGCGAGGTGGGACGGACACGGAGTAGGTCACGACGGTTCCTTTCACTGTTCCCCTACAAGCGTTGTTCGGGGCTACAACCCACCTTGCCTCATGTGGGCCCGATCACGCCAGGAAGCGGGCGTGCCTCAGTGGAACACCTCGTCACGCAGCTGCTGCTCCAACAGGTGTGCAGAGGTCAGGAAACCGTCATGGCCGATCTCGGAATGGATGTAGTGCACGGCCACGTCACCGGGCAGTGCCGCCGCCATCCGTTCGGACTGTTCGGGGAAGTAGAGCCGATCGGAATCCACGCAGGCGATGAAGAACTTCACAGCGGTCAGCTGGCCAAGCGCGGCCTCCACTCCCCCACGCCCGCGGCCCACGTCGTGGCTCATGAGTGCCTCGGCGATGGTCAGATACGCGTTGGCGTCGAAGCGTCCCGAGAGCTTGTTGGCCTGGTGATCCAAGTAGGACTCCACCGCATAACGCCCCCGCCCGTCGCGGGAGTTGGACCCGAAGGGGTCCTCGTCGCCTTGCGGGTCTCGGCCGAAGCGCATGCCCAGTTCCGCCTCGGAGCGGTAGGAGAGATGGGCGATCCTGCGCGCGATACCCAACCCCTGAACGGGGCCGGCGCCGTGGCCGTAGTAGTCACCGCCGCGGAACTCCGGATCCAGCCGGATGGCCGCGGTCTGCGCCTGGGTGAAGGCGATCTGCTCCGCCGTGGTGGCCGCGCAGGAGGCCATGACGATGCAGTGGCGCACGGCGTCCGGCCGCATGGCGGCCCACTCGAGGGCACGGGCACCACCCATGGAACCGCCCACCACCGCGTGCCAGGCCGTGATCCCCAACTCGGGCAGCAGCGCTTGCTCTGCGGCGACCATGTCGCGGACGGTGACGAACGGGAACCGCGAACCCCACGGGTCGCCGTCGGGCGCCACCGAAGCCGGACCGGTACTTCCGCAGCAGCCACCCAGCGCCGCAGGCGCCACCACGAACCAATCGGCCGGGTCGATGACCTTGCCCGGCCCCACGAGTTCGCGCCACCAACCATCGGTGTCCGACGGTCCGTCACCCACATGCGGATCGCCCGTGAGCGCGTGCAGGACCAGCACGGCATTGCTGCCGTCAGCATTGGGCTCACCCCACGTCTGGAAACCGAGGGTCACCTCAGGGAGATGACCGCCGGTTTCCAAATCCAGGCCGCCAATGACGATCTGCCGCGGCGTCCCGTCAGCGGAAGCCGTGGCCTGGCCAGGCACAGCGCTCGTGTCAGTGCTCAAGAGTTCGTGGACTCCTCTGAAGTCTTTGCAGCGTAGGCGGAGAAGCCCTTCTCCAGGTCGCTGACGATGTCGTCGATGTGCTCAATTCCGACCGCCAGACGCACCAGCCCCGGCTGCACGCCTGCGGCATACTTCTCCGCCTCCGAGAGCTGAGCATGCGTGGTGGTCCACGGGTGAACCACCAGGGAACGGACGTCACCGATGTTGGCCAGAAGCGAATGCAGTTCCAGCGCGTTCACGAAGGCGGCCGCAGCATCGGCGCCGCCATCCAACGTGAACGCGATGACAGCTCCGATGCCCTTGGGGCCGTACTTGCGGCCACGCTCGTACCAGGGGCTGGACTCCAGGCCCGCGTAGGCCACGGAGGAGACCTGAGGCTTGGCCTCGAGATACTTGGCCACGGCGAGGGCGTTGGAAACGTGCCGCTCGATGCGCAGCGACAGCGTCTCGATGCCCTGGCTGATCAGGAAGGCGTTGAACGGGGACACGGAGGAACCCAGATCACGGAGCAATTGCACACGAGCCTTGAGGATGTAGGCCAGATTGGCGCCGAGCGGGGATCCGACGCCAAGGTCGCGCGCATAGACCAACCCGTTGTAGGACTCGTCCGGGGTGTTGAATCCGGGGAACTTCTCCGGGTCCTTGGCGTAATCGAAGTTGCCGGAATCCACGATCACGCCGGCAATCGCCGTGCCATGGCCTCCCAGGTACTTGGTGGCGGAATGGACCACAACATCCGCACCCCACTCGATGGGGCGGATCAGGTACGGGGTGGCCAGGGTGTTGTCCACGATCAGCGGGATACCCGACTCGTGGGCCACGGTCGCGACGCCCTCGACGTCCAGGATGTCCTGGCGTGGATTGGAGACCACCTCGCCGAAGAGCGCCTTGGTGTTGGGGCGGATGGCGGCTCGCCACTGCTCCAGATCGTCGGGGTCCTCCACGAAGCTGACCTCGAGACCGTACTTGGTCAGCGTGTTCTTCAGCAGGTTCTGCGTGCCGCCGTACAGCGACGGGGAGGCAACGATGTGGTCGCCGGCCTCCGCGACGTTGAGCAGCGCGAACGTGGTCGCAGCCTGCCCGGAGGCCAGCAGCAGGGCGCCCACGCCGCCCTCCAGGTCAGCGATCCGGTTCTCCACCACCTCCGTGGTGGGGTTGGTGATGCGGGTATAGATGGGGCCGAGGTCGCTCAAGGCGAAGCGATTGGCGGCCTGATCCGTGTCGTCGAACACGAAGGACGTGGTCTGGTAGATCGGCAGCGCCCGGGCGCCGGTGGTGGGATCGGGGACCTGGCCCGCGTGGATCTGTCTGGTCTCGAACTTCTGGTCACTCTGGTCACTCATGGACAGCTCTGTCTTTCTGTTCATGGGGCAGCTGCCCTGTTCCCTTCGCCGCCGGGCGCCCACATGGGTTTCGCCTGCGGAGGGCTCAGGTGCGTGCTCCCGCGCTTGCTCCATGCGAGGATCCGCACAGAACCAGGTCTTCACCCGGGGCACCCCGCCGCGGAGGGAGGGTTGCCGGCCAGCAAGCCGGGGCTCGATGCTGGCACTCATGACCTAGATCCAAGTGTGATCGGTCCGGGCCGCGTGATGCAAGCCGGATGACGTCAACGCTGCATCCCCACGCGCCTGAGGCCTGCCGAATATGCGTTGCAATTTCCGTTAGGCAAACCTCGGTGGAGAGCGGTTCGCCGTGATGGAATGGTTGGCTTACATGATGCTGGATCACGTTTCCTATGCCTGTGGCCCCGACGGCCTCCTCCCCACCGCCCAACGCATTTCGCAGGAGCTCGGCCTCGAATTCGTCAAGGGCGGCGTGCACCCGTCCTTCGGTACCCGGAACGCGATCTTCCCGCTGCGTAATCGCCAGTTCCTGGAGGTCGTCGAGGTGCTGGAGCATCCGGCCAGCCTGAAGGAGCCCTTTGGCCAGGCCGTGCGTGCGCGCTCCGAGGCGGGCGGCGGTTGGATGGGCTGGGTGGTCCGCGTTGACGACCTCGCACCGTTCGAGCGACGCCTGGACCGCAAGGCGGTGAAGGGCCACCGGCGCTTCCCGGACGGCCGCGATCTCACCTGGAAACAGATCGGCATCAAGGGGCTCATCGCGGACCCGCAGTTGCCCTACATCCTGCGGTGGGACGACGACAAGCTGCCGCTGCACCCCTCCGCAGCGCTGCCGAACCCGGTGGGCTCGCTGCGCGGGCTGAAGCTCGCGGGTAACCGCTCCCGCGTGCTGGACTGGCTCGGTAGCCCGGCCGTGTCCCCCGCGGCGGGGCTCAACGTGGAATACACCGATCCTGCCGGAACCCCCGGCCTCATGTCCGTCACCTTCGAGACGCCGCGGGGCATCGTCACGATCTGACGCGCACCTCCGGCGCCGCGGGGCCAAGGTGCCCGACGGCGGGTGCCGGGCACGTCGTCGTCGTGCCTTGGGTGCGCGGCGGGTCAGCCGCCGTAGCCGAACCACTGCGCCAGCAGTGGGTAGCCCACGAAACCCACCGCATCCAGCAGGAAGTGGGCGATGACCAGCGGCATGACGCGGCGGTAGCGCAGGTACACGGCCGTGAAGATCACGCCCATCAGGACGTTGCCGATGAACGGACCGATGCCCTGGTAGAGGTGATAGGAACCGCGCAGGACGGCGGTCAGCGCGACGATGGACCAGACTCGCAGGCCCAGGCGCTCCAGCCGGTCGACGAGGTAGCCGACCACCACCACTTCCTCCAGCAGGCCGTTCTTCAGTGCGGCGAGCAACAGGATGGGGATGCTCCACCAGTACTCCCCCAAGCCGCTGGTCTCGATGGCCGTGGTGATGCCCAAGGCCCTGCCCACCGTGTAGATGGCCAGGGTGCCTGCACCGATCACCGCGAACAGGGCGACGCCGCGCCAGGCATCGCCACCGGGTCGCTTGGCGTCCAGCCCCACCAGCCGTGCGGGGTTGCCGCCTGGGTTGCGGGCCAGCAGCCACAGGACCAGGGCCACCGGTGCCAACGCGAACACGAGGTTGGAGACCTGGTAGCTGAGATCGATCCACGGGCGAGGGCTCTCGGAGCCGTTGAGGTTGGCCGTTCCTTGCGAGATGGGGCCGCGCGAGGCCAGGTCCACCAGGTTGATCAGCGCGTTGACCCCCGAGCGCCCTAACGACAGGGCCAGGACGATCACGATCTCCCAGATCAGGACGGATCGCTTCGGTATCTGTTGCGCGTCGGTCACGCCTCAACGTTAGGCCACCGGGTCTGGATGGCAGCTGTGCTTCGGTTCTGTTTTTGGGGTTCTGTTGTCAGGGTGCTGTTTTCAGCGCGATACTCAACTGCAGCCGAAACCGGCCGATTCGGCTGCAGTTGGAAATCTGGCCGAAGCTACGCCCCACCTATGCTGAGAGCATGTCCAGGACACCCACCCAGGCCGAGGCCCTGGACGCCGCCGATCTCTTGCCGGGGCCCGACTGGATCACCGGCCGCGTCGAGGAGGGCGGCGACGACCACCTCGTCCTGATCCCCGGCGATGCTGAACCACAAGTCGTGGTGCGCATCGCCAGACGCCGGGACGTGGCGGACGAACTCCCCCGACGCATGGACTTCCTGACGGCGATCGCCCCTCACGTGCCCCTGACGCTTCCCGTCCCCGTCACCGAGGTGAGGCGGATGTCTCGAACTGGGGCAGGCGCGGTGGGGCAGAAATACGTTCCGGGTGCGCAGCATGCTCCGGGCAGCGGAGCTCCTGAGGCGTTGCGAGCAGTGCTGGACGTTCTGGAGCACGTGCCGACGTCCGTTTGGGAGGGACTCGTGGACCCTCCGTTCGAGGGGCAGCCGCGCTGGAACGAGGAGGAACGCGAGCTGGTGCTGCAGGCGCTTCCCGAAGCGGCACGCTCGGATGCCGCAGCGGTGTGGGACGCCCTCACGGCCATGGACGGCGAGGCGGTCGGGTTGGTTCACGGAGATCTGGCCGGGGACAACATGCGGTGGGTCGGCGAGCGCGTGGCCGGACTCCTGGACTGGGATCACGCTGCGGCGTGGGACCCAGCGATCAACCTTGCCCATCTGGCGTTGTGGCACGGCGCCGAGACCATCGACGCCGTGGCTCCGAACGGCCGCTTCGCCGCGCGCGCCGGCGTGTGGGTGGGGCACCTGAGCCTGATTCGGGTCTATGACGCGGCGCGGCGCCAGGCAGCAGGCGGCACCGTGCGCCGTTGGTCGCGCCTGCTACGTAAGACGCTGCCGAGGTTGGAGATGGCGTCAACGGCGGCCGGAAGGCTGTAGAGGTTGGCGGGCGTGCACTTTGGCCCGGCCCGCAGGCCCGGACGCCAAAGAGCCGGGTTTCCACCGTGCAGCCAGTGCCCCACCGGCTCCATGGTGTAAACCCGGCTCCGTGCAGACGACCTCAACAGATCGCTGCGGCCAGGACGAGGGTCGGGGCGGCGCAGCCACCGCTGCGGCCGGGATGAGGGTCAGGACAGCGCGGCCACCGCGGCGTCGTAGTCGGGCTCGGTCTTGATCTCCGGGACCAGCTGCGTGTAAATCACGTTGCCGTCCTCACCGATGATCACCACGGAGCGGGCCAGTGCGCCGGCCAGCGGGGAATCCAGCAGCGTCACGCCGTAGTCCTCGCCGAAGGAGGAGCGGAAGGCGGAGGTGGTGATGACGTTCTCGATGCCCTCTGCACCGCAGAAGCGGCCCAGGGCGAAGGGCAGGTCCTTGGAGACCGTCACGACCACGGTGTTGTCCAGGCCGGCGGCGCGCTTGTTGAACTCACGCACGCTCTGGGCGCAGACGCCGGTGTCCACGGACGGGAAGATGTTCAGCACAATGCGCTTGCCTGCGAAGTCGGCGTTGGTGACGTCCGCGAGGTCGGTGTTGACCGTGGTGAAGTCCGGGGCCTTGGAGCCTACGGCGGGGAGTTCGCCAACGGTGTGGGCGGGGGTACCTGAGAATGCAGTTGTAGCCATGGCTCCATCCTTGCATGCACGATGTCCCGACACGTCCGTGCTGGAAACGCCCAGGGCGAACAGCCGCTGCTCAGCGCCGCCGTGAGCTGATCCGCTCACGGCGGCGCCCGCTTCATCTCGGGCCGCCGCGGCGGAATGCTCAACGCCATGACTCAAGCACCAGCCCCACCACCGGCCCTCGCCGCGGCCACCGCCACGGAACTCGCCGCACGACGCATCATCCTCTTGGACCGCGCGCTCGAGGACGACAACACGTCCCTGCTCATCTCCCAGCTGACGCTGCTTTCCCAGCAGGACGCCGACTCCGACATCGTGTTGATGATCAACTCCCCCGGCGGATCGGTTCCAGGCATGCTCGCCATCGCCGACACCATGGCGCTCATCCCCAATGACGTGCGCACCGTGGCTCTCGGCATGGCATACTCCGCCGGTCAGTTCCTGCTCTCTGCAGGCACGCCCGGCAAGCGCTTCGCCCTGCCGCATGCGACGGTGCTGCTGCATCAGGGGTCCTCCGGTTTCGGAGGGTCCGCCGTGGACATCTCCCTGCAGGCCGAGCACATGCGCCGCAATCGGGACGTGGTCCTCGGGCTCATCGCCGTGCACACAGGGCAGAGCGTCGAACGCATCACCGCGGACTCACAACGCGACCGCATCTTCGAGGCCGACGAGGCCAAGGACTACGGCTTCGTGGATCACATCGTCCAGAACCTGGATGCGGTGCTCAGCGTGATCGAGCCTCGACGGCTCGGTCCCTCGCCCCAAACGGACCGATCAACTCAGAAGCGCCCAACAGCGCAGGCGGACCAGACAGCCACGGAGGACCAGGCATGAGCAGCTACACGATCCCCAACGTCATCGAGCGCACGCCCACGGGCGGTGAGCGCGTCGCGGACGTCTTCTCCCGGCTGGTCTCCGACCGGATCGTCGTGATCGGCACGCCGATCGATGAGGGGGTGGCCACCAGCGTGATCGCCCAGCTGCTGCACCTGGAGAACGAGTCGCCGCAGACCCCGGTGGACCTGGTCCTCAATTCCTCCGGGGCCGACGAGTTCTCGGCGCTGGCCATCCACGACACCATGAGTTTCATCCGTTGTCCCGTCACCGCGACCGTGGTGGGTCAGGCCGTGGGCGCTTCGGCACTCCTGCTGGCCGGCGCAGAGCCGGGCCACCGCATGGTGCTGCCGCATGCCAGGGTGGTGCTGCAGCAGGTCGCCGCGGAATCCGGACGGAGGGCCATCCCCGATCTCATCCCGGAGGCCGAGGAGGTTCTGAGAGTGCGCGGCGTCGTGGAGGAGCTCCTCGCTGCCGCTTCCGGGCACACACCCCAACAGATCCGCACCGCAACCGACCGGACGTTGGTTCTTCCCGGTCAGGCTGCTGTGGACTTCGGCGTGGCGGACCTGGTGATCGCCTCGCGTGAGCCGGACACCGGTGCGATGACGACGGGGACGGCAGCCGTCCCCGCCTGAGTCCAGGGCCCGAGAGTCCAAGACCCGACAGTTCGGGGCCCGGGCGGTCTGGGCCCTTCGGCGGTCAGGCCGCCAGCAGGAAGGCGTCCCGGGTTCCGGCAGAGACCCGGGTGCCTACCGACGTGGCCGCCGCTCCGGCGCGTGAAACACTGGAATCGAGCACCAAGAGCTTCTGGCCCTGAGACACTCGAGTCCCGGAACGTACCAAGACGTCCGACGCCAGCCGGGCCAGCTCGCCCACTCCGAGCCCCAGGGCGCCTGCGGTCGCCGCCAGCATCTCCGAGGACGGGTCCTTCATGCCGCGTTCCATCTCGGAAAGGTATTGGGCGGACACCCCTGCTCGCTCGGCCACGTCCACGAGGCGCAGCCGCTGCCGCAGCCGGACCCGACGCAGCACGGCGCCGACCGCCTCCCTCCACAGCAGCGGGCGGGCTTGGGTGTCTCTACCGGTGTTCATGCCACCAGCCTGACCTCTTGAGTGTCCCCGCGTCAGCCCGATCCGCTCTGAGCAGATTCATCACCCCCGCCGATTCACCACCCACGCAGATTCATCAGGCCGGCCGATTCACGAACCGCGCGGAACCACGACACACGCGGATCAGACCAGTCGGGCCAGTGCCTCACGCGCGGCTTGACCCAGCGCGTCCTGGTGGGTCAGGGAGATCAGCAGCAGGTGGACGCTCCAGCCTTGGGCTCTGTCCCACAGCGCCTGATCGCTGTGCTCGGCGTGAGCCTCGTAGACCTTCCGGAACGTCTCGACGCCTGTCGGCGTGAAGTGCCGCATGGCCTCGGCGAGGTCGCTGGCCGGGTCACCCACCGTGACGTCGCCCAGGTCCACGATGCCCGTCAGGCGCGCTGCGCGCTCCTCCCCCATGCCCGACGGCGTGGGGGCGGCCTCCGCCAGCACGTTGAGCAGGTGCGGATCGCCGTGGACCCAGACCGGCTCGCGGTCCCATTCGGGCGCGTCCTCCGCGGTGTGGATCATCCGCTCCAGAACCGTGAAGACGCCCGGCGCCAACAGTGGCTGGGCCTCCACGAGGCGCCGCCACCACAGCTGCGAACGAGCGGCAATGGGGACCCCTCGGACCGGATTGGACGGCGGCGCCGTAGGCGACGCTGCCGCGGGCGGCGGGGACGCGTCGTCGGGCATGGAA
>NZ_JALAGT010000122.1 GCF_022712295.1 Galactobacter sp.
CCCGGGGGCATTATCTCCCGCCTTGCCCCGTTTGGCTTGCGGGTACCTGGCGGGGGGTTAAGCGTTTTTTTCCACCGGTGCCCGCCTTTTTCTTGTTTCCCCGCGGGGGGGGGCGGGGTTCCTTCGGTAACCGGGCCCCCGCCGTCGGGCACTGGTCTTGTCAGTTCTTGGTTTCCAGGACCTGCTCCGCGGGAGCGTCCGGGAACTGGCGGGGGAAGATCAACGATCCCTTGGCCTGCTGCGCCTCGTTCTTGTGGGAGAGGTCCAGACGGGAGCGGTCCCGCAGGATGGTGACCGCCAGGAATCCGACGATCACCACGATGAACAGGTAGATCGAGATGCCTGTGGTCTCACCGGTGGCGTTCTTGATGGCCTGCGCGATCAACGGCGCGAAGGCACCGCCGATGATGGCGCCGAGGGCGTAGGAGATGGCCACGCCGGAGAAGCGCACCGAGGCCGGGAACATCTCCGAGTACAGGGCTGCCTGCGGGCCGTAGGTCAGTCCGAGTCCGATGGAGAAGAGGAACAGGGCCAGATAGAGCATGCCGAGGGAGCCGGTCTGGATCATCGGGAAGATGAGGAACACGGTTCCCGCGAGGGCCACGAATCCGATCTGGTAGGTGCGTACACGGCCGATGACGTCTGCCAGCCACCCGGAGAGCAGGGTGAACGCGAACCAGCATGCGGAGCCGAAGGTGATGGCGATGAGCACATCGGTCTTGTCCATGCCGACCTCAGGGCTGGTGGAGTAGTTCTGAATGAAACCACCGGTGGTCATGTAGCCGGCCGCGTTGTTCCCGGCGAACACCAGGGCACCCAGGATGACCAGGTGGCCGTAGCGCTTGAGCACCTGAACCAGAGGAGCCTTGGTGTGCACGTAGTTCTGATCGTTCTCCATCTCCTGGAAGACAGGTGACTCCTCGACGCTGCGGCGGATCCAGTAGCCCACGAACACCAGGACGATGGAGAGGAAGAACGGAACGCGCCATCCCCACGACTCGAAGGCGTCGCCCTTGGCGATCACGCCGGTCATGAGGGCCATGACGCCGGAGGCCAGCAGCATGCCGAGCGGCACACCGAGCTGAGGGAAGGAACCGGCCAGCCCGCGCTTCTTGGGGTTGGCGTACTCCACCGCCATGAGCACGGCGCCGCCCCATTCGCCACCTGCGGCGATGCCCTGCAACACACGCAGCAGCAACAACAGGATGGGTGCCGTGAGGCCGACGGCCGTGTAGGTGGGCAGGGCACCGATCAAGGCGGTGGCCACACCCATCAGCAGCAGGGTCAGCACCAGCATGGTGCGGCGCCCCAGCTTGTCGCCGAAGTGTCCCGCCAGGAAGGCGCCCAGCGGACGGAAGAGGAAGGAGATGCCAACGGAGGCGAAGGCCACCAGCTGGCCCACGCTGCCTCCGGCGGGATCGAAGAACTGCTTGTTGAACACCAACGCGACGGCGTTGGCATAGATGAAGAAGTCGTACCACTCGACGGTGGTGCCGACGATGGTCGCGACTGCGACGCGTCCTTGACCGGATTTCTTGGTACCTGGACCGCCTGAGCGGGCTTCCTTGGCCGCTGTGGACATGGACTGCCTCTGTTCCTGAAGATGATGCACTGTTGTAGGCGCCCCTAAGGGCAAGAGCTGCGCTTGGGCGCCGTTCTCGTTGCTTCAGCGCAGCCGCCGACGTGGCTTGAGCCACACCCGTTGATCACCATCGTATACGATTATGGGTCGATTTGTTACCAGCATCAATAGTTGAGGCCTACAACAGCAATTCGCCGTTCTTGTCGTGGCCGATCCCCTCGTAGACCTCCGGCCGTGCGCTTCGCAGCCACAGGGTCCAGCCGGCAGCGACCAACCCGGGAACCACCACGATGGCGGGCAGCAACCAGTTCAAAACGCTTCCCGATTCCGCGTCCACGAGCACCGGAAAGTTCACGATTATCAGGATGGTCATGCCGGCCAACGCCACCCCGGCCACCCAGGGGGCGATGACGCGCGTGAACACACCCGTCCCGGCTCGGTGGGCCCGCAGGAATCCGAAGGCCGCGAAACTCGTGAGCGCCATCAATGCCACGAGCCCCAGGGCCCCCATGTTGGTGAGCCACGTGAAGAGAGTCAGGACCGGGAACATGATCGGGTCCTCCGCACCTGTACCGATGATCGCGAAGATGACCAGCACCACCAGCGCCAAACCCGACTGGGTGAACGAACCAGCCACGGGCGCCTTGCCTGCACCCGCGCTGTAGGACAGGAACCGAGGCAGCACCCGGTCGCGGGACAGGGACCGTAGGTAGCGGGACACCACGTTGTGGAAGGAGACCAGGGCCGCGATCAGCGAGGTGACGAACAACAACTGGGCGATGTCCACTGCGAACTTGGGCAGGTGCCCGGCCAACACTCCGAAGACCACACCTGGCCCGTTGGCGCCGGAGGAGTCCACGACAGAACCTGAGCCGACGCCCACGATCATGGCCCAGGCCGAGAAGGCGTAGAAGATGCCGATCACGATGACGGCACCGTAGGTGGCCCGACGAACGGTGACGCGCGGGTTCTTGACCTCATCCGCGTAGATGGATCCGGATTCGAAACCCATGAACGCCGCCACTGAGAACGCCAGAACGGCGCCGATCCCTGGGCCGAATAGGTCCGACATCCCCAGTCCGGTGGCGTCGACGCCCTGTGGGGAATCAGCGAGGCCGAAGACGTCGAACACGAGCACCACGAGGAATTCCAACGCCACGAGGATGCCGAGCACCTTGGCGGAGAGGTCCACCGCGTTGATCCCAAGGATCCCCACGATCAACCAACCGATCAGGGCCCACACCCACCAGGCGATCTCGGCTCCGGTCAGGGAGGTCACGAGGTCGGCCGTGGCGTAGCCGAACATGCCGTAGATGCCGATCTGCATGGCGTTGTAGCAGACCAATGCCACCCAGGCGGCGCCGACACCAGGAGTACGCCCCAAGCCTCGAGCCACATATGAGTAGAACGCACCGGCGGAGGTGATCCGGGTGGACATCGCGGTGTACCCCACCGCAAAGATCACCAGGACCAGCCCGAGGATGAGGAAACTCAGCGGGACCCCGAGCGATCCGGTCACCGCGAAGTTGGAGGTGACTCCTCCCGCGACCACGGTCAGCGGCGCTGAGGCAGCGACGATCATGAGGATCAGTGAGAGGGTTCCGATCCTGCGTGGTCCCGTTGAGGGAGAGGATCCGTTGGATGCGGCCGGTACCGGGCCGGGAGCTGTCGTCGTCGACATGCACGTCCTGACTTAGAAAGGTGAAAACTGCTTGAGCCGGCCAGGGCCGGGGACAAAGATCGTGAGGTTAGATGACGCTGTGGTCAGCCGACGCCGAGCGCGCGATTGCGGACCTGTGTAGGCGAGATCCCGAAAGTGGAACGGAAGAGCCTGGAAAAATGCGCGGCATCCGGTAGACCGCACTCCGTGCCGATGCGCCCGATGGGCACGTCGACCCGACCGGGATGACTGAGCGCCTCCATGGCCCTCTCCATTCGGCGGGACCTGATCAGAGCCGCCACCGTGGTGCCGGATTCGTCGAAGAGTTTGTAGAGCGAGCGCACCGACATGAAATGGGCCGCTGCGACGGCCTGCGGGCTCAGCCGAGGGTCTCCCAACTGTTCGTCGATGTATCGCACCACGCGACGCAATTCGTTGTCCTTGGCCCCCCGAGGGAGATCCTCCGATGCGGCGAGAAATCGCTCGGCATCGTCGCGGCACATGGTCTCCACCAGATCCACCGCATGATGGATCAGGGCAGCGCCAACGCTCGCCTGCCCGGTCCTCAATCGCTGAGCAACCCCCGTCAGAACGGGGACCACCACATCAGCCAACCCTCCCACTCCGAGCCGGGTGGCCACGAGGTCCTCGACGTCCGACACTGCGGACCCGAATCGTTCCTGCGGGACCATCAGCACGAACTGCGTGTTGGGGCGGTCGAACGTGAGCGTATACGGACGTGACGTGTCATAGACGGTGATGTCACCCGGCTTGACGGTGGATTCTCGGCCACCCTGGGACACCACCCCGCGGCCTCCCATCTGCAGGGAGAACTTGAAGTATCCGCTCCCGCCGGCCCGGACGTGGGCCGCGCTCCGCTCCACTTGGTGGGCACCCGCCTCGAGCCTGACGGCGGTTGCCTCTGGTATGGCCAAGCCACTGAGTCGACCTTCGAACTCGGAAGGAACCTCGGGATCCACGGCAAGCGGCACGAAAACCTGCGAGGCGTGACGCTGCCACTCGTCCAAACGGAGCACCTCTGCGCCACCCGGCAGCGAGGTCTGAGTTGGAGACAGCCCGGTCAAGGTCATGAGGGTCCCCCTCTCGGCAGGTACGGCTGATACGGCCTGACCCTCTGGAGATCGGGGGTCACCGAAAGAGTGAACCACGCCACGTCACAAAAATCTACACCGGGAGAGATTCTGTGTGATCTTCTCGCGTTGATCGCCACCCGTCCACCAAGGCCTCCAGCTGGATCTCCAGCGCGTCGAGGCCTTCGTCCCGCGAGTCCAGGCAGGCGCGCACCTGAGCCCCCAAGAGGAAGGAGAGCAAGGTCGGCACGGCCACCGAGATCTCGAATCCGACCCGCGTCGCCCCGTCCTCCTGCGCCTGCCGCAGCCAGTCGCCCAACCACCCGCGCCAGATGTCGATGGAGTCCTCGTGGGCATCCGCGAGGGCGGGGTCCATCATGGCCTCCTGCCAGAAGGCGATCACCGCCCTGGCCTCATCCAGACGCTCCTGGTCGAGTGGGAGGACCTCACGCGCAAATGCCAGAACAGCAGCGAATCCCCTGCGTCGCGCCACGACCGCGGACACTCGTTCATTGGTGCGTTCGAAGACGTGCGAATACGTCGCAGACATCAGGTCCCGCTTGGAGGGGAAGTAAGGCTTGAGCGCACCGTTTGCGAACCCTGCTTCCGCCGCGACCTCTCGCATGGTGGCGCCACTCAGTCCACGACGAGCGATCACCCGCCAGGCACTGTCCATGAGTTCCTTGCGCCGGAGGCCATGGTCCACGATCTTGGGCACTGTTCACCTTTCGCCAACACATCCCCGGCGCACTCGGATCGTCAAGCAACGGCAGCAGGGTCTTGTTTCATCGTACGGTGAAGTTTATTCTCTACATCAAGAGAAAATAAGGGTGGTGGCCGTCACGACGCGTTCGGACAACGAAGGCGGCGCATACTCGTCCGGCCCTTGTCACACCGAAAGGCACGCATGACTCACGACCTTCCGACCCCGACCACCGCACCGTCACCAGGGCACCACACCCTGGTGACCCCGGACGAGGTTTCCCGCGTCCGGGACATCCTCGCCGCGGACGGCCTGTTCACCGACTCCACCCGACTGGCCTACATCGGCTTGGTGGACCCGGCCTTCGATCTCGAGGAAGACGCTCCCGTGGACCGTCGTTTCCGTGTCCAGACGGTGGATGCCCTGGACGCCACCTCTCGCGACATCGTGCTCTCCGCCACCCGTGGCGTCGTCGAGTCCGCCACGGTCCTGGACACCGCCGTCGTCGGCGAGCTCCCGGTCAAGGACGAGGACTACGAGGTGGTCGAGGAGATCCTCAAGACCGACGAGCGCTGGCTCGCTGCTCTGGCCAAGCGCGGCCTCGACGTTGAGAAGGTCCGTGTTGCACCGCTCTCCGCCGGAGTCTTCGAATACCCGGAGGAGAAGGGCCGCCGTATGCTGCGCGGGCTCGCCTTCGTCCAAGAGAACCCGGATGAGCCGGCCTGGGCCCACCCCGTCGAGGGTCTGCTCTCCTACGTGGACATCACCAACAAGACCGTTGACCAGGTGCTGGACTTCTTCGTGGCGGACATCCCAAAGGAGTCCGGCGATTACCTCTCCCCGGAACTGACGGGCCCCACCCGCACCACACAGAAGCCCATCGTCATCACCCAGCCGGAAGGGCCTTCCTTCACGGTCACCGACGGCAACCACGTGGAATGGGAGCGGTGGAGCCTGGACGTCGGCTTCGACATGCGTGACGGCCTGGTGCTTCACAACGTCTCCTTCGACGACGTGGATCCCGGCAACCCCGAGAATCCCGTCCGCCGCCGCATCCTCAATCGCGCCTCCATCGCCGAAATGGTGGTCCCGTACGGCGACCCGAGCCCCGTGCGCTCCTGGCAGAATTACTTCGACACCGGTGAGTACCTGATCGGTCAGTGCGCCAATTCCCTGGAGCTCGGCTGCGATTGCCTTGGCGAGATCACCTATCTCTCCCCCACGATCGCGGACAACGACGGCAATCCCCGGACCATCGCCAACGGCATCTGCATGCATGAGGAGGACTTCTCCATCCTCTCCAAGCATGACGACCTGTGGGCAGGCACGCACTACACGCGCCGCAACCGTCGCATGGTGATCTCCATCTTCACGACCGTCGGCAACTACGACTACGGCTTCTATTGGTACCTCTACCTGGACGGCACCATCGAGTTCGAGGCCAAGGCCACCGGCATCCTCTTCACCTCCGGCTACCTGGACGACCCGACTCATAATTCCCAGGTCGCTCCGGGACTCGGTGCCCCGTTCCACCAGCACCAGTTCGCCGCCCGGCTGGACTTCGCCTTGGACGGCGGCCCCACCCGGGTGGAGGAAGAGGATGCGGTTCGACTCCCCATCTCGGAGAGCAATCCGCGCGGCAACGCCTTCACCCGCAAGCGCACCGTCCTCGCCACCGAGCAGCAGGCCGTCCGCGACGCCGACGGTGCCCTGGGTCGCACCTGGGTGATCTCCAACCCGGAATCCAAGAATCGCCTGGGTGAGCCCGTGTCCTACAAGCTCTTCCCCGCAGGCACCCCGATGCTGCTCGCGGACGCGGACTCCTCGATCGCCAAGCGTGCCACGGTCATGCGTCACGGCCTCTGGGTCACCCGCTACGACGAGACGCAGAAGTACCCCACCTCCGACTTCGCCAACCAGAACCCGGGCGTGGACGGCATCGCCCAGTGGATCGAGGCGGACCGCGACGTGGACGGTCAGCGAGACGTCGTGTGGCACACCTTCGGGTTAACTCATTTCCCCCGCGTCGAGGACTGGCCGATCATGCCGGTGGACTCCGTGGGGTTCAAGCTGCGAGCTGACGGTTTCTTCGACCGCAATCCCGCGATGGACGTTCCTGCACCGGTAAAGGCCCACGGCTGCTGTGGCGGCGGCGATGAGTGCCACTGCGAGCACTGAGATCCAGCCCCCGGGCGTGGAGGGCCCCGTCCGCGGCACGGTTCGCTGTGCCGGGGTCGGGGCCCTCGCGGTTGCCGCCGCACACCTGTGGGCGGCGCTGTCACACCGTCATGACGTGGTGTTCGGCGTGCTGGTCGCGACGATGACCGTGGGATGCGTGATCTGTGCCGTGCGCTGTCTGCGTACCCCATGCCTACGGGAGGTTCGGACCCTCATGACCATGTCAGCGGCGATGGCGCTGGCCCACGTGGCCTGGTTGATGGCCGCCGGGGGCGGCCACCACCACAGCGGGACAGTGCCCGATGGCGGTTCCCACACCTCAGCAGGACTCACCATGGTGGGCCTGGCCCTGGCTGAGGTGGCGGTCACCGCGATATGCGCCGTGGCGCTACGTCGGCACGCGGCCGCTCAGTCAAGTTCCTCGTCCTGAGTTCGGTCGAGGTCGGGTCGAGCCTCGTTCAGATCCGACCCTCCACGTGGCCTATACCAGGGCTGCGCTGATGACGCCTGCAGCCCTACGCAGCTCGCCAACCACGGTTTCGTCGTCGATCTCAGCCCCAGAGAGGTGAACCACGGCCACGGCCGCTGGCGGCTCACCCGGCACCACCAGAGGAACCGCGACCGAACGCAGCCCCGGGATAACCTCGTCTCTGGACACCCAGTGCTCGTCCGAGCGATCGGTGGGATCCGGGCGGCCCACTCCCAGCCTGGTCAGTTCCTCGTCGGAGAGCTGCGCGCGGATCACCGCGCCAGGCGCCCCCAGGTCGAGACGGTGCCGCGACCCGGGGCGCTGTGCCACGACGCCGAGCCCACCGGTGGGTTCGGCCGAGACCAGAGTCATGACCAGGTCATCCACGAGCACCGTGAGGAACGTGGTCATCTGCACCTTGTTGGCCACTCGCGTCAGTTCCGGCAGAGCCACGGTCTGCAGGTCGCGTTGCACCGACCTCGACAACGCGGCCAGTCCCAGCCCTAACCGGACTCGACCGTCATCGTCCCGCGCGGCCAGGCCGTGTTCCTCGAGAGTGCGCAGCAGCCGGTAGACCACGGACCGGTGCAGACCGAGCCGTTCACACAATTCCGGCAGGGGCAGAGGTGTCTCCGCTTCAGAGAGCACTTCAAGCACCCTGATCCCTCTGGAAAGCGTCTGCGACCCTGAGCCGCCGGCTGCCGCAGCCACGGCTCAGCCCTGGGTCGTCGCGGAATGCGGGGCCACGGTCTCGAAGAACGTGGCCAGCTCATCCTGGGCATCCAGCGGAAGGACCTGAGCCACGTACTGATCCGGACGGACCACCACGATGGCACCATCGCGTGAGATCCCGCGCTCGTCGAAGATGTCCACGCCGGGATCGCAGGAGAAGACGTTCTCGTACTGCATCACCCCGAACTCACCGTATGCAGGGCGGAAGACCTCGGGGGCGTCCAGCAGCTCAAAGTCCAGGTGGTTCTGCTGGTAGATCACCTTGGTATCGAACCACTCGTGCCGCGGACGCCCACCGAGGTCGGAACCGACCAATGGAGAGGCGGCGTCATTCTTGAGCCATGTGGCAAGGTCCGTGACCTTGGAATCCTGACCTGCCGCCGGAGCATCGGCGAACACGTAGATCCGCCAGCGGCCGTCGGCCTCGTGCAGGTGCCCCAGTTCCACGTGGTTTCCCTCCGCCCGGCGTGCCACCTTGGCCGACTTGAAGCGCTTGCCGACGGGGTAGCCGGTGGCCAGTTCCTGGTGTGCCTTGGTTCCGGTGGTCAGCCCGGGAACGTACTCGGTCATGAATCCGGCAGGGAACTCGGCGGTGCGAACGTAGAAGTCCTCGAGCTCGGTCGGGGAGTCGAAGTCCTCCGGCTTGGCTGCCATCATCGAGGACCACTCCATATCGAAGTCGATCAGGTTCTGCGCGATGACCTGACGCTCCTTGGTGTAGGTGCGCAGCAGCTCCTCGGGAGCCACACCCAGGAGGACGTGGGCCAGCTTCCACGCCAGGTTGAAACCGTCCTGCATGGACACGTTCATGCCCTGTCCGGCCTTGGCGGAGTGCGTATGGCAGGCGTCGCCCAGGATGAACACGCGTGGCTTGCGTCCCGTGGCTTCATCCTCCACATCGTCGAAGCGGTCCGTGACGCGGTGGCCCACCTCGTAGATGGAGTGCCAAGCCACGTGCTTCACGTCCACGGTGTAGGGGTGCAGAATCCGGTTGGCATGGGCCACGACCTCTTCGAGCGGCGTCTCACGCACATGGCCGTTGTCGTCCGCAGCCACCTCACCCAGGTCCACGTACATGCGGGCGAGCTGTCCACCCTCACGCGGGATGTGGAGGATCGAGCCGCCATCGTGTGACTGGATGGCGCACTTGGTCCGCCAGTCAGGGAAGTCGGTGACGGAGAGCGAATCGATGACCCCCCAGGCGTGCAGCGCCTGCTTGCCCTGGCGGGTTGCACCGATGTCGCGGCGGATCTGGGACTTGGCCCCATCAGCACCCACGAGGTACTTGGTGTTGACGGTGAATTCCTCACCCGATCCCACGCGGCGCAGACGAACGGCCACCGGGTGCTCACGAGTCTCGTCGATCTCGTGGGAGATGTATTCGATGCCGTAGTCCGGAACCAGCTTCGAGGCGGAGTTGCGGGCAAACTCGCCGAAGTACTGCATCACGCGGGCCTGGTTGATGATGATGTGCGGGAACTCGGAGATGCCCTCCGGATCATCGGGAGCCACGGCCGTGCGCACAATGTTCTCGGGCTGCTCGGTGTCCGGCTTCCAGAAGGCCATCTCGGTGATGTGGTAGGCCTCCTCCACAATGCGCTTGGCGAAGCCGAAGGCCTGGAAGGTCTCGACCGAACGCGCCTGGATGCCATCGGCCTGCCCCACGAGCAGTTCCTCGGGTCGGCGCTCCACCAGGCGGACATTGAGCTCAGGGAAGGCGGAGAGCTGTGCCGCCGTGATCATGCCGGCAGGGCCCTCACCGACGATCAGCACGTCGAGGTTCTCGGGAAAATCCGCAGTGCGGTTCAGGCCGAAGCCTTCGGCACGCTTCACGTGGGGGTCGCGGGTGACGTATCCGTCCTCATGGAACTGCATGGTGGCCTCACTTCATCGGGAGTCTCCAGAAGCGGGCCATGAACCCGTTCGCCCGGGCGAACGAGGAAGGTGCCATGGCGGCGCTGCCGGTGCTGAGAATGATCTCAACTGAATGTTCTGGTGTTCGATATGAGAACGTCTCGTCCTTATATCGAATCGTATACGACTTACAGTAGCGCCCATCACAGCTACGCGCCACCCGAACACCCACCTCGGCACTGGTGGTGATCCCGTCGAGTCAGGAAAACGACACCTCATCAGGTTCCGTGCGGGCCCCGAGCCATGCCACATGGCAAGAAAGCCTCGGCCCCACATCCTCCCGGATGTGGAGCCGAGACTCCGAAATCGACAGTCCACAGTCCACAGTCCACGACACGTGCCGTAGAGCGTGGTCCCTCAGTCTTGACGATCAGCTCAGGTATTGCTCCGCCAGTTTCTCGGTGGCCCGCGCCAACAGCGCCACGTCGGCACCGACGTTGACGAAGTCCGCTCCGGCGGCGAGGTAGTCCTTCGCCGCAGCGGGGTCGAACGCATTGACGCCGACGATCTTGCCCGCAGTCTTGGCCGCCGCGATGACGGACTTGACCGCCTCGACGACCTCGGGATGCCCCTGCTGTCCCAGGTATCCCATCGAGGCGGCGAGGTCAGAAGGGCCAAGGAAGATCGCGTCGACGCCCTCCACCGCTGCGATCTCAGCCGCATTGGATACTGCCTCGGAAGACTCGATCTGCACGATCAGGGACACGAGTTCGTGGGCCCGCGTCAGGTAATTCGGGATGCGCCCCCACCGCGACGAGCGGGCCAGGGCGGCACCGACACCGCGCACACCTGCCTCCGCTGCACCCGGCTGCGGGTACCGGACCGAACGAACGGCGGCGGCCGCCGAGGCGGCGTCGTGCACCATCGGGACCATGATGTTCTGCGCACCGGCGTCCAGCACCTGCTTGATCGGCACCTCGTCGTTGACGGGCACCCTGACGACGGCCTGGGCGGAATAGCCTGCGACAGCACGCAACTGCGCTTGGATCGACTCCAGCCAGAAGGAACCGTGCTCGGCGTCGATGAGGACGTAGTCGAAGCCAGCCCCCGCACAGATCTCTGCGGAGGTGGCACCGCCGTCGCACACGAACATGCCGACCACGGGTCGGGTGGCTGCCGGGGCCTCGGGACCCACGAAGAGGTCTCGGAAGGACGGGAGGGGGTTCAGTTGAACTGGCACGTGATGGCTCCCAACTGGCCGTAGTCCGCGTGGACGGTGGAGCCAGGCTGCACCCACATGGGACGGGTGAAGGACCCGGCCAGGATCAGTTCGCCTGCACGCAGCTTCTCCCCGTGTTCGGAGAGGCGGTTGGCCAACCAGTGCACGCCGTTGGCGGGATGGCCCAGAACACCGGCGGCCACGCCGGTCTCCTCGATCTCCTGGTTGTTGGAGAGAATGCCTGGCACCCAGCGCAGGTCCACGGCGTCCGGAGCCACCGGCGTGCCCCCGATGACCATGAGCCCCATCGCGGCGTTGTCGGCAATGGTGTCCACGATGGTGCGACCGGCCATCTCGACGCGGGCGTCGAGGATCTCCAGCGCAGGAACCACGTACTCGGTGGCCCTCAGCACGTCGAAGATCGTGGCATCCGGGCCCTCGACATCTTCTTTGAGCAGGAAGGCGAGTTCCATCTCCACGCGCGGCTTGGTGTAGTCGGACCAGGTCAGCGAGCACCCGGACTCACGGATCATGTCCTTGAAGATCACCCCGTAGTCCGGTTCGGTGATCCCGGTGGCGTCCTGCATGGCCTTGGAGGTCAGGCCGATCTTGTGGCCTGCGACGGTACGCCCCGCCTCTTCACCGCGTTGGCGCCAGATGTTCTGCACGGCGTAGGAATCCGCCACCTCCATGTCCGGGTAGCGCTGGGTCAGCAGCGGGACGGGCGTGCGCGTCTCTGCTGCGCGGACGAGTTCGTCAGCGATGGCGGTGTGAGTAGTGGTGTCCAACATCAGTTCTCCCCCTGCTCTGCCTTGTAGGCCTCGTACTTGGCCTTCCACTCACCGCTGGGCGGGAACAGTCCTTCGATGGCATTGCCTGCCTCGACCTGCTCCAGCACCCAGGCGTCCTGCGCTTCCTGGGCCGCTGCGTCGGCAGCCACCTGGGCCACGAGGGCCGGCGGGATGACGATGATGCCGTCCGAATCGGCCACGATCACGTCGCCGGGCTGCACGGTGGCGCCGCCGCAGGCCACGGTGATGTCGGTGTCCCACGGGATGTGCTTGCGGCCCAGGACGGAGGGGTGGGCTCCCGAGTGGAAGACGGGAAGGTCGATGTCCGTGACGGCGGAGAGGTCACGCACGGCACCGTCGGAGATGATGCCTGCGGCACCCTTGACGCCCGCGCGGGTCACCAGGATGTCTCCCATGGTGGCGGCCCCGGTCTCGCCGCGGGCCTCCATGACCAGGATCTCACCCTCGTTGAGGGAGTCGATCACGCGCTTCTGGGCGTTGTAGCCGCCGCCGGACTGTTTGAAGAGGTCCTGGCGCAGGGGGACGTAGCGCAGTGTGCGGGCCACACCGATGACGCGGCGGGTGCCCTTGGTGGCGGTGAGACCTGCGATGGTGCAGTTCTCCACGCCGGCCTTCTTCACCGAGGTGGAGAGGGTCGCCACGGCGGCGGCTTCGAGTTGGGCACGGACCTCTGGGGTCAGCGGGTTCTCGGCGGGTGCGATCCCGGCGGACTCGGCGTCGCCCCAGGCATCGATGCGGTCGGCGTCGGTGACCTTCGTGGGATTACCGAAGGCCTTGAAGCCCTGGTTGGCCTGCGTGGCTGTGGTGGTGAGTTCGCCGGTGGAGGCGCCGGCCTCGCGGGCGTCGGAGACCTCGATGGTGACAGTGTCGCCGGGGGCGAAGACGGAGGAGCCTGCGGGTGTGCCGGTCAGGATCACGTCGCCGGGGTGCAGGGTCATCTGCTGGGAGAGGTCGGCGACGATCTGGCCGAAGGAGAAGAGCAATTCGTCCGTCGTGGCGTTCTGAACCTCTGCGCCGTTCAGCCGCGTGGTGACACGCAGCCGCTCCGGGTCGAGTTCCGAGGCGGGCAGTAGGACTGGGCCAAGAGGCGTGTATCCGTCTCCGGACTTGGAGCGGACGTTGGAACCCTTGTCCGCATACTTGATGTCCTGGATACCCAGGTCGTTGGAGGCGGTCACCCAACCGACGTGGGCCCAGCCCTGCTCCGGGGTGATGCGACGAGCCTCGGTACCGATGACCAGGGCGATCTCACCTTCGAACTGCAGCAGCTCGGTATCGGCAGGGCGCTCAACCTCCGCGCCGGAGAGCGCGAGGGAGCTGGTGGCCTTCATGAAATAGGAGGGGAACTTAGGAGTGCGGCCCCGCTGGGCGGCACGGGATGAGTAGGAGAGGTGGACCGCGAGGACCTTCCCGACGGCGTCCAACACCTCCTGCGTCACGGGGACGGGCTTGGACACAGAGAACGGGAACACGTTCACGACTCCTTCGTACGGGATTGACGCGTGCAGGTGGAGTGGCGAACACCACGTCCACCTAAATCGTATACGAAATTGAGTGGACGTGGTGAGCGAAAGTCATGCTGGATCGCCACGGTCAGGTCCGCTCACAGGAGAACTAGACCTCAGGAGGAATCAGGAGTTCGCCGAAAGCTGTGTCGAATTCAGGGCGGACGGCCCCTGCCCACGCACTGGCGGGGCCGTCCGGCTGATACAGGTCCGCGACCAACTCTCCGTTCACCCGCTCCGAGCCCACTGCGGCTCGAGTCGGTTCCGGCACCCACAGACGGTTCCGATGAGCGAAACAGGAGTGCTGCGCCCGGTGACCCGAGGGACCCAGGACCCCCAGCCGGACCGAGTGTCACCATCTGACTCCCGACCGAACACCTTGACCTTGCGTTCGGCCCCTCCGAGGACGTCCGCATAACGTTCCCGGATCGAGCATCAGAATGATCACTTCTGCGTCTTGACCTGCAATATCCACCTTACTTGATTAGGTAAGAACTGTCTAGCGTTACGTTGTTCGCCCTCTCGGGTTGACGCTGAAGGCCCGTCTCACACCATGCAAGTCGCCCGTGGCGCGCCCCCCCCC
>NZ_JALAGT010000123.1 GCF_022712295.1 Galactobacter sp.
CGGAGGCACCGACCCCGCCGAGGGCTCCGCCCCGACGCAGCACCAGGGTCGCATCCGCGACGGCGTGCACTGCGCCCTGGCCGCGGACGTGGTAGGTCCGGGACACGTCGGTGACGGTCAGTGCCATGTCCGACGATCCGTCCTCGTCTTCCGCCTCGTCCTCGCCCGCCGCCGGCGCGGCAGCCGTCGCGTCGATGCCTGGCGCGGCGTCCACCGACGGGGTCGCCGCGAGCAGGGCCTGCGTGTACTCGGCCTTCGGCGACGCGAGCACGCCTGCCATGGTTCCGCGTTCCTCGACCTGCCCGGCCCGCATGACCACCACGTCGTCGCACAGGGCACCGGCCAGTCCCAGGTCGTGGGTGATGAAGAGCATGCCCATGCCGCGTTCGTCGCGCAGAGTGGTCAGTAGCCGCACGATCTCCGCCTGGGTGGTGACGTCGAGGGCGGTGGTGGGCTCATCACACACCAACAACTCGGGGTCACCCATGAGCGCACCAGCGATCATGACGCGCTGCAGCTGACCGCCGGAGAGCTCGTGCGGGAACTGATCGAAGTGGTGCTCCGGCCGGGGAAGCCGCACGGCCTCCATGAGTTCCAGCGCCTTGGTCTTGGCCTGCGCGGTCGACAGCGAACCGTTCAGACGCTGCGCCTCGGTCAGGTGATCCCCCAACGTCCGCACCGGGTTGATCCCGGAGCGAGCGTCCTGGAACACCATGGCCACCTTGGTCCTACGCAGCTGCCGAACGGCCGCGGCCGAGGAGGTCAGCACGTCCTGCCCATCCACCTCCACGCGACCGGAGAGCTCCGCCTTGTCCGGGAAAAGTCCCAGCGGTGTGCGGGCGGTCAGGGACTTCCCCGAACCGGACTCCCCCACCAGTCCCACGGTGCGGCCCGGCTCCACGGTCAGCGAGATCCCGTCCAACAGGCGTTTCCCTCCTGGGACACGCGGGGAGGAGGGCACGTCCAGGGTCAGGTCCTGGATGTTCAGCAGTGTCATGAGTTCTTCCCTCCACCGATTCGCTCCGCGAATTCCTCACCGAGCACGTTGACCGCGACGACTACCAGCACCACCGCGATGGCGGGGACGGCGACGGGCAGGTAATGGGCGCTGAGCAGTCCGACCTGGGCCTCGTTGATCATCGCGCCCCAGTCGGCCGTGGGCGCCTGCACACCCAGGCCGAGGAAGGACAGGCCGGCCAGTTCCGCGAGCACGTAGCCGAAGTTCAGCGTGGACTGCGCACCGACCAGGGGCGTGACGTTGGGCAGCACCCGGGTCAGCGCGATCCGGCCTCCGCCGAAGCCCTGCACCCGGTAAGCCGAGACGTAGGGCAGGTTCTTCTGCGCCATCACCTGCTGACGGGTCAGGCGCGCCACGATCGGAGCGTAGGCGATGCACATGGCGATCACCGGGGCCACGAGTCCCTTACCGAACAAGGCCACAGCGAGCATGGCAAGCAGCAGTGCGGGAAACGCGAAGAGCAGGTCGAAGACCCGGGCAAGCACGGCGTCGACCCAGCCGCCGCGCCACGCGGCCAGCAGACCGAGCAGCATGCCGAGGATCGTGGATCCCACCACCACCAGCAGCGGGCCCAACAGCGCGGTCCGCGCACCGTAGAGCATGCGGGAGAGCAGGTCACGCCCCAGGTTGTCCGTGCCGAACCAATGAGCCGCGCTGGGTCCGTCGTAGAGACCCATGAGGTCGATCTCGTCCGGATCGTACGGGGATATCCAGGGGGCCAGCAGTGCAGCAAGCACCGCGACGCCCAGAATCACGGCGGAAATCCACACGAAGACCTTGCCGCGCAGCCCGAAGCTCAGCAGCTTCTTGCGGCGCAAACCGTCCTCCGACACGCGGTGCCCGCGGTCTCCGCGGGGGCCGCCGGCGCCGCCGGTGCCGCCGGTGCCGTTGCCGACGCCACCGGGCACATCGCCGTCGGGCATGGGATTCTGAATCTGAGCAGTCATCGGGCACCAGCTCCTGCCGCGCTACGGGGGTCGATCAAGGGTTGGAGCAGGTCCACGATGGCATTGACCACCACGAACGCCGCGACCACCAACAGGGAGATGGCCTGGACAACGGGGAAGTCCAACCGGTCCACCGACTGCACCAGCAGCTGCCCCATTCCGGAGAGGCCGAAGGCCGTCTCGATGATGGCGGAGGAGACCAGCAGGCCGGCCACGAGCATGCCCGAGACCGTCAGGATGGGGCCGAGCGAGTTGCGGAACACGTGACGTGAGACCACCTGGGCCCGGGTCAGGCCTCGGGAGGTGGCGACCTCGACGTGTTCGCGGCTCATCTGGTCGATCATGGCGGAACGTGTCGCCTTGCCCACCAGCACCATGTAGGCCAAGGCGAGCGCGAGAGACGGCAGGATCAGGTGTCTCACCAGGTCCCAGAACCCCTCACCTGCCCCGAAGGAGGGGAACCAGCCCAGCTGCACGGCAAAGAAACCGATGAGCCCGATCGCGGCCACGAAGCCGGGGATGGCACCGAAGACCGTGAGAGTGGTGACCACGGTCCGATCCACCCACGTGCCGCGCTTCAGGGCTGCGACGACGCCGGCCAACAGCCCGAAGATCGTGATCAGCAGGGCCGAGATCACCACAAGACCCAGAGTGACGGGAAGCCGGTCCCAGAGCACCGAGGTCACGTCCTGCCGGTACTGCAGCGAACGTCCCAGGTCCCCGGTGAAGAGCCCGCCGAGCCAGTGGAAGTACTGCTGCCACGCGGGTAGGTCCAGGCCGTACTGCTCGGTGACCATGGCGACGGCCTCCTCGGAGGGCTTACGGCCACGCAGCAGGAAGGCCACCGGGTCGCCAGGAACCAGGAAGCGGGAGAAGAAGATGAGGATGGACGCCAGGAACAGCGTCAACAGGAGGCCGCCCAGTTTTCCGAGCAGCGCGCGAGTGCGATTCATGATGTTCCCCTCCGGCTCATCGCGCCCCGAGGGTCGCGGCCCACGGGTAGTACATGAAGTTGATGGACGGGGACAGACCGGTCACCCGGTCGGAGAGATAGACCATGGTGGGTGGCTCGTAGTACGGCAGCCACGGCACCTGCTCGGACATGATGCCGGCGGCCTCGGCGCTCAACGCCGCACGTTCGTCGTCGTCCTGCGTGGCCAGGGCCTTGTTCACGACCTTGTCGAACTCCGGGTCGGACCAGTTGCCGTAGTTGCTGAACTCGCCCTCACGCATCACGGAGAGCAGTTCCAGCGGGTCCGGACTGGAGTTGTACCACTGGGTGAAGAACAGGTCCACACCCTTGCGTGCACTCGGATCGGAGAACAGCGTGGTGTAGGCGTTGACCGTCATGGTCTTGATCTTGGGCTTGAGCCCGATCTCCTTCAGTGCCGCCGCGGTGGCCTGTGAGGACACGGTCGCGTCGTTGCCCAGCGGGGCGGTCGCGATGACCACCTCCTGGCCCTTCACACCGGCGTCGTCGATGAGCTTCTTGGCCTGCTCCACGTCATGCGGGTAGCTGGTCACGTCCGTCTTGACCTGCTGTTGCACGCTCTTGGACGAGTTCTCCCAGAGGGAGGTGGCTACGGTGGAATCGGCCAGGGTGCCGTAGCCGCCGGCGCCCGCCTTGAGGATGCCCTCACGATCCAGCGCCATCATGGCGGCCTGGCGTACCTTGGGGTCGCCGAGTGGCCCGGAAAGATCGGAGGCGACCATCGCGGTCACGGTGGCGTTCTTCCCGAAGTAGACGTCCCCACCGGTTCCGGCGCGCAGCTGCGGAACGGCCTCGGCCGGCACCATCCAGGAGCCGTCCACCTCGCCGGACTTCAGCGCGTTGATGCGCGCGTTGGCGTCCGGCATGAACTGGAACGTGAAGTCCTGGCTCTTGGCCGCAAGGTCCTTGTCCCAGTAGTCGTCGAAGCGCTTGAGGTGGATGGAATCCCCCGAGGTCCACTTGTCGAATTCGAAGGGGCCGGTGCAGTTGACGCCGCCCTTGGAGTTGCCGTAGTCCTTGCCCTTCTCCTTCAGGGTCTTGGCGGATTCCACGACGCCGGAGACGTTGCCCATGGCCTGGTTGAACATGGCATCCGGCTTGTTGAGCTTGACCGTGACCTCCAGGTCACCGGTGGCTTCGATGCTGTCCACGTTGGCGTAGGAGGCGTACCAGAAGGAGCCCACGGCCGGGTCAAGGTGCCGCTTCATGGACGCCACGGCGTCGTCCGCAGTCATGGTGGAACCGTCGTGGAACTTCACCCCATCGCGCAGGTGGTAGACCCAGGTCTTGGGGTCCGGATTGTCCCAGGACTCGGCCAGGCCGGGGCCGAGCGACAGATCTGGTTCCCAACGCAGCAAGGATTCGCAGACGTTGGAAAGAACTTGATTATCGGGGTAATCAAAAGCGTATGCGTAGTCCAGGCTGAACGGCTCGGCGTACACGGCCCAGGTGACCTGGTCGATGTCCCCGGCGGGCTTCTCCGTGGTCTGCGTCAGTTCCCAGTCGGAGATGGCCCCCTTGGGAGCGCCACAGGCTGCCAGGCCCATGAGGGCCACGGCGCTCGCGACAGCGAGCCCGCCTCGCCAACCGAAGGCCCGACGTGGTGCATTGGACCCCCGCGCGTGCCGCGCGGTGCGCTCGACGCGGCTCATGCGGGCTGCCCCGCGTCAGCGCGATCGTAGACCTTCTCGCCCTGGATCCAGGTGGAGTCCACGGTGACGGTGTGCAGGTCCTCGGGCTCAGCAGCGAACGGGTTGGGGTCCAGCACCACGAGGTTCGCCAGGTAACCCTCGGCCACCGTGCCGGTGTCGGCCTCGCGGTGGGCCACGCGGGCCGAGCCGGAGGTGTAGGCCGCCAGGAACGTCGCCACGTCGAGGCACTGCTCCGGGCCGGTCAGGATCGGCAGGTCCGCGCCCTCGGGACTGCGACGGTTCACCGCCACGTGCAGCGCCTGGATCGGGTCCTCCGAGGAGATGGGCCAGTCAGAGCCGGCTGCCAATGGGATACCGGCACGAACCAGGTCACCGAACGGATAGTGGCGTTCCTCGGCACCCTCACGCAGGAACGGCAGGCCGAGTTCGTCCAGCTGCGGCTCATGAGTGGCCCACAACGCCTGCAGATTGGCGGTGGCGTCGAGCTCGTTGAAGCGTGGGACCTCGGCCTCGTCCACCATCTGCAGGTGGGCCAAGTGATGGCGGTGGTCGTTGGGGCCGTTGGCCTCGCGCGCGGCCTGGACGGCGTCCAACGCCACCCGCACGGCGCGGTCGCCCAGGGCGTGGAAGTGGCACTGGAAACCGGCGGCGTCCAGCAGCGTGACGACCTTCTTCAGCCGTTCCGCCTCGACGAAGGTGAGGCCGTGGTTGTCCGTGGCATGGCCGGAGTGGTCGTGGTACGGGCTGAGCATGGCTGCGGTGTGGTCCTCCACCACGCCGTCCACCATGATCTTGATGGTCGAAGGGTCGTAGGCGGGGGCCAGGCCGTCGGCGAGCGCCCTGTCCCGCTTGGCGGTGAGTTCTGCGACCTGCTCGTCGATGTCGTCCACGCGGGTGCGATCCCACCAGAGGGAGCCGCGCACGTGGACCTTGAGGCTGCCCTCGTCGATGGCGCGGCGGTAGATGCGCTCGGTATCGGTGATTCCTGAGAGGTCGGCACCGACCAGTGCGTCGGTCCAGCCGGTGATGCCGTGGCGGATCAGGCGTTCCTGGGCGGTGAGCAGGCCGGCCAGGGCCTGGTCGTCATGGATGGCCGGTCGGACGGCATCGAAGAGGTTGGTTGCGCCCTCGTGGAAGGTGCCCTGGGGGAAGCCGTCCGCCTCGCGTTCGATGCGTCCGTCGGCCGGGTCCGGGGTGTTCGCGTCGACGCCGGCTGCGCGCATGGCCGCGGTGTTGGCCCAGGAGCCGTGGTGGTCGCGGTTGGAGAGAATGGCCGGGCGGTCGCCGGTCAGTCGGTCCAGATCATGACGGGACGGGGTGCCGCCCGGGAAGTGGTCCATGGACCAGCCGCCACCCACGATCCATTCCTCGTCAGGGTGGGACTCTGCGTAGGCGGCGATGGCGTCGTAGGCCTCCTGCGCGGATTCCGCCTCGGTCAGGTCGCACTGCAGCATCTCAAGTCCGCCGGAGAGCGGGTGGATGTGGGCGTCCTGGAAGGACGGGGAGAGAAGCTTGCCCTGCAGGTCCACGGTGGTCTTGGCCCCGGCCAGCAGGCCTGCGGCCTGTTCCGACCCGCCCTGCTCGACGGCGGTAATGCGTCCCCCGCTGACCGCCACCACCGCGTCGGTCAGGGGTTCCCCGGATCCCGTGAACACTGGGCCGCCGTGGAAGACGACGTCAGGGGATTCTGGCTTCGCGCCGGAGTTCTGGGCGGTGGTTGCTGCGGGGTTCGGCATGGGACCTCGTCTCACGTGGGTGGTTCTCGACGACGTCCCGAGAGCAAGTGCTGTGGCACTTCCTGCCTGGGCGTCGCGTGATGGCTTCTGGATGAGACTAGGGTCACTTTCGTTACGAGTCAACAACGTTGACAACGTAGTTGACGAGAGTTTTCACGACCGCAACATTTCCGCAGGCGCACAAGATGCTTCGACGTCACGGGGCGCGAACCGGCGGATGGCATGATCAAGGCAGACCAATTCATCAGGTTTCCCCCAAGGAGTTTTCCCGTGCCGTCCACCAAGGCAGCGCCGTCCACCGCGCCGACCGGATCGTCGCGCGTCCGCCTCGACCCGGACACCATCCTCGAGGCGGTGCTGACGCTGACAGCGCGTCCCGGGGTGACGAGCCTGAACGTCCGCGAGCTCGGCCGGGAACTCGGCTGTGACCCCACCGCGATCTACCGGCACTTCCGCGGCAAGGACGATCTGCTCAACGCAGCACTCGACCGACTGCACACCCAGGTTCTGTCCCGGATCACCGCCGACCCCGAGGACTGGCGGCAGCGGCTGCTCCAGCTCGTGAACGCCACCCTGGACCTGTTCGCGGCCCATCCGGCCATCGGCATGGAGGCCATCAACACCACCACCGATGGACCCGGTGAGCGCGCTGCCGTGGAGTTCGTCCTCGATGCCCTGACCAGGGCCGGGCTGGACGAGGCTGAGGTGGTGCGCTTCTACGCCGTGCTGTCGCAGTACGCCATGTCCTCGGCCGCCGGCCTGGCCCGATCCGTGGCGCATGGTCGCAGCGACGACAGCTCGTGGTTCGAGTCCGCAGGCACCAGTTCGCCGGAGGATCACCCGCGCCTGGCCGCGTTGGGGCCCCAACTGCGCTCGCTCACCGAACGCGAGCCCGTCTCATTCGGCCTGGACCTGATCCTGGACGCCGTGGAGCGCGCTGCAAACTAAGTGGCGCTCAATCCTCTGAGACGGAATCCCCCGACTCGTCCGTCCCGGACCCCCGCCGCTTGAAACGCGCACGCAGCCAGAGGGTCAACACCAGCAGCCCCACGGTGGGAACCCACAGCAGGACCTCCTGATACCAGGTGTGGTCGACGCCGCGATTGGCGAAGAACGTCCCCAACCCGCCGATCAAGGACACGACGGTGATCAGGGCGCAGATCTCCCACAACGGGACGCGGGGTATGGATGGGCGTGACACAGCTTCAAAGCCTACCGGGCCACGCCCGCCCTCACTTCACGAGTTCCACCGCCGCGTCGGGCTGATTCACCCGCACCGTGAAGGTCTCCTCGAGGTAGAGCGTGATGGAGTCGGCGTCGTGGGACGTGTAGCCGATCGAGGCATCGCGGCCCAGGTACAGCGTCGCGTCTCCGCCCCGACGGGACACCAGCAGGGCCGACGTCGCAGCCGGAGCCCACAGCACGTCTCCTCCGTAGAGCAGCGCCTTGACGATATCCAGCAAGGGGCGACCATGATTGGTGGTCTCGGCGACCTGCGTGTAGAGATCCTGCGGCAGCACCAGGTCGTAGGGGCCCTCGACGTCTCCCAGGCGCAGGATGTTCACGGCACGGGCCACGGCGTCGTCGATCTCGGTCAGTTCCGCTGACATCTGCACCGGGTCGTACACGGAAGCACCGGTGAGGCCAGTGATGCCGGCGCGGTCCCAGCCGTGCAGGATGGCGCGGTCCTCGATGTCCACGAGCTTGCCAACCGCATCATCGACCTCGTCCCAGGTGAGGTCGATGGCGCCACGTTCCACGTCATCCACATCCTGGCGCGACACCGTGAACGGCACGCGCACCTGCGCCAGCTGCTGGTTGCGGTAGAGCCGCGCCTGCGAACCGTTGCTGGTGGTGCTGGGGTCATCCAAGTGGCCGATCCCGACTGCGGCGAGCGCGGGACCACCGGCCTCGGGAACGTCCACGACTCGACGTCCGGCCGCGCGCAGGGCGAAGGTATCGCGCGCCTCGGAGTCGATCTGAGCCCAGGCGGCCTCCGAGATGGGGGCCAGTTCGCGATGGAGATTGTTCATGGCGTCCTCCTGAAAAGCTGAAGTTGGTTGAGAGTGAAGAGGTTCACGGCCGTTGCGGGCGGCCACGCAACCCACCGATGCCGAGGCTGCCGTCCGTTTGGCGTTCGCTGCTCGACGGCAGGGGCGCGTCCTCCACGGTTTCCGCGCCCCCGGAGGGGGCCGGGACCGCGGCAGGTGCGGCGACCGCGTCGGGCGAGGCCGCATCGTCGGGCATGGGGTTCTCCGCATGTTCCGGGACGACGTCCAACAGATCCGGGTCGTCGAGCTCGTCCTGACTCGGGACGAAGAACAGCGATCCGGTCTCTGCGGTGGAGAAGTCCAGGATGCGGTCGTAGGTGCCGGGCGGATCACCGATGAACATGCGCTCCAGCATGGTCTCCGTGGTGGTGACATCCGCCGCATAGCCGATGAAGTACGTGCCGTAGGTGCCGTCTGCGACCTTCCCGAAGGGCATGTTGTCCCGCAGGATCTCGCGCTCGTTCCCGTCCTCGTCCTCGATCACGTTGAGAGCGAGGTGGGAGTTGGCGGCCTTCTCCTCGTCCGGGATCTCCATGTCGGAGAGTTTGGTGCGACCGAACGCCTCCTCCTGCTGCTCCACCTTGAGACCGTGCCAGCCGTCCATGTCGTGCGTGTAGCGCTGCACGATCACGTAGGAGGAACTGGGATGGGCATCATCGGGTCCGGTGAGCGCGACGTCTTCCGCGACCACTCCCCGGGGATTCTCGGTTCCGTCCACGAAGCCCATCATGTTGCGGGCGTCCCAATACCGGAAGCCGTGGACCTCGTCGATGGCGTGTGCGATCCCCCGGAAGCGGAAGGCCAAGCGGTGGGCCAGCTCGAAGCAGAGGTCCATGCGGCCGGCACGGATGTGGAAGAAGAGATCGCCAGGAGTGGAGGGCGCCTGGTGCGTGCCACCGTCCAGGGCCTTGAAGGGGTGCAACCCTGCCGGACGCGGCGCGGTGAAGGCGCGGTCCCAGAACTCGGCGCCGAGTCCGGTGACGCAGGTGAGGTTGCCGTCCAGAGACCGAATGCCCACGGCGCGGATCAGGCCGGAGACGTCAGCCAACGCCTCACGTGCGGCGGCCGCCTGCCCGTCCTCGACGGTCATCACCAGGAAGATCGCCGCAGGCGTCATGGGCGTGAGAACGGGCTGCGGGAGTGGGGGCCGCGGGACCATGGGCTTGGCCGACCTGCTTTCTACACGGACACTGCATCAACTGCTGTCATGCACCATCCAACCCCTCCGACGTGTCATGGTCAAAGGCCTGACTCACAGCACCCCGTAGTGTGACCAACAAACGTTGATTCGTGCGAACACTAGCCGTTCCCTGCGCCGTCGATCTGCCGCCGAAAGGTCCTCCTCCTGCCTTGACCTCAACCACCGTTGATCTCATCCTCGCCGCACTTCCCATGCTCGGGCTGGTCGGGATGCTCGCCTTCCGGGTGCGGCCGGCCAGAGCCGCTCTGATCGCCATCGGTGTGGCGCTGGCCCTTTTCCCGCTCTTTCCACTGACCGGCACAGCGGTTGATGAGCAGGCCGCATCGCTGGCGTCCAGCACCCTGGCGGTCATCTTCATCATGCTCGGCGGGATCCTGGTGTCGCAGATGCTCGAGGTCTCGGGCGCTCAGGAGAGGATCAGCGACTGGTTGGCGAAGGCCGCCCGGACCAGGGCCCGGACCGTGCTGCTGCTCGGCCTGGGGGTGGCGCCGCTTGCCGAGTCCATCATCGGTTTCGGAGTCGGTGTCGTCACCACCGTTCCACTGCTCTTGAGGGCAGGCCTGAACCCCACCAAGGCCGCGACCATCGCCCTTCTCGGAATCATCATGGCCCCATGGGGTTCCATGGCTCCGGGAATGTTGCTGGCCTCCGGCCTCAGTCACCTGAGCCTCTCCGAGTTGGGCTCATGGTCCGCGGTCTTCAACCTCCCCGTGCAGCTGGTCATGGGCGCCACCATCCTGTGGGTGGGAGTGGGGGCCAAGAAGGCCGTCAGGAAGCTTCCGGAACTCCTCTTGATGACCGCCGTGATGTGGGGGTCCCTGCTGGCCGTCAGCCTGTGGATCACCCCGGCGCTGGCCGGAATCATCGCCTCCGCGTTGGGGATCGTCACCCTGCTGCTCCTGTCCAGGATCAGGAGTGCTCCACTGCCCAAGATGGCCCCCTCCACGAGGCGCGCCTTCCTCCCCTACGCGCTGCTGATCGTGTGCATGCTCGGTGTGATCACGCTGTCCCGTCTCGTGGATCTCGGTGGGTGGGAAACCTTCCTGACCAGTCCCGGCCTGTGGATCATGGTCACCGCTGCCGCTGCCCCGTTCATCCTGCGCATGGGCGGAACGGAAACCGGATTCGCCCTGCGCAGGGGCGTGCGCACCTGGTTCCCGGCGTGCTCCGTCACGCTGCTCTTCATCGTGTTCGGCGCCGTCATGGCCACCAACGGGATGAGCGCCACCCTGGCCGAGGGAGCCGCCGACCTCGGGGTCGCGTTCATCCTGCTTCTGCCGTTGATCGGCGCGATCGGCGGATACGTCACGAACTCCGGAAGTGGCAGCGCCGCGTTATTGACCTCCGGCATCGCAGAGACCACGCACGCGCTCAACGCCGACCTCGGCGTCGCTCTGGCGGCCCAGAACGTTGCCACGGGCGCGGCCATCATGGCATGTCCCGCAAGAATCACGGTGGCAGAGGCCATGGCCAACAACGGGGCCGGTGCGCAAGACACCGCGTCGCGAGCCGATACGGGCTGGATCACTCGCGTGGTCCTGCTGGCCGATCTCGTGGTCCTGGCCATCCTGACGCCCATGACGGCTTGGCTCCTCCTGAGCTGACGTCCCGCCCAGCGGTTCACGTTCTTGACAAGGCTCACGGCATCGTGTGACCTGGACCAATCGGAGACCGACCAGTTGGTCTGCGACTCGCACGCATCGCTCCCAACCGAGGGACTCTCTATGGCCAAGAAGCTCACCCTGGACAACGCCACCCCCACGGGCCACATCCATGTCGGCAAGGGGCTCGAAACCGGCGCCCTCGGCGTGGTCGGCTCCACCGTGATCGGGCTGGCGTCCACGGCACCGCTGTACTCGCTCGCCGCAACGTTGGGATGGGTCATCCTCGCGGTGGGAGGACAGGCGCCTCTGGTCTTCATCGTGGCCTGCATCCCGATGATCTTCGCCGCCCTGGCCTACCAGGAGCTCAACCGGGAGATGCCCGACTGCGGCACCACCTTCGTCTGGGGGGCCAAGGCCTTCGGCCCCGTGATCGGCTGGATCGGCGGCTGGTCAGTGGCGGTGGCCTCCATCATGGTGCTCGCCAACGTCGGCGAGATCACCGGACAGTACTTCTGGCTCCTGGTGGGCAACGAGGAGTTCGCGGATTCCCGGCCCATCGTGGTGATCACGTCCGTGATCTTCATGGCGATCATGACGCTGATCTCCACTGCGGGCGTCCAGATGGGCGAGCGCATGGAGATGGTTCTCATGGGCATCCAGATTCTCGCCATGGTGCTCTTCGGCGTCCTGGCTCTGGTCCACTCCCTGGACGGCACCAACGCCGGCTCCGTGGACTTCGACTGGAACTGGTTCAACCCCGCGGAACTGACCTCCTGGTCCGGCTTCATGGAGGCCGTGCTGCTTGCCCTCTTCATCTACTGGGGCTGGGACACCTGCCTTGCCCTGAACGAGGAGACCAAGAACCCCCGCAAGACCCCCGGCCGCGCGGCGATCTCCTCCATCGTGGTGTTGATCGTGCTCTACGTGGGTGTGTCCGTGGCCGTCATGATGTTCCTCGGTGTGGACGGCATCAAGAATGCCGAGAACCTGGATGACGTCTTCTCCAACCTGGGCGACGTCCTCTTCGGCCCCTGGGGCTGGTTCCTGCTGCTGGCCGTGATGCTCTCCGCAGCCTCATCCACGCAGACCACCATCCTGCCCACCGCGCGCGGAACGCTGTCCATGGCCGTCTACCGCGCCCTACCGTCCAAGTTCGCCTCGCTGCACCCCAAGTTCAAGACCCCGTGGTTCTCCACGACCATGATGGGTGTCGCCGCGATCGTGTACTACGTCGGCATGTCCATCCTTTCGGAGGACATGTTGCTGGACTCCCTGACCTCCATGGGCCTGGCCGTGGCGCTGTACTACTCCATCACGTCCTTCGCCTGTGTCTGGTACTTCCGCGACACCCTGCGTGACAGCGCCCGCAACCTCTGGCTGCGCGGCATCCTTCCCGCGTTGGGCGGCCTGCTGTTGGCCTACGCGTTCGTGCAGTCCGCCATCGACATGTGGGACAAGAACTACGGCAACACCGTGCTGCTCGGCGTGGGCGGTTCCTTCGTCATCGGCATCGGCGCCATCCTGGTGGGCTTCCTGCTGATGGGCATCTGGTGGCTGCGCCCGCACTCCAAGCCCTACTTCGCAGGGGAATCACTCAATCGCGACACCCCGGTGCTGGTTCCGGAGGAGTAGGCGGGTCAGTCGCCCCTCCCCTGCCGGCTCACGGTCATCGCCACACCGGAGACCAGCAGCAGCCCGCAACACATCCACACCGCGCCGGCGGCCCCGGCTGCGGCCACGAGTCCTCCCAGCGCGGGAATCACAACCTGGCCCAGCCGGTTGCCCATCAACCGCACAGCGAGCGCCGACCCGCGCCATGAGGCCGGTACGGCCTGGCTGATGGCGCTCATGGTCAGCGGCTGTCCTATGCCCAAGAAGAAGCCGCCGATCACCAGCAGCACCCCGGCGGTCACCACGCCGCCCGTCCCCGACCACAGCAGCAGCGCCACCGGCGGGAACAGCAGCGTGATGCCGGAGGCGAAGAGGCACCACAGCATCAGCGGACGCCGCCCCACCCTGGCCGTCATGGCGGGCAGCGCGATGCGGCACAGGATCGACGCCGCCGCCCGGAGGCCGAGCAGTGTTCCGACGACGCCCGGACCCACACCGGCCTGCTCGCCGACCAGCGGCAGGAACGCGGTCAGGATGTCCAACATCGAGAGCAGGCTCAGCGCCGCCAGCATCGTCACGGGAATCCCCGGCGTGCGCAGGATGGCCCACATGGTGGGCTTGGCAGCGTTGGATTCAGCGCCGCTGATTCCAATGCCCGACGACGCGGAGTCGCCTTGCGCGCCGTGCCGCGCCGAGCCGTCGGGCATGGTCACGGCGCCTGCGGCGCCGAAGGAGAACAGGAACGGCAGCGCGCCTGCGGCCGAGATCAGGGTGCCGATCCACAGGGTGGCGCCGACGCCGAGGTGTTCAACGAACCATCCACCCAACACCGGGCCAAGGAACTGGCCCGTGGAGAACGCCGCGGTGAACCAACCGAATCCGGCGTCCATGCGCTGTGGTGAGGAGTACCGGGCCACGGCGGTCTGGCCGGTGATGGTGAAGACCAGGTGGCCGAGCCCCAGCAGGGCGCTGGCCACGAAGACCAGGGCCACGTCTGGAGCCAAGGCGAGCCCCAGGCCACCCAGCCCCAGGAGCAGCGCACCCGAGACGAGCAGCAGCCGCAGGCCACGGATGCGGTCGGTGAGACGCCCCAACCAGATGGCCACCACCAGAGGGATGATCGCGTAGGCCGCCGTCGTGGCGCCCACGGCCCCTGCAGCCGCGCCGAAGTCCAGAAGCTTGTACGTGGTGACGGGGCGCAACAGGTTCACGCCGGTCTGCGTGAGAACCGCCGCAGCGATGAGGATCCAGAGCCACGACGTGCTGTTGCGGTCCTGGCTCCTGGTCATGGCTTCATCCAATCATTTCAGCAGGCTCCCCGGTCCCAACGTCGGCGAGAATTCCAATGCAGGCGCAGATGCGGCTTCTGCGCCTGCACTGGAATTCTCGCCGACATCAGGTTCCGTGTACCCCACGAAATCATTCGGTGGGAAACCTCCAGCGTTTTCGGGATCCCAACGGCGTTGGATCCGCGCACCTATGGTTGCGTCCTCAAGTTGCCCACGTGGTGTGAGAATCAACTTTAGTTTCGTTAAGCGGGATCTTTCAGCCGTGGTCGCGATGCAACGTCTCCTTGACCGTGCGGGTCTCGCAGCGCATGCCGACCTTCTCCGTGGCCTCGCTCACGGCAGCAGCGCGACCTTGATCTCACGGCGCTCGTCCATATCCGCATACGCCGCCGGGGCCTCGTCCAGCGGGCGGGTCCGGGTGAACACACGCCCCGGGTTCACCTTGCCCTCCAGGATCAGGGTGATGAGTTCGGGAAGGTAGCGCCGCACGGGTGCAGCGCCGCCTGCCACCTGCACACCGGTGCGGAAGAGCAGCTCGCCGGGGATGTTGACGTCATGGGAGACACCAACGAAGCCCACCTTTCCGCCAGGACGTGCCGAGTGGATGGCCTGCAGCATGGCCTCCTGCGTCCCCACAGCCTCGATCACGCCGTGCGCACCATAGCCGTCGGTCAGCTCCTTCACGGCGGCGGCGCCCTCGTCCCCGCGCAGCTCCACGATGTCGGTGGCGCCGAACTCGCGCGCCAGAGCCTGGCGGTCCGGGTGGCGGGAGAACACGATGACCCGTTCTGCACCCATGGCGCGGGCGGAGAGGACCCCGAGGAGTCCCACCGCGCCGTCGCCCACCACCGCGATGGTCTTGCCCGGCCCGGCGCCGGCAGAATCTGCCGCGAACCAGCCGGTGCCGAAGACGTCAGAGGCGGCCAGCAGCGAGAGCAGCACGGCGGGATCGGCGGGCTTCCCACCGGGCACCACCACCAGCGTGCCGGCCGCGTCCGGCACCCGCACGTACTCGGCCTGGGCCTTGCCCACCCCGTGGCCGTTGGGGCACACCGACTGGAAGCCGGCCTGGCACACCTCGCAGGTGTTCTCCGAGGTGCAGAAGGAACCCACCACGAAGTCCCCCACCTCGAGCGCCGGGTTCAGTGCGACAGCCTCGGGCCCCAGCTCGGTGATGGTGCCGACGTACTCGTGCCCCATGCGACGAGGACGGGGAATGTCGTTGATCCCGCGGTAGGTCCACAGGTCGGAGCCGCACACGCAGGCGGCCTCCACCTTCAGGATGGCGTCTGTGGGCTCTTCGATGCCGGGGTGTTCCACGTCCTCCACACGGACGTCGCGTGGGGCATGAATGGTGGTGGCGCGCATGGGTACCTCCAAGAAAACTGGATTGAGATCCATCAGGGATCAAGAACGCAGGGCCTCGTTGCCCATCGCGTCCACACTACGGCCCGGGCCTCCATCGAGCCTCCATGAATCCCACATTCGACTCACCCGAACATGGCTTCGCCCCTCCCTTGTGGCACCGACCACACCGAACCGCCAAGATGAACCCATGACGTATGCGGTCTCCCGGCACGATGCAGTGCCCTACTCCACCCCCGCCCACCGCGAGGAACCCCTACTGCTGGACCTCGTGGTCCCGGCAACCGGGGCTCCGGCTCCCGTGGTGATCTGGCTCCACGGCGGTGGCTGGTGGACCGGCGACCGCACGCTCGCCCCGAACCTGGAGGACTTCGCCGCCGAGACCGGTCTGGCCTTCGCCTCCCTGGACTACCGTCTTTCCGGCGAGGAGATCTTCCCCGCCGCATGGCTGGACCTCCGCGCCGCCATCCGTTGGCTGGCGGCCAACGCCGCCGAATATGGGCTCGACGGCGGGCGCATCGCCACGTGGGGTTCGTCGGCCGGCGGCCACCTGGCCGTCCTGTCGGGCGTCACCGGGCACCTGCCCCTGGTCCCCGGGGAGGGGCCCGACGTCGTCGGGCAGCCCCTGCCTCGCCTCGCCGCCGCGGCGGCCGGCTACCCGCCCGTTGACCTCACGACCGTGGTGGAGAACACCCCCGCCGAGCGTCGGGCAGGTTCCCCGGAGGCTCGGTTCCTCGGTGGCCTACCGGAGGAGCGTCCAGAGGCAGCCGCCGCGGCCTCGCCCCTGACCTACATTGCGGAAGCCACGGCCACCGCACCGCCGTTCCACCTGGCCCACGGCGAGCAGGATTCCCTGGTCCCCGTTGACCAGTCCGTCCGCCTCGCCGAGGCCCTGACCAACGCCGGGATCCCAGTGGAGTTGGCGGTCCTTCCCGGCTACAACCACGGCTTCCTCAACCCTCCGGGGCGCCCCGACGTCCCCACCCCGGCGGCGCTGGAGGAGGGC
>NZ_JALAGT010000124.1 GCF_022712295.1 Galactobacter sp.
CCGAGGCTCCGGCCAAGGGCCCTCGCCGGCCCTCCCCCTACAACCTCAGGGCGTTGCTGCGCGACTACGGCTTCGTGATGCCCGGGTTCTTCCTCTCCGTGGCCTCCTTCTGCCTCCTGATCACGATGCTCTCGGCCTCGGCCGGACTGATCCTGGTGTGGGTCGGCATTGTGCTGCTGCCCGCCACCCTGTGGCTCGCATCGGCCTTCGCAGACCTGAACCGTGCCCGATTGCGGTGGTGGGGGAAACCCGTGGCTCGCCCCGGGCTCGCGCTGCGGAAACCGGGTATCCGCGGGTTCATCGGCCTGCTGACCGAGCCGCGACGGTGGCTTGACCTGGTCTACCAAACCATCGTGGCCTTCCCCATCCACGTGTTCACGTTCTCGGTGGCCGTGGCATGGACGGCGAGCGCACTGGGCGGCCTGACCGAGGTGTTCTGGCTGCGCTTCATCCCAGGCTTCGACGAGGGCCCCTATGCCGCCGGCTACGTGGTGGATTTCGTGACGCTGGGTTCGGTCCCGGAATCGGTGGCTCACTCCCTGTGGATGAGTTACGTGGTGGACTTCGTGGTCGCCGTGATCATGCTTGCCCTGCTGCCCCTGGTCATGCGTGGTCTTGCCATGTTCGACGCCGCGGTGATGGGTGCCGCCCTGGGCGGCACCGTTCGCTCCGGTCACCAGGACGGCGCCGTGGCGCCATCGGCTGGTTCCCCTGCCGCGTCGTTCGGCACAGCCACCCGAAGCCGTGACGGGCAGGAAACGCAGGTTTCCGCGACCGGCTGGAGCTGGATCGCGGCGAGCGCCTTCAGCGCGGCGCTGGTCGGCGTCTCGTGGCCACTGCTGACCACGACGTACGAGATCCACGTGGTCTTCGCGATGCTGCTGGCCTTCGGTTTGGCTGCGATGATGCTGCTGGCCGTCACCAACCGCGTCACGTGGACCCTCGGGGTCGTGATCGGTGCCGCAGGATCCGCGGTCGCCGCGATACTCGGCGTCGGTGCAGACGGAATCGCTAGCCGTGGACTGCCGTGGCCCTGGCCTGCGTTCACCATCGTGGCCGTGGCCTTCACCTGCCTGCTCGGGGCGCTGCGGCATCACTGGCTCTGGGCCGTGATCGGGTGGGCCGTTCTCCAAGTCCCGACGGTGCTCGTCGGCCTGTTCTGGTCCCGTCCGCTGGGAAGCCGGATGGACCTGGTCATGACCGATCTCATCGTCGCGGCAGCGGTGTCCCTGGCGACGCTGCTGATCGGTTTGGGCCTGCGGGCCTTGTTCGCCAGTCGAACCGCCCTGAACCGTGAACGCCGTGCCAGCGCGGAACTGAGTGCCGAGCGGGAGGAACTCGACGAGCGCACCCGAATTGCCCGCGAGCTGCATGACGTCGTTGCGCACTCCATGTCCGTCATCAGCGTCCAAGCCACCACAGCGCCCTACCGGCTGCCGCAGGTGGACCAGCCCACCAAGGAGGAATTCGCCTCGATCGCCGACTCCTCACGCCAGGCGCTCGCCGAGATGCGTTCGCTGCTGACCCTGCTGCGAACCCCGACTGACGGCACGCAACCCGAGTTGGCACCACAAGCCACCCTGTCCCAGATCCCGGACCTGATCGAGGCCACACGGGCCAGCGGCGCCACCATCAACGTGCAGCTGAGCCCGCTCAGTGACGATCTCGTGACGCCCGCAGCCGGGTTGGCGACGTACCGGATTGTGCAGGAGGGCCTCAGCAACGCTGTACGCCACTCCCCCGGCGCCACCATCGACGTCACGGTGAACGTCACGGACGCTGCCGTGGAGATCGCTGTGGAGAACGGACCGGCCACCGCGGAAGAGTCTCCCGCTGCACCCGGTGCGGGCCTGGGCCTGGCCGGAGTTCGGGAACGTGCCCAGGCGGTGGGCGGGCAGGCCACGGCCACCGCGACGGAGGACGGTGGATTCCGCCTCCGCGCCACGCTGCCGCGCTGATCTGTGCTGCCGCGCTGAACGTGCTGCCTCGGGATGCACGGCGGTCGGGTCCGAACGTACTTGGTCGGGACCAGGCTTTCGTGGGATGCGCGCCGGTTCGGAGCGAAATCCATGTAAGCCTGGTCCCGCGAGAAAAGGACAGGCCGCCGCAGCACTCAACACGCAGAACGGAGGGGCCGCAGCCCGCAGCACGCAAAACGGAGGGGCGAGGAACCGGTATCGGTTCCCCGCCCCTCGCGGCATGCTGCTTTCAGCGTGACGCGATCAGCTGTTCACGCAGGAAGTCTCACTTCTTGGTCGCATCCTTGGCGGCGTCCTTGACGTCCTGAGCGGCTTCCTTGGCCTTGTCCTTGGCCTCGGTTGCCTTCTCCTTGGCCTCGGCCGCGACGTGCTTGGCGACGTCCTTGGCCTCCTCGGCCTTCTCCGCAACGGCTGCCTTGGCGTCCTCGACGGAGGCTGCCTTCTCGGCGGCCGGCTTCTCAGCGGGCTTGGGGGCCGGCTCGTTGGGGACCGGAGCCTTCCAGGGATCCTCGATGGGCTTGGAGGCCTTCCACGCTGCGACGGCTCCCGCCACCACACCGGAGATCAGCAGGAAGAGGAAGAACTTCTTCCCCTTGCCCTTCTTCTTGGTCTTGGTGGCCTTCTTGGCCGACTTCACGGCCTCATCCTTGACCTTGCCTGCCTGCTTCTTGGCGGACTTGGTTGCCTTCTTCAGGTCCTTCTTGGAGGCCTCGTACTTCTCATTGGCCTTCTCAGAGGTTTCCCTGGCCTTCTGCTCAGCGGCATCCTTGAATTCCAAGCCCTTGGCCACGGCGCTGGTCAGCACATCGTCTGCCTTCTCCTTGGCCACGCCGAGACCTTCCTGGATCTTGGGTGCGACCTCGTCGTACTTCTGGGACACGGCATCGGCTGCGGCCTGCACCTTGGGGGTTGCCCAATCGATGACGTTCTCTGCAGCGTCTGACACGGTCTTGGTGACTTCCTTCGCGGACTTCTTCTTGGCCATGCGGTTCCACCTACTCGCTCAAGTCGTTCATGTATGCCTTGATGGTCACACACTACTGTCCTCGCCTGACAATCGCTGGGAAAGCGACCGATCCGAAGTGTTCACTGAACGCGAAGAGGTCGTTCAGGTGGGAGCTAGGACCTACTCAGGCGTCGCGTGAAACAATGGGGGCATGACTGCCATTCCTACGCACGTAGCGACCATTCACACCACGCTTGGCGACATCGTCGTCAACCTCTTCGGGAACCACGCCCCCGTCACGGTGGATAACTTCGTGGGCCTGGCCACCGGCGAGAAGTCCTGGACCGATCCGGAGACCGGTGAGACCAAGGAAGGTACCTCGCTCTATGCAGGCACCATCTTCCACCGCATCATCAAGGACTTCATGATCCAGGGCGGCGATCCACTGGGTCAGGGCATCGGTGGCCCCGGCTACAACTTCGACGACGAGATCAACCCCGATCTGGACTTCACCGCTCCGTACAAGCTGGCCATGGCCAACGCCGGTATCCGTATGGGCCGCGGCACCAACGGGTCCCAGTTCTTCATCACCTCGGTGCCCACCACCTGGCTGCAGGGCAAGCACACCATTTTCGGTGAGGTGGCTGATGAGGACTCCAAGGCCGTTGTGGACCAGCTCAATTCCGTCGCCACGGACGGCCGTGACAAGCCGCTCGAGGACGTCAAGATCGAGTCCATCGACATCAAGGAAGCCTGAGCCGGGCTCCACCGGCGCGTTGGGCCTTGACGGGCCACGCTCCATCACGAGTGGGCGGTGGGGTGGGAACGAATCCCACCCCCACCGCCCACTCGTTTTTCTCAAGACCATCGTTAAGGATCATCCATGACCGAAGCACCCAGATACGGCGCCACCGGATCTGGTGAGGCACCAGTGTGCCCCCGCCACCCGGACCGCGTCAGCTACGTGCGATGCCAACGCTGCAACAGGCCTGTGTGCCCGGAATGCCAGCGTCCGGCCGCTGTAGGGGTGGTGTGTGTGGACTGCGCAAGGCAGGCCTCCGCGAAACAACCACGGGTGAAGCGCACCACCGCTTCCACACCGGTGGTGACCTACACGGTGATCGCGATCTGCGTGGTGGCCTACGTTGCGCAGTTGGCGTTCTCGGGCTTCCAGACCCAGTTCGTCTACTACGCACCCCTCATTCCCGAGGAGATGTGGCGCCTGCTGACTTCAGGGTTCCTGCATGACAGCCATGACGTGATCTCGATCCATCTGGTCATGAACATGCTCTCGCTGTGGTTCCTCGGGCGGGTTCTGGAACCTCACTTGGGCCGGTGGCGTTTCGCCTCCGTGTTCCTGCTCGGTGTGATCGGCGGTAACGCCGCCATGGGGTTGTTGAACTGGTCCTCCCCCGCGTTGGGGGCCTCCGGTGGCATCTTCGCTCTGGGCGGGGCTCTGCTGATCGCCTTGAGGAAGGACCGTAGCAATCTGATCAGTATGGCCGTGATCCTCGGCATCAACTTCGCTTACGGATTCATGCGGTCGGGGATTGCGTGGGAGGCCCACCTGGGTGGCCTCGTCGTCGGAGTTCTGCTGGGTCTGATCTACGAGATCGGACACCGCAAGGCTCTGGTCTCTCCGGCAGGCGCCAAGTCAGTGGGCACCATCCACCTCGTGGTGACCCTGGTCCTGCTGGTGGCCCTGGTGGGACTGGGGTACTACGGCGGCGAGCAGGCCACCGACGAGTATTACCGGTACTACTACGGCGTGGGCTGAGTCTGAAGCCTGCCGAGCCACCGAAGCGAAACATCACCACCAGCGAGCGGCTGTCCTGACCCACATGGTCAGGGTGGCCGCTCGCTGCGGTTGTGGGGGCATGTCGTCGTCGACCTGCTGGAGTGGGTCTGAGGAGCCGCCCGGCTGACGACCAATCGATCCTCCTGACCGACGGTGGAGTGCTGCCCCGCGGTGGAGTGCTGAGCGATAGCGGGGTGGCTGACGCTGCGAC
>NZ_JALAGT010000125.1 GCF_022712295.1 Galactobacter sp.
CCCCCCCGTCGCCGGCCACTGGCCTGATGCCCCTCAGACTTTTGCGCCTCAGACCAGCCGCGGAGGCGTCACGACCACCACTCGGAAGCGGTCCAAATGCTCATCCGCGGCACCGCGGACGTGACCGGCGGGCATCGCGGCGGTCTTGCGCAGGAACGTGATCATCTCCTCGGTGAGCACCTCGCCGGGCAGGATGTTCGGGATCCCGGGGGGATAGGCGGCCAGCGCGTCGGAGGAGATACGACCCTCGGCCTCCTCCCAGGCGACCAATTCGGCAGGAGCGAAGAAGGCCTCGTGCAGGCGCAGTGCTCGCTTGGCCGGTGCGGGCAGCGGGGGAGCCGCCTGCAGGGAGTCCGGGACCTTCGGCAGGGCGTAGAGGGCGTCGAGGAGCCGATCCACGTCGAGCGCTGAGGTGGAACCGACCATCAGGACGATCACCGCGTGCGTGGACAGCTCCACCGCGATGTGATGATCTCGCATGAGCCGGAACTGCGCCTCGGAGCCGGACAGCCCGGCGGGCCGGGTGTCGATGACCACCTTGAACGGGTCGAAGGTCATCACGTCCTTGTACATCATCGATTCCTCGGAGACGTCGCGGAAACGGCCGCGCTCCTGGATCGCCTCGCGGATCCGACGCACGGCGTCCACGGTCTGCGGGATACGTGTCGGTCCCTCAATGGCCATGTGCCGACGCGCCTCGTCCAGCGATGCCAACAACAGCGCGGAGGTCGACGTGGACATGAAGGATCGCTGCACGCGGTCCACGATGTCCTCGATGGCACGAGCCGTGGGTCCGTGCCCCAGCAGCAGCATGGCAGCCTGCGTCAGCGCGCCGGCGTTCTTGTGTGAGGAGGAGATGACCAGGTCGGCTCCCAACCGCACGGCATTGGTCGGCAGAGTGTCCGAGAAGCCGAAGTGTGCACCCCATGCCTCGTCCACGATGAGCGGCTTGCCGTGTGCGTGGACCACCTCGGCGATGGCCTCGACGTCCGCCACCGCGCCGAAGTAGGAGGGGGAGACGATCTGTACGGCGGCGGCACCTGGGTGCTCCTCCAGGGCGTCTGCCACCTGGGCCGCGGTGACGCCGTGGGAGGAGCCGAGGTCGCGGTCGATGGAACCGAAGATGAAGTGCGGTTCGAGGCCGGAGTGGATCATCCCGTCGATCACCGAGGAGTGCACGCTGCGCTGGACCAAGGTCTCTCGGCCGAGGGCGCGGGCCACCATGGTGGCGATGTGATTGCCGGAAGAGGCGCCGTTGGCCAGGAACCAGGCCCGGGAGGCGCCCCAGGCGTCGGCGGCCAGGCGCTGGGCCCGCTCCAGTGGGGCACCCTCTGGAGGGGCGTCGAAGGACCAGGTCTGCTGGTTCACGTCGGCGAAGATCATGTTCTTGTCCCGCAGCAGCGTGGTCTCGCCGAGGAGATCGGCCAGGCCTGGTGCGGCGTCGGCGCTGCCCTGGTGCCCAGGGACGTCGAGGTGCATCCAGTCGATCTCGGCGAGGGCCTTCAGTGCGGTCGAGAAGGGGGTCGAGTCCTGAGGGTCGGGACTCACTGGGATGGAAGTGGGTTCGCTCACTCGGCCCAGCGTAGTGGCTGCGTTCCGATTTCTGTACCGTCTGGACGGTTAAGAGTTGATTTCAGTTGAGGAGATCGTCCAGGGCGCTATCCAGCCTGGGGTGGGTGAAGGCGAAACCGGATACCGGCACCACCGCGGAAGCCGGAAGGGTGCTGCCGATCAGCAGGCCGGCGTCCTTGCGGAGCAGCCCAGCGCCGAGCTTCAACAGGCCGGCGGGGATGGGAAGGCCGAGTCCGCCCGGAGCCAGCTTGGTTCGCAGCGAGCGCATGAGCTCACGGTTCATGACCGGGAAGGGTGCGGCGGCCACCACGGGGCCGGAAGGTAGTCGGGCGCCCGGTTCGGCATCCAGTCCGGACAGGGCCAGCCGCAGCCAGTCCTCGACGTGGATCCACGGGACCCACTGCTTGCCGCCCGCGGTGGCGCCACCCGCCCCGGTCGTGGCCAGCGCGGCCAGGGCCCGGAACGCCTCGAACTCCCGATCCAGCACAGTCCCTGTGCGCAGATACACCAGATGATCGGTGGGCGCATCGGCCGCCGCGTCCTCCCAGCGGTGGACGAGGTCGGTCATACCGGGGACGGCCTCGCCCCACGGATCGACCACGCTGGACTCGGTGACCGCCGGGGAATCTGCATCAGTCTGAGGGACGAGTCCGGACGCCTGAACCCAGTGTGCAACCCGAGCTCCGGACTCCTGAGCTGCGCGCACCAGCACGCGCGTTGGATTGATGCGAGAACTCACCAACGTGGCGGCGGCCTGCGGTCCCTTGGCCCCGATCCGCGACCCGCACAGGTTCACCACGTCCACACCCGCGCCGTCACGGAACACCCGCGTCCAATCCCCGGCCGTGGTGGCGCCGTCCCACTCGATCTGGGGGTATGCCGCGCGCGTGTTCATATGGCGGGTCAACACCACCACACGTCGGCCACGGGCCATCAGCGCGTGCGCCAGCTTTTGACCCAACTGTCCAGAACCGCCGGCGATGACCACCAGCGGTAGCCGCGCTGCGTCGGGCGGCATGGTCACCATGTGGGACAGACGGGCGACGACGGCACCCAGGTCGTGCGACAAGGCCTCGCCGAAGGCGGGCCCGAGGACCGGGGCCAACGGCCCCTCCACCTTGACGGAGCGGGTCAGGAGCGTGCCCTTGCCCTCCGGGGTCAGTTGCCAGGTCTGCGTGGTACCGCCGCCGGGCTGCTTCTGGAACCAGGTCAGTTCCTGATCCGTGACCACGGAGGTGAGAATGGCCGGCGGCGCGGTGAGGCCGTGGACCATGCCTCGCACTCGTGCCCTCGGGACCACCTTCACGCGCTCGCCGCGCCGCAGGGTGCGCGGGCCCTCGGGGCCCACCAGCGCGGGGGTGTCCACGGGGGTGAAGGTCTGGATGTCGTCGTCGAACGCCGGCCATAATCCGGGTGTGGAGAGAACGTCCCAGACGGACTCCGGGGAGGCGGCGAGATAACGGGTCTGCGTGCGTGACCAGATGGGCATGGGTCCAGACTACTTTCCGCAGATGAGTTCCTGGTGTGAGGCGGTGAGCCGATGAGACGTGCGGAACACTTGTCCGCCGACTCCGCTTGACAGGTGTAAAACTGATGTCAGAGGCGTTGATGCGGAACCTCCGATGGTGGTTCCTTGGAAACGTCGCAAGAGCATTTACAGGACAAGGAGCGTCATCATGCAGAACCTCACCGTCCTCGGCACCGGAGTGCTGGGATCACAGATCATCTTCCAAGCCGCCTACTTCGGCAAGACCGTGGTGGCCTACGACATCAACGACGAGATCCTCGGCAAGCTGCCGGAGCGCTGGGAGTACCTGAAGAAGGCCTATAAGAAGGACCTGTCAGACGCCACCGACGCCAAGCTGGACGCAGCCGTGGCGCGCATCCGCCCCTCCTCCGACCTGGCCGACGCGCTGAAGGACGCCGACCTGGTTGTCGAGGCAGTTCCGGAGCGCCTGGACATCAAGCAGAGCACCTGGAAGCAGGTGGGCGAATTGGCTCCTGAGAAGACCATCTTCGCCACCAACTCCTCCACGCTGCTGCCCTCCGACATCGCACCGTTCACCGGCCGTCCCAACCGCTTCCTTGCCTACCATTTCGCCAACGAGGTGTGGCTGCACAACACCGGCGAGATCATGCGCCACCCCGGCACCGACGACGACGCCTTCGAGGCCGTGGCCGAGTTCGCCTCGGAGATGGGTATGGTCCCGATCCGCATCCAGAAGGAGCAGCCGGGTTACCTGCTCAACTCCCTGCTGGTCCCGTTCCTGAACGCCGGTGCCTCCCTGCTGGTGCGGGGTATCGCCTCGCCCGAGGACATCGACAAGACCTGGAAGATCGCCACCGGTTCCCCGTCCGGCCCCTTCGAGATCTTCGACGTGGTCGGCATGATGACCCCGTACAACCTCATGAAGGACAGCGAGAACGAGGAGGAGCGTAAGTTCGCCGAGCTCGTGAAGACCGAATACATCGACAAGGGTCGCATGGGCAAGGGCGTTGGCCACGGCTTCTACGACTACGAGTGACATGCAGCTTGAGCTGAGGGGTTGAGGTGTTCGCCCCTCGCCAGAGCATTTGCAACACGTTTCACGATCTCCCCCAGTCGCAGGACTGGGGGAGATCGGCGTTTCTGGGGCTTCTCGGGTTTCAAGGGGCGCACGGCGGCTGTCGGGTTCGTGGCGCTCTCGCGTCAGTAGGTCCCGGCTTCTGACTCCAAGGCCGAGCGGACGGCCAGAACGCCAGGGTGGGTGGACATGGAGTCCCTCAAGGCGGTGAAGATCTCCCGGTGCGGGTTGCGGGGCAGGCCGACCCACTTCACCTTGGGTCGCCGGTAGCCGCCGAGCACCGAGGGCAGGATGGACACCGCCAGCTTGGCCTCGACCAGCTGGACATGGGCCTGGAGATCCGCGGATTCGTAGCGGATATCGGGTTCGAATCCGGCCAGCCTGCACTGCTGCAGTGCCCAGTGGCGGCTGGCGGCCGGGGCCGGCTCCATGACCCAAGGAAGCTCGGCGGCCTGGGCCAGGGACGTCACTTCGGAACCGTGCCACGTGGCCAGTCGAAGCCGGTCGCGGGTCAGCGGCGAATGGATCAGTCCGGGCAGGTGCTGGGTCGAGTGTTGCGGGTAGTTCTCCGCCACCACGAGGTCGAAGTCGCGCTGCCAGGTCTCCCGGAGAGCGATTTCGGGCTCGGTTTGGGTCATTTCCACCCTCAATTGGGGGTGGTTTTGCGCCACTCTGCGCAAGGTTCCTGGGAGAAGCGCCAGTGCGGCGGACTGGAACATGGCCAACTTGATGGTGCCCGTGATGGTGCCTGAGGCCTGCGCCAGTTCGGACTCGGCGCGCTCCATCTCGTCCAGCAGCGTCTCGGCGCGCAGGACCAGGGTCTCCGCGGCCGGCGTGAGACGCAAGCCGCGTCCCACGTGCTCCAACAGGGGAGTCTTGGCCTCCTGCTCCAGTTTGGTCAGCTGCGCGGAAATGCTCGACGGCGCGTAGCTGAGTGCCTCAGCAACGGCACCGATGGTGCCGCGCTGGGACAGTTCGGTGAGCAGGCGGAGGCGGTGAAGATCCAGCACTGCGTTTCCCCTTTCCTGAGGTCGGAGTCACATCGGGAAAATCGAACGGTATCCTTCGTTTACATTCGCTGTTCCCGATTACTGCTGGTGATCATACTGATCACTATGACCACGACGCATCAGGCCATCACCCCGCGCC
>NZ_JALAGT010000126.1 GCF_022712295.1 Galactobacter sp.
CATCACCCCGGTCTGCTTGGACACCGATTCCACGGCACCCAGCCGCACCAGCGCGGAGCGATGAACCCGGATGAAACCGTGTTCCTCCCACCGCTGCTCCAGGTCGGAGAGGGACACTCGCTCCAGGAAGCTCCCGCGGGCGGTGTGAACTCGGGCATAGTCGCCAGCTGCCGTGACGTGCGTGATCTCGGAGAGTTTCACCCGTACGGAGGTGTCGCCCTGGGACAGCAGCAAACTCTCTTCCTCGGGTTCCGCCGCTGCGGCCTGCGCCGCGGAGGACGCCGCGACGTCACGCTTCTGCCTTCGCTCCGCCACCCGCGTGACCATCTCAGCCAGTCGCTGAGACCGCACCGGCTTGAGCAGGTAGTCCACCGCGGCCAGGTCATAGGCCTCCACGGCGTGGGAGGCATCAGCGGTCACGAAGACCAGATCGGGGGCGGAGGCGAAACGGCGTAACACCCCTGCCAATTCCAGGCCATTGAGCCCAGGCATATGGATGTCCAACAGCACCAGATCCACCGCGTGTTCCTGCAGGGTCTTCAGCGCCGCAGTGCCGGTCCGCGCGGTGAACACGGTTCCCACGCGGGAATCACGGGACAACAGGAACTCCAGCTCATTGAGGGCCGGTATCTCGTCGTCCACCACCAGCACAGAGATCACGTCGGTTCCTTTCATCGTGGCTCACCTGTACTGAGCTTGGGGCCCGCACCGAGCTTGGGGACTGCATCGAGTTTCGGGTGTCCGGCTTTCGCCGGAATCTGATCATCGAGGCCCTTCGCGGCAGCCGGATGGAACTTCGGCAGATGCAGCATCACCGCGGTGCCCTGCCCCGGAGCGGTATCCACCGCCAAGGCTGCCGAGGGGCCGTAGAGCTGCCGCAGGCGCTGATCCACGTTGCGCAGGCCCACATGGCTGCCGCTCCCGGTGCCCCTGAGCACGGAACGGATCTGTTCCGGGTCGGCGCCCACACCGTCGTCCTCCACCGTGACCAGAGCGTGGTCGCCGGCGTCGCGGACCGTGATGCTGATGTGCCCGCCATCCTCCAACGGCTCGATCCCGTGGCGCACGGCATTCTCCACCAGCGGCTGCAGACACAGCAGTGGCAGCGGCATGGACACCACCTCGGGGTCCACCTCCGTACGAACGTGCAGCCGTTCCCCGAAGCGCGCGCGTTCCAGGGCCAGATAGGACCCGATGGCGGTCAGCTCCTCGCTCAAGGTCGTGAACTCCGCCTGGCGCCGGAACGAGTACCGGGTGAAATCCGCGAATTCCAACACCAGGTCACGCGCCCGCTCCGGATCCGTGTGGATGAAGGAGGCAATCGCGTTCAACGAGTTGTAGATGAAGTGCGGGCTGATCTGAGCCCGCAACGCCCGCACCTCGGCCTCGGCCAACACCGCACGTTGGGATTCCAATTCGGACACGCCCAACTGGGCGGACACCCACGTGGCCGTGTCCTCCACGGCCCTGACCATGGAGGCATCGGTTCCCAGCACCGCGACCTCGATGGCGCCCACGCGCCTCTTGCCCACCCGCAAAGGCGAGACGACCACGTGCCACACGCGGGCGCCGTCGGGCACCTTGCGGACCTTGGTCCGCTCCGCGCCGGGCCCCTCACCCAACCCCTTGGGTGAATAGCCCTCAGGCCATTCTCCGTGCGCGGCCAGCAACGAATGCGAGTCCAACAACGCCACACCCTGCGAACCCAACAACCGCTGCAGTGCCACGGCTGCCGTCTGCGCACGCTCGGCATCGAGCCCCTGCTGCAGCACCGGCGCCGTTGCCGCCACCTGATGTAACAGCTCCAAACGAGCGGCATCGTCACTGCCGAGACTGCGGTCCCTGCGGAGGAAGCGGAGCACAATCGTCGCGGCGAGGGCCACGAAGAACACCGAGGCGCTCGCCGCGAGCACCAGCTGCGCTGCGACGGGAAGCATGAACTCAAGCCTAGGTGACTCTGCTCACCCGACACACCGTCGGGCGACCGTTCGGCGACCAGTTCTGACCGTTCGGCGCACTGAGTCCGCCTCACGGCGATCAGGGTCGTGCTGAGTTGGAAATGCGCCTGTGGCGTAGAGCACACTCTCAAGTGGTTCGTGATGTGCGTCACGCGTTGCGAGCTCCGGCAGCGCAACGAGGCTCTGCCGTGTTCCCTTGAGGAGGCATCCACGCAATGACATCCGTACCCACGCCGGCCCCGGAGGACTTCGTCCGGGCCCAGGGGGAGGAGCGTTTCCAGAATCTGCGCAAACATCACCGCAGTTTCGCTTTCCCCATGACCGTCTTCTTCCTCGCCTGGTATCTGCTCTACGTGGTGTTCGCGGCGTTCCTGCCGGACTTCATGAGCATCAAGGTCGTCGGAAACATCAACCTCGGCCTCGTCTGGGGCCTATTGCAGTTCGTCTCCACGTTCGTCATCACCTCGATGTACGTGTCGCACGCGAACAAGAAGATCGATCCGGAGGCTGCGGCCATCCGTGAGGAGTTGGAGCTCGCCGCCCTCAACGAGGCGCGCGCAGCCGGTAGGGGGAACAACTGATGAACACCGAGACCCTGCTCGCCTTCGGAAAGACCACCGTAGGCAACTCCTGGATCAACATCGGCATCTTCGCCGCATTCGTGCTCGTCACCCTGATCGTGGTGTTCCGTGCTTCGAAGAACAACAAGTCCGCCGCAGACTTCCTGGCCGGCGGCCGTGGCTTCTCCGGAGCCCAGAACGGTATCGCCATCTCCGGTGACTACCTCTCAGCCGCCTCGTTCCTCGGCATCGTGGGTGCCATCGCCCTCTACGGTTACGACGGATTCCTCTACTCCATCGGCTTCCTGGTGGCCTGGCTGGTGGCCCTGCTGCTCGTCGCCGAGCTGCTGCGCAACACCGGTAAGTTCACCATGGCGGATGTGCTCTCCTTCCGCCTGAAGCAGAAGCCCGTGCGTATTGCCGCGGCCATCACGACCCTGGCCGTCTGCCTCTTCTACCTGCTTGCACAGATGGCCGGTGCCGGTGGCCTCGTGGCCCTTCTGCTCGGCATCCCGGACAAGGCAGGACAGTCCGTGGTCATCGCCGTGGTCGGTGCGCTCATGATTCTCTACGTGCTGGTTGGCGGCATGAAGGGCACCACCTGGGTGCAGATCATCAAGGCCACCCTGCTGGTCCTCGGTGCGGGCGTCATGACCGTCTGGGCGCTGGCGATGCACGGGTTCAACCTCTCCGAGATCATGGGCGACGCCGTTGCCGCAGCCGGTGGCAACACCGGCCTGCTGGAGCCCGGTGCCAAGTACGGAGCCAACTTCCCGACCTCCAACATCGACTTCATCTCCCTGGGCTTGGCCCTGGTGCTCGGTACCGCGGGTCTGCCGCACGTGCTGATGCGCTTCTACACGGTGCCCACCGCCAAGGAGGCACGTAAGTCCGTGGTCTGGGCCATCTGGATCATCGGCGCGTTCTACCTCTTCACCCTGGTGCTCGGCTACGCCGCAGGCGCCATGATCGGCCCCGAGAAGATCGCGTCCGCACCCGGTGGCGAGAACGCTGCGGCCCCGCTGCTGGCGTACGAACTCGGCGGATCGGTCCTGCTCGGCGTGATCGCCGCGGTGGCTTTCGCGACCATCCTCGCGGTGGTTGCCGGCCTGGCGATCACCGCTGCGGCCTCCTTCTCCCACGACATCTATGGATCCGTGATCAAGAAGGGCAAGGCCACCTCGGAGCAGGAGGTCAAGGTCTCCCGCTGGACCATCGTGGTCATCGGCATCGTCGCGATCGTGGGCGGTATCGGCGCCAACGGTCAGAACGTGGCCTTCCTGGTGGCCCTGGCCTTCGCGGTCGCCGCCTCGGCCAACCTGCCCACCATCCTGTACTCGCTGTTCTGGAAGCGCTTCACCACCCGTGGCGCGCTGTGGTCCATGTACGGCGGCCTGGGATCGTCGCTGTTCCTGATCATCTTCTCCCCGGTCATGTCCGGTGGCCCCACCTCCATGATCCAGGGCGTGGACTTCCACTGGTTCCCGCTGTCCAACCCCGGCCTGATCTCCATCCCGCTGGCGTTCATCCTCGGTTGGCTCGGTTCCATCACCGACAAGACCAAGGAGAGTGCGGAACTCGCGGCCGAGATGGAAGTGCGTTCCCTCACCGGTATCGGTGCGGAGCCACCCACCCATCACTGACCCGCCAGGGTCCTGACAACCCCCAGGGGCGTCGCAGCGAACGGGCTGCGGCGCCCCTGGCGTTTGCTCCACACCACCATGTCCGACGACGCAACGCGCCCAGGTGCCGAAAGGCACCTGGGCGCGTTGTCGTGTGGCCTCTGTCGCTTGGGTGCCCCATTTGAGAGACTGACCCTATGCAGACGGCCATCCATCTTGATGTTGATGCGATCGCTCGCGCGTGTGAAGAGCATGGTGTGGAGCGGCTACGTGTCTTCGGGTCCGTGCTGACCGACCGCTTCGACCCGGCCTCCAGCGATGTCGATTTCTTGGTTACGTTCCTGCCGGGCCGAGAGGATCTGTTTCACGACTACTTTGAGTTCAAGTCCGACTTGGAAAGAATTGTCGGGAATGACATCGATCTCATCATGGAGCGTGCGGTGAAGAACCCGTACTTCAAAGCCGCTGCTCTCAAAGGTTCTCAGGATGTCTATGCGGCCTGACGCACCTGCGCATCTGTGGGATGCAGTTGAAGCAGCTAGATCGGTTACTGTCTTTGTGCGGGGTAAGACCCTCACTGCATTCGAAGATGATTTGCTCGTCCGGTCTGCAGTAGAGCGTCAGCTGGAGATCCTTGGAGAGGCGCTGAACAGATTGCGCCGATGCGACCCCGCGATACGCGCCCAGGTGCCTTTCGGCACCTGGGCGCGTGTCATGCCGTCGGGCATGGCAATGTCGATGGTGGGGCGGCCGGATCAGGCCAGCTCGAGGATGTCCTCGCTGACCACGGCTGCGCGGGCCACGGCGAAGTCCTTGGTCTCCCCGATCTTCACGAAGCCGCGGCGTTCCAGGATCTTGTGGGTGCCTATGTTGTCCGAGACCACGCGGGCGCGCACGGGGCGGGCG
>NZ_JALAGT010000127.1 GCF_022712295.1 Galactobacter sp.
AGCGCAGACTGCTGAGCTTCGGCATCGTGGCCGTGGTGGTCGGGGCGGCCTTGCCGTACTTCACCTGGTTGCGAATGTGGGAGTACCCGCAGATGGGACCCGCCGTGATCAGTGTCGTGACACTGGCCGTTGCGGTCTTCGCCACCCACGTCACGGTCGGGATCAAGGAGATCACGGTCATCTTGCCCGCAGTGATCTCTGTGGTGCTGGTCATGGTGGTCTACTACGCCACCTGGAACCTGATCGAGGAACCGAACTGGGGAATCCTCGCCGTTGGCCTGGTGCTGGCCATCGCGGTTCCCTGGGTGCTCGGGTACTTCATGGGCGGGCGCTACAGAAATCAGGCCATCACCGCAGCGGTCTCCACGACCTTGGTCGGAGCCTTCCTCACCGTGGTGGATCACCTGTTCCAAGCCTGGCCGGGATTCACGGATCTCAAGCCTCGTCCCATCGCGACCATCGGCTCCAACACGCCGAACTTCCAGGGTGACTTCTGGGAGAGGTTCCTCGACAACGGCACACAGCTGCTGCTGCCCACGGTACTGTTGGCCGCGATCTCCATGGCCTCCTACTCCCGCTACACGCGCTCGGCCATGATCGAGGTCGGGGACCAGGACTACATTCGCACGGCGCGCTCCAAGGGGCTGCCGGAACGCACGGTGATCCTGCGCCACGCCTTCCGCAACGCGATGATCCCCATCGTCACGATCGTGGCCATGGACTTCGCCGCCGTCATCGGTGGAGCCGTGATCACGGAGCAGGTCTTTGGGTGGAAGGGCATGGGCGCCATGTTCCAGGACGGACTGCAAGCCACCGACCCCAACCCCGTGATGGCCTTCGTGCTCGTCACCGGTGGCATCGCCATCCTCTTCAACCTGCTGACCGACATCGTCTACGCCCTTGTTGATCCTCGGATCAGGGTCTGAAATCACAGGAGCGTGAAGGAAAACATGAGTCCGAAACACATGGACCCCAATTCGAACGGTGACGAGCGGCCCCTGGTGGCCGGCTCCGATCCGGAACAGATCGTCTCGTTGGCAGAGGTCGAGGACGCAAAGCTCGAAGCCTCCGCCGACGAATCGCAGTCGCAGGCCAAACTGGTCTGGAAGCGCTTCATCCGCCACAAGCCCGCCATGATTTCCGCCGTGATCCTGGTGGTGGTCCTGCTGATCTCCATCACCTCGATCGGGGTCGGCCCGATTCCGGGCTGGTGGCCACACGACTGGAGGGAGACCACCACGCCGATCGACGGTGGTCGTCCCTCCGCTCAGCACTGGTTCGGCCAGGAGAACCTGGGCCGCGACTACTTCGCCCTGACCATGCGGGGGCTGCAGGTCTCCGTGATCATCGCCTTCCTGGTCGGCATCGTGGCCACGATCTTCGGCACCATCATCGGCGCCATCGCCGGCTACTTCCGCGGCTGGGTGGATTCCATCCTGATGCGTATCACGGACATCTTCTTCGTGGTTCCGCTGCTGCTGATCGCAGCCATCGTCGGCAAGATCGCCGGGAACCTGGTCAGCTCGCCGTGGTTCCTCGGCATCCTCCTCGGTGCCGTCTCCTGGGCGGGCTTGGCCCGTCTGGTGCGCTCCCAGGTGCTCTCGCTGCGCGAACGGGAGTACGTGGACGCGGCTCGGGCCATGGGTGCAAGCACCACCCGCGTCGTGTTCAAGCACCTCATCCCGAACACCATCGGGACGGTGCTGGTGAACGCGACCCTCAGCATCGCGGCCGCCGTGTTGTTGGAGACCTCGCTCTCCTTCCTCGGTTACGGCGTCAAGCCCCCGAGCTCCTCGCTCGGGTTGTTGATCTCCACCTATCAGAACTCCTTCACGGTGCGTCCATGGCTGTTCTGGTGGCCTGGTCTGATGATCCTCGTCATCGCGCTGACCGTGAACTTCATCGGTGACGGTCTGCGCGACGCCTTCGACCCGCGTCAGGCGAACGTCAAGCGACGTCGCCTCTTCAAGTTCGGACGCGTCGACTCCGCGCAGCAGCAGGCAGAGCAGGCAGCGGCAAGCGTGGCGAGGAACGCTGCGGGTTCCATGGGGAACCCGGCAGGCGGACGGGTTCCAGCTGAACCGGAGGACCATCCGGGCCCTGACAACGGGTCCGGGTTCAATGAAGAAGGGCCCAAGAAATGACGACCACATCGGTTCAACCCGTCCGTCGGAATGCGGCCGGTGAAGTGGTGCTCTCCTTCGAGGACCTGAAGGTGGACTTCGTCGGTGCCTCCCGCACCGTCCACGCCGTCAAGGGCCTGTCCCTGCAGGTTCATGCAGGCGAGGTTGTGGCCCTGGTGGGCGAATCGGGGTCCGGTAAGTCCGTGACCTCGATGTCTGCCATGGGGCTGCTTCCAGCAACGGCAGAGGTGACCGGGTCGGTGAAGGTCACCGGCACCGAGGTCGTGGGACTGGCCCAGAACAAGATGCGTGCCCTGCGTGCCACCGAGCTGGCCATGGTCTTCCAGGAGCCCATGACGGCGCTGAACCCGGTCCTGACCGTGGAACGGCAGATGACCGAGGCGTTGGAGACGCACAACCTGGCCTATGGGCAGGAGGCCATAGACCGCGCGGTGAAGCTGCTGCAACTGGTGGGTATTCCCGACGCCAAGAAGCGCATCAGGCAGTACCCGCACCAGTTCTCGGGCGGCCAGCGTCAGCGCATCGTCATCGCCATGGCCCTCACCTGCGATCCCAAGGTGATCATTGCTGACGAGCCCACCACCGCACTCGACGTGACGGTGCAGGCGGAGATCCTGGACCTGCTGCGCAGGCTCAAGGACGAGGTGGGCGTCGGCATCCTGCTCATCACCCACAACATGGGTGTCGTGGCAGACCTGGCCGACCGGGTGTCCGTGATGTTCATGGGTGAGCTCGTGGAGCAGGGGACGGTGGACCAGATCCTGGGGGCGCCCAAGCACCCATACACTCAGAAGCTGCTTGCCGCTGTACCGCGGCTGACGGACGTGGCACTGATCTCGGAGGCGGACGCCTCCGAGGTGGCCGAGATCGAGTGTCAGGCTCAGGCCGAAGCCGCTCGTAGGGACCTGGTGCTGTCCGTGAAGGACGTCGCGATCGAGTACAAGGTCCGCGGCGGAGTCTTCCGTGCGGCCGAGGGCATCAGCTTCGATGTGCTCAAGCGCCGCACCACCGCGTTGGTGGGTGAGTCCGGTTCAGGTAAGTCCACCGTGGCCAAGGCCGCGCTCGGCCTGTTGCCCACCGCCTCGGGCGAGATCCGGGTGGACGGTAAGGACCTCACCAAGCTGCGGGGCAAGGCGGCTCGGGCAGAACGCCGCAAGATCGGGGTCGTCTTCCAGGATCCGGCTGCATCGCTGGACCCGCGATTCCCCATCGGTGACTGCATCATGGAGCCGCTGGAGGTGCACAAGATCGGCGACAAGGCCTCACGCCGCAAGCGCGCTGCCGAACTCATCGATGCGGTGAAACTGCCTGGGGACACCATCAACCGCTATCCCCACGAGCTCTCCGGTGGTCAGAAGCAGCGTGTGGGGATTGCCCGCGCGCTGGCGCTTGACCCGGCACTGCTGGTGGCGGACGAGCCTACGTCCGCCTTGGACGTCTCGGTGCAGGCAGTGGTCCTGGACATGCTCAAGGAGCTGCAGGAGCAGTACGGCTTCGCCTGCCTCTTCGTGTCGCACGACCTGGCCGTGGTGGATCACCTGGCAGACGATGTGGTGGTCATGAAGAAGGGGCACGTCGTGGAGCAGGGGCCGGCGGACAGGGTGCTGCATTTCCCTGTGGAGGACTACACCAAGGAGCTGCTGGCCGCGGCTCCCGTTCCCGACCCCGAGGCCCAGCGGACTCGGCGGGAGGCTCGCCACCAGCTCTGAGCCGGTGACGAGAAGCAGCGAGATCGGAGGAGGGTGGGACGCCTGGAGCGTCCCACCCTCCTGTCTGTGCCCCCCCGGGGCCGTGTTACCGGGAGGTGAAACCCAACTGTGAAACGTTCCCTTGAGATTCACGTATTTGGGGATCGGCCAAACAGTGGTCTATGAGTGATCTATCGTGTGGCTCACGTCATGAAAAGGCCCGACGGCGGGTGCCGCCTCCGGCGCGCAGCGCCCGTTTGATTCCCGTCACCGTGCGGAACTCGACGGTCCTACGCGTATCTGCCGCGGTCTCGTCGGGCAGTCGTGTCAATGTCATCTTGGTGCGTGACTTGCACTACAGTCGCGGCACATGCATCATGCCCCGGAAAAGATGTCGGGATGAGTAGGGGCTGTGCACAAGCCGGGTAGATGCGAGTAAAGTAGGGGACTTGTAGAAGGGCCTCCCGGGCGAAACCGGGAATCCCGCATCAGTCTCTTTCACCCGTAACGGGAGGACTTTCCACGTGTTGAAGAATCGCAAGGCGCTGGGCGCCCTGTCCATCATCGCGGCCTCTGCTCTGGCCCTGACCGCCTGCGGCGGCGGCGACTCGGACGCCGGCTCCTCGAGCAAGGCCAAGGCTGCGGGTGGCGACGCCACCGTCGACGCCAACGCCAAGCCCACCACCGACGTCATCTCCACCAACGGCACCGAGCCGCAGATGCCGCTGATCCCCACCAACACCACCGAGGTGGGCGGCGGCAAGATCATCGACCTGGTCTTCTCCGGCTTGACCTCTTTCAAGGCTGACGGCGAGGTCCAGCTGGACCAGGCCGAGTCCCTGGAACCCAACGATGACAATACGGTGTGGACCGTGAAGCTCAAGGAGGGCGCCAAGTTCTCCGACGGTACTCCCGTCACCGCTGACAACTACATCAAGGCCTGGAACTACGGTGCCAACCTGAAGAACGCCCAGGGTGGTTCCTACTTCTTCGAGAACATCAAGGGCTACTCCGCTGACAAGAACGTGGCCGAGCTCTCGGGTCTGAAGAAGGTCTCCGACACCGAGTTCACCGTGGCGCTGAACAACCCCGAAGCGGAGTTCAACCTGCGCGTGGGCTACTCCGCCTTCGTCCCGCTCCCGGATTCCGCCTTCAAGGACATGAAGGCCTTCGGTGAGTCCCCGGTCGGCAACGGCTCCTACAAGCTGGCCGATGCCAAGGCTTGGACCCATAACCAGGGCATCAAGCTCGTCAAGAACGACTCCTATGAGGGTCCCAAGGCGGCGCAGAATGGCGGTGTGGACATCAAGTTCTACACCAAGCTCGACTCTGCCTACGCCGATGTGCAGTCGGGGAACTTGGACGTCCTCGACCAGATCCCGTCCTCGGCATTCAAGACCTTCGAGCAGGACTTCCCGAAGTCCAACGCCAACCAGGCCTCCGCCCTGTTCCAGTCCTTCACCATCCCGCAGTACCTCGATCACTTCAAGGGTGACGAAGAGGGTCAGCTGCGCCGCGAGGCCATCTCCTACGCCATCGACCGCGACGCCATCACGGAGAAGGCCTTCGACGGCACCCGTACTCCGGCCAAGGACTTCACCTCCCCGGTGCTGGCCGGCTGGGACCAGTGGGGCGAGAAGCTCGAGGGCAACGAGGTCCTCTCCTACGA
>NZ_JALAGT010000128.1 GCF_022712295.1 Galactobacter sp.
CTGCCTCACGCTTCCCGCGCGAGGCGGCCGCCGCCGGCGCCCCGCAGGCGGGTGCACAGGCCGCCGCCTTCGGCGCGTCCTCCGGTGCCCCGGCCCAGGTGGACGACGGCGCTCGGGTTGCCGCAGCGGCCGACGACGTCCTGGCGCGCGTGGGCACGAATCCTTCCTCCCAGCGTGAGGACGCCGATTCGCACCGCTGGACGCGCCTGCTCGTGGGCCTGGTGCTCGTCGCCGTGCTCATCGGCGGTGTTGTCTTCGCCGTGAAGGCCCTGGGCGGGGGCGGCGCGCAGCCGACCGCCGGCCCCGCGACCTCGGCCACGACCACCGCGCCCACCACGAGCGGCAGCGGCGAGGCCAGCAGCCAGACGCCCACCGCGGCGAAGCCGAAGATCGCTTCCGCCGAGCTCGTGGCCCCGGCGGAGGGGCAGCTCTCCAATCTCTTCGATTCCGGCCGGACGTCGCCGTCCAACGCCGCGGACGGACAGTCCTCCACGCGCTTCACCACGTACTCCTACAAGACGCCGGCCTTCGGCAACTTCTTCAAGGAGTTCACGTTGATGATCAAGCTGGAGAAGCCGGCCGACGTGTCGTCGGTGACCATGAGCGGGCTCGGCGGCACCGGCGGCGAGGTCCGCGTGTCCGTGGGCAGCACGCCGTCGGCCGACGCGGCCAAGGACGTGTTCTCCGGTTCCTTCTCGGGCGCCACGCTCGAGGCGCCCACGGTCAACGGCGGCAAGCCCGTCGAGGGCCAGTACGTCTTCGTCACCGTCTCGGAGCTGCCGCGCCTGGCCTCCCCGCGCTCGGCCGATCGCCCCTATGGCTTCACCGTCTCGGAGATCAAGGTCTCCTGACCCGCCCCTGAAGGGCATCGGGGCGCGGGAATAGGCCCGCGCACCGAACCGTTACGACACACAGAGAAGGTGTGCCCCGCTCGGGACGCACCGCAGCAAGCGAGGAAGGCAGGCTCACGTGGCCGCTCAGAACAACGACGCCGTGCGCGACGTCATCATCGTTGGTTCCGGCCCCGCCGGGTACACGGCCGCGATCTACACGGCGCGTGCCAACCTGTCCCCGCTCGTCATCGCCGGTTCCGTCGAGGCCGGCGGCGAGCTCATGAAGACCACCGAGGTGGAGAACTTCCCGGGCTTCCCCGAGGGCATCATGGGCCCCGAACTCATGGGCAAGCTGCAGGAGCAGGCCGAGAAGTTCGGCGCCGAGGTGCTCTACGAGGACGCCACGGCCGTGGAGCTCGAGGGTGAGATCAAGAAGGTCGTCCTCATGGACGGCACCATCCACCGCGCCCGCACCGTCATCCTTGCCACCGGCTCCGCCTACCGCGAGCTGGGCCTGGACAGCGAGGCCCGCCTCTCCGGCCACGGCGTCTCGTGGTGCGCCACGTGCGACGGCTTCTTCTTCCGCGAGCAGGAGATCGCCGTGGTCGGCGGCGGCGATTCCGCCATGGAGGAGGCCCTGTTCCTGACGAAGTTCGCCTCCAAGGTCACCGTGATCCACCGCCGCGACTCGCTGCGTGCCTCCAAGATCATGGCCGACCGCGCCCTGGCCCACCCCAAGATCGAGTTCGTCTGGAACTCCGAGGTCGCCGACGTGCTTGGCGAGGACAAGGTCACGGGCGTTCGCCTGCGCAACCTGAACACCGGCGAGGAGAGCGAGCTCGCCGTGACCGGCGTGTTCGTCGCCATCGGCAACGACCCGCGCGTGGCCCTGGTTCAGGACCAGGTGAAGATCACCGACGCCGGCACGATCGCCGTCGACGGCCGCTCCTCCCGCACCTCCGTGGACGGCGTGTTCGCCGCCGGCGACGTGCTGGATCCCACCTACCGCCAGGCCATCACGGCTGCCGGCTCCGGTTGCGCCGCCGCCATCGATGTGGAGCACTACCTGGGCTCCCACGAGACGGCCTGCGCCACCGACGATTCGACCGAGACCGCTCAGGCCGCCGACGCGGCGATCGCCTGATTCAACCCCTTTAGCGCGAGGAGAGACACCATGGCCACCGTTGCCGACGTCACCGATGCCACCTTCCAGGACGAGGTCCTGAAGTCCGACAAGCCCGTCATCGTGGACTTCTGGGCCGAGTGGTGCGGCCCGTGCCGCATGCTGAGCCCCATCCTCGACCAGATCGCCGACGAGCATGACTCCGTCAAGGTCGTGAAGGTCAACGTGGACGAGAACCAGGGCATCGCCGCCCAGTACGGCATCACGTCCATCCCGGCCGTGTACGTCTTCAAGGCCGGCGAGCACGTCGCCACGTCCATCGGCGCCAAGCCGAAGCAGATCATCGAGAAGGAGTTCGCCGAGTACCTCTGAGTCCCGCGAAATCACTGGGATGCAGGGCGGTTAGTCCGCATCTGGTCCGCAGAATCTCCAAGAGCCGCTGCCATCAACCCGTTGGCGGCGGCTCTTGTCTTGTCCTCAGCCGTGGGCCACAGGTGGCTGTAGATGTCCAGGGTGATCGACGGCGACGAGTGCCCCAGGGCTCGCTGCACGGTCACGACGTCGCAGCCGGAGGCGATGAGGCCCGAGGCGAAGTAGTGCCGCAGATCGTGAATGTGCGCCGCCTCCGGCAGACCCGCCTTGGCACGGGTGTTCCGCCAGATGAAGCCAGCACTGTTCCAGTTGTAGACGTGCTCACCGCGACCAAACAGCCATTGTGCCTCTCCCCGGACGCCCTGCTCCACGATGTGCTGTGAGAGCAGATCCGTGAGCCGGCGCGGCACAAACACAACGCGCTCCGAGCCGTGCTTGGGCGGCTCAATCCGGAGCGAAGTTGTACCGGCCCCCTGCACCTGCCGCGCAACGGTGATGGTCCCCCGCAGGAAATCCACGTCACCGACCTGTAGGCCTGCCGCCTCCCCCAGCCGGAGACCCGCGAACGCGCACACGGCAATGAACGCTGAGAACTCCGGCGGCGCCGAGTCCATCGCCTCTCGCACCTGCTCCGAGGTGAGGAGCAGCATTTTCGCCTCGGCCTTGCGCTCCCGAGGGAGCTTCACCTTCTCCGTCGGATCTCGCAAGATGACAGCGTCCTGACAAGCGGCCTTGAAGGCGGACCGGATCATCTTCACGCGGTTCTTGATCGTCCCCGGCGAGAGCTTCTTCCCTGCCGCGTCCGGGGTGTCCATGCGCTTCACCCACGCCTGCACGTGGGACGGGCGAACGTCCTTGATCTTCATGCCGGCGAAGTCGCAGGAGTCGATGGCCTGGTTCGACTTTGCGTAGGTGCCGACAGCCCAGACCTGCACGTCGCGCCACTGTGCATACCAGTCGCGCAGGGTGATCTCTCCGGCCTTCGGGTCGATGTACTCGCCACGCTGGAGGTCGGTTGTCTGCGCTGCAACCCACTTCTCGGCCTCGTGTTTCCGCCTGAAGTGCTTGGAGTGCTCTTGGCCCTCTGCGTCCCGGTAGCGTGCCCTCCACTTGCCGTCCGGGCGCTTCGCAACGCTACCCATCACTCGACTTCGCGCATTCCCACGGGTCAAGGGCCCTTACCGGCTTCCCTTCGACGATGAGGGTGGGTTCGCGGAACACCGAATCCACAAGTGCGTGCCCCGCCCTTCGAAGTGCGACACGGATGTCGGCATCCTCTTCTGCGATCTCTATGTCAGCACCGGCAGGCCATTCCAACTCACTGATTCGTTGCGTCACCCAATCCAGATAGAGGTCTGCAGCCTGAGGACCTTCCTCGTCCTTCAGGGTGTCTAACAGGCGCGGGTCTGCAGAAACAAGTTCCTGAGCGTATGACAGGGCGTTCAGCCAGTCGGCAATGCTTGGCGCGAGGCGGTTCATCATCGCGTCCGCGGCTCGTCGAGTTGTTCGAAAGTCCCTGTCTGGTGATTCAACGCCCGACACCAGGTAGTCGATGTCCACATCCAGGACATCAGCCAGGATCAGTGCCTCGCTCACTCGGAGTGCTCGCTGACCCTTCTCAATGCGAGACACTGCCGAGGCATCGACTGCCATACCAGCGTCAGTAAGTTTGTCGGCCAGTTGTCTCTGAGTCAGCGATGCCTGGCTCCGAAGAAGGGCCACTTGCTGCCCAACTTCTTGCTCGACCCGGCCCATCCCATTCGACTGTGATTGCATCCCTGCATCGTATGCGCTTGACGCTACAAGCGCCACCAACTACGCTCGATGCAGGGCCGCAAATAATGCAGGTTCGCAACAGGGGCTTCGGGCCCCTCTACCTAGGAGGAATCGTGTCTGCTGTCGTACCCATCAAGCTTCTGAACGTGAACGAGGCCGCGCCCATGATCGGCAAGACGCCGGCCTCGCTGCGGTGGATGATCCACACCGGCACCGCACCCAAGTCAGCCCTCATCGGCGGGCGCCGTATGTTCCGAGAGTCGGATGTCATCGCCTGGATCAACGCCGCGTTCGAGGAGTCCGCGTGACCCTCACCGTCTCCGAGCGGGAAAAGTTCATCCGTCAGGTATCGGACGGCGGCGGTCTCAGCCTCTCTTCGAACCAGATTCGGAAGGCGGCGATCAAGCACAAGACGCTCGACCTGCCGCTCACGCATGAGGCTGCACTCCAGTCACTCGGAGCGCATCTGAGGACGCTCACGGAGATTCATCGCCCTGTCGCGTTCGCCCTCAGGAACCCCACGGCGGCTACGGCAGTCCACCGGGCTATGCGCCCCGGCTGCGCCTGCTCCCGCTGCACCACCCACACCAACAAGAAAACGGCCCCGATGCACGAGTCGCCAAACCTTCGCATCGAAGCCGTCCAACCAACCACCTACTAGGAGGCCGTTGTGTCCCTTCAGCTTACCGCTACCCCCGTCAAGATCTCGACCCCTGACGCCGCACAGTTCGGCATCTTCGCCCACGGATACAAGGACGTGGACGGCATCGACCGCTACCGGATTGAGTTCGAAGAGGGTGACCCTGACCGTGACGAGCTCATTGCGTTCAGGGGCCTCCTGGAAGATCTGGTGAACCCTCCCCAGCCCCGGCTGACGGCCGTCCCCACGGGCCCCTCTGAGCCCGTGTGCGTGTCTTGTGAGATCGTCGCCGGCGTCGAGGTCACCGAGTACCTGAGCGCCGAGGACGGGCCGACTGTGGCCCTGGAGACCGACGAGGTTGTTCACGTCGAGCACCTGCCCGAGCTGATCACGTTCCTCACCAAGATTCACGAGGATCACCGCCTCTCCGAGGCCCGCAGTTACTTCGCCTCCGAGGACGCCATCGACCCGAGCAAGCACACCGTGCAGTCGCTCGCCCGGTTCGCTGAGGATCACGGCTTCGACGTCCCAGCGTTCATGACCGTCGCCATTGAGGTGATGAGCCGATGAGCACCCAGACTTTCACCGCCGCAGATCAGCAGCAGTGGGAACGCGAGTACCGGCTGCGGTTCCCGAACATCCCGCGCGGATTCTTCATGTACGGACTCGATGACCCCTCAGAACGTGACTACCTGCGCGGCCGCGTGCACGACTCCGGGACGTGGCAACGCCACATCCTCGACGCTAAGGACGCAAGCGTCTACCTGACATGGACGGCAGAGACCGGCGTGTGTTTGTACCTCGACGGAGTGCAAGACGAGTACGCGCTTAACTCTCCGGTCGCCCTGGCTCTACGGCGGGCGTTCATCAACATCGACGAGCTTCGCGAGGGAAAGGAACTGACCTCATGGCGTTGACCCAGTCGCCCAAGCACGAGGCCCGCCTCACGGTCGCGTCCGTCCGAGCGGAGATCCTGGCACGGTGGGGCAACCCCGAACCGGCACGCCGGCAGGCTCACAAGGCCAAGGGATGAACCATGACCATTGCCCCGAACAGGCCGCAATCGCAGCCGGCGAAGCCTGGTGGCGTGGTTACCTCGCAGGCCTCCAGGCCCGACCTCTGGGAACTCCTGGACCGCCTCGACGTGCAAACGTTCATCGCCTACGAAAGGCACTGCGCCTACACCGACGGCGTGCGTGACGGCACCAACGCTGAATATGCCCGCTGGCAGCTGATCCCCCTCGCACAGCAGCAATACAACGAGGGATGGCACGACGCCCGCGAGTACTACCAACGCAGCGGACGCATCCCACACACCCGGCTCAGGCCCGCCGCCTGAACCACCTCAACTCTCAACCCGAGGCCGTGCTCTCCACACCAGGAGGGCGCGGCCTCGCCCATTCTCAAGGAGACCCTTTGACCGCTGACAAGCCTCGCGACCTCGCTGAGCTTGTGGAACGCCTCGTGCGCTACATCAGCCCGTACATCAACGCCTCCACCCCTTACGCGGTGGAGATCGCCGTGCTCTGGATCGTGCACACCTACCTCCTGAATATCCCGGACCCCGAAGGCCCCGAGGTGAAGGCTTTGAAGGAGCACCGGGATCAGGCCCGGCGTATGCGACTGGCGCGCCGCAAGGACGAGGAGATTCTCGCTGAGCTCGGCCCCGAGCCTGAGATTCCTCTTGACCCGCGTACGAAGAAGATCAAAGACCCACTCGGGCTTTACTTCTCCCCGACGCTGGCCATCGACGCACCTGGCCCCGGAGTCGGTAAGTCCACACTGCTGAAAGTCCTCCACGCTGCCTCCATGTCGGCATGGCCCCTGGTCCTCTCACCCACGCTCGCCTCCATCCGCGAGTACCTGGGACAAGGAGGAACAGTGCTCATCGACGAAGCACAACGCACCTTCTCCTACGACTCATCGTTTCGCCGCGACGCAGAGACCCTGCTCAACGGTTCCTTCGAGCTCAACGCCGGCGGCGTCCCCAAGATGGTCCCCACCGGCAAAGACCTCCCGATGGAGGTGAAGATGTTCCCCGTGTTCGCGCCGCTCGCGCTGGCAGGCATCAACATCAAGCTCCCCGCCGACGTGGAATCGCGGTTCATCTGGATCACGATGGAGAAGGGCCTCGTGCAGCAATGGGACGACCGAACCTCGCCCCTGCCGCTCTTCGAATACGGGGAGCAGCTACGCGAACTGGTCCGGCCCCTGCTGGGCATGGCCTACCACCACGACGAGCCCATGCCACCAGAGCTTGTAGGACGCGAGGGCGATAAGTGGCGACCGCTCATCATCACCGCCGACATGGTCGGAGGACGCTGGCCGGACCTCTCCCGACAGATCGCTGTGGAGGCAATCACCTCCGACCGCGCCGACGCTGAGGACGAGACCCCCGAGCAAGCACTGCTCTACCGGGACTGCGCAGCCGCCTACGGCCCAGACGAGGAACGACTCAGCGGTGCAGAGCTCATCGAACGACTCCGCCCGCTACAACTGGGAGGGGTCTGGGGAGACCGTTCCGGCCGACCACTGAACACCACGGACGACCTCGCACGGCGGCTACGCTCCCGATCCTTCCGCCACGCAAAGAGCCGCTCCAACGGCAAGAACCGAGCTTACGAAAAGAGTGCTTTCACTCCGGGTCTGCTCCACTTCCAAGCCGTCTTGGCGTCTAACCCGTCAGACCCGTCCGATCCGTCAGAAACCGCGCCAACACTGGGAAGTAGCACTGACGACCCTTGGACGGCCTGACAGCACAAGCCGTCACCCCGTCAGCACCCCGTCAGCCAAAAATCCCCGGAATCACAAGGATCCTGACGCCTAAGACGGGTCTGACGGCCTAATCCGACATACGACCAAAAGGTGAGCCCTCATCGAGCAATCGGTGAGGGCTCACCCCGTCCCCAGAAAGGACCCCAAGCAATGGCCAACACCATCCACCGCACACCCGCCGGCATCTCCATCTACCGCTCCGACTGGATCGAACCGGACAACACCCGCATCCCCGGCGGCACCCTCGCCAAAAACGGACGCTCCATCGCACACCTCGACCTCTTCGAACTCAGCCACCTCGCCGCCGAAATCGAACGCCTCATCAACCACCTACACCCCACCCAGAAGGAGGCCTCGTGAGCAGCCTGCACAGCCAAGTTCACGCAGCCAACACCCTCATCCGCGAGCTCAACGGCGAACCGCGCTGGGACGTAACCGGATGGGCCAAGGAAGAAGACACCGCCTCATGGTTCATCGGCTACCCCGACTTCCGTGACCGGCCCGAGCTGATCCTCATCCTCAACGCCGCCGCCCACCTATGCGCCCAAGAGCACCACACCGCCGTGCGGCTGCTCCAAGAAGCAGCCCGCTCCATCAACACCAAGGAGGACGCCCCGTGAGTCACATACCCACCGCGCCAGCGCGGGCCTATCTCGACGTGCCAGGCCAACCACGCCGCGTCCGCATCACCTGCCCACGCTGCCAATACCCGCACACCTATGCCGCACCCCGCTACCGAACCAGCAACACCGCCACACAGGTATGCGGCATCACCGGCCAACTCATCACCATCACCGGCCTCGAAAGGACCGCATGAGCTACGTCAGCGACAAAGGCCTCTACGCCCGCCGCTACGCCGAAGGAGCAAGCCTCCGCGTCGAACCCGCCACCATGCATACCGGCAACCCCGAAGCACCCACCACACCCGGCATCGCGCTCATCGCCCACGACTTCCACGTCCTCGGCTGCTTCACCCTCGAACACGCCCACCGACTCCACCACGACCTCGGCAACCTACTGAACGGAGAAACCACGTGAGCCGACTCTTCTCACGCCCGCCATACATCGGACGCGTGGACACGAGGCCCTGGAGACAACCGGACGGCACCACGGACCAAAGAGTCGTGCTCATCGGCATCCACGGCATCGTCGCCGCCC
>NZ_JALAGT010000129.1 GCF_022712295.1 Galactobacter sp.
CCCCTCTGGTGTATTGCGGCTGCCAGCGGGTCTCTTCCCGGAGCGCGTGGGCCGCGCGGTGTGCAAAGCAGGGATCGCGCAGGGCGGCCCGCCCGATCTTCACGGCGTCTGCGTGACCCTCCCCGACGATCCGTGCGGCCTGACCGGGGTCGGTGATCAGTCCGGCGACACTGGTGGGGACGCCCGCCTGCTCACGTACGGTCTCGGAACCGGGCACCTGGTATCCGGGGCCGACGGGAATGTCCGCAGGGAGGATCCCGCCGGAGGAGATGTCGATCAGGTCCACCCCGAGGTCGAGGAGGCGCTCGGCGATCCGGGCGGTGTCGGCATCGGTCAGTCCGCCGTCCAGCCAATCCGTCGACGAGAGTCGCACCAGCAGCGGCATCGTCCTGGGGATCTGAGTACGGATCCCGCGGACGATCTCCCGAAGCAGGAGCACTCCGTCCCTGCACTCGTCGCGGCGGGTGTTGGTCAGGGGCGAGAGGAAGGAATGGATGAGGAAGCCGTGCCCGGCGAGGATCTCGATCGCATCGAACCCGGCGTCGACGCCGCGCCTCGCCGCGGCGGCGAAGTCGGCGACGACGCTCGCCAGGTCCGCGGCAGAGGCCGCCTCGGGGACCGCGGAACCGGGGAACGGGACGTCGGTGACGGAGAGCGGGACCCAGCCTCCCTCGTCGGGCATCAGTGCATCCGTGCGTGGGGACCACGGGGCCGGAAGCGAGGCCTTTCTCCCCGCATGCGCCAGCTGCAGCGCGATCGGCGTGCCGCGTGCATGGACGAAATCCACCACGCGGCTCCATGCCCGCTGTTGGGCGTCGGTCCAGATGCCGGCGTCGCCTGGACTGATCCGTCCGCGCGCAGAGACTGCGGTGGCTTCGGTGAACAGGAGCCCCCACCCTCCGGAGGCCCTGTCCCCGAGGTGGGCCAGGTGCCAGTCGTTGACGATCCCGTCCACTGCCGAGTGCTGGCACATGGGTGAGAGCCAGAGCCGGTTGCTGACCTCGAGGTCGCGCAGACGCAAGGGCTCGAACAATGACGCAGTGGTGGGCCCGGTGCCCCTTTCCTGCGTGGAGACGGCTTCGGTCATGCCGGCACCGTCGCCCGCCGCGGAGTCGGTGCCGGAACGCGATGTGCCACCGTCTCCGGGAGGCCGAGGTTCTCCCGCAACGTGGTCCCCGCGTAGGACTCGGGGTACACGCCTCGCTCTTGCAGCTCCGGCACCAACAGATCCACGATCTCGGTCAGCCCGTCGGGGAACGCGTGAGGGCTCACATTCAGGCCGTCGAAGGCATCGGAACGCACATGGTGGGCCAGCTGATCCGCCACCTCACCCGCCGATCCGACGAAGTCCCGCTCTCCGACCAGATGGTGCACCACCTGCCGGATGGAGGTGAGGCCGTGCCGCTGCGCGACGGTCTTCCATTCCCGGATCTTGCTGGCGGGGTCATGGCCGGTGTGGACGATCCCGTGAGTATGACTCTGTTCCTCCTTGGCGGGAGGTGCCTCGGGAAGGGGGCCGTCGAGATCCACGTGGCTGAGGTCCTGCTGCCAGACCGCCTCAATGGTCTGTTGGATGCGGCGGTCATTGAGGAAGAGCTCCTGGTAGTACCTGGACTTCTCCTCGGCCTCCTTGTGCGTTGGCGCCACCACGATCGAGGCACCCGGGATCACCAGGAGATCGTCGCCCGGCCTGCCATACCGACGCGCCCTGGCACGCATGTCTGCCGTGAACTCCACGGCGTCGTCGAACTGGACGTGATGGGTGAAGATCCCCTCCGCGCGGCGGGCAGCGAAGTCACGCCCCTCGTCCGAATCCCCTGCCTGGAAGTAGATCGGTTGCCCCTGGGGGCTGCCCGCCACCTGGGGAACCGCGCGGAGGTCGAGGTGCGGGCCGTTCCGGACGACCTCGGAGACGGCTGACTCCTTGGCCCACGACGTGCCCTCCCGATCGGTGGCCACGGCGGAGGACGGGAACCCGTCCCAGAGTGCCTGCACGGCTGCTACGTGTTCCTCGGCATAGGTATAGCGGTGCTCACGGGCCAGGAATCCACCGCGTCGGAAGTTCTCCCCTGTCCAGGCGTTGTCGGTGGTCACGACGTTCCAGCCCGCTCGCCCGCCACTGAGCACATCCACGGTCGCGATGCGGCGTGCGAGATCCACTGGGTCCGTGTAGGTGGTGTTGAGGGTGGCAACGAGACCGATGTGCTCGGTGTGCGCGGCCAGGTGGGCAAACAGGGCGAGGGCATCGGGGCGGCCGGTCACCGCGATGTCGTTGAGCCGGCCCAGGTGCTCCCGCAATCGGAGGCTCTCGCCGAGGAACACGGCGGAGAAGAGCCCGCGTTCGGCATCTCGGACCAGCTCCACGTATTTGTCAGGTTCGTAGAAGTCACGCGAGCGCGGCGTCCTGGACCATTCGTAGACGGGACCGAAGGGCTGGAACACGTTGAGGTGAATCCGGGCGTGTGGGCGGGCGTAGTCGGTGCGGGCGACCTCGGTGGCGGTGTGGGGAACGTGGATGGTCATGATGCCTC
>NZ_JALAGT010000130.1 GCF_022712295.1 Galactobacter sp.
ACTACCCCCCCTTACGTGGCGGCCCCTCCGGGCGGTCCACGCATGCCCGACGGGAGGGGCCCGGCTCCGCGGATCCGGTCACCTCCCGTCGTCCGTTGCGCCGCAGGCGCCACATCGTCGCCACGTCACGGCCTGCTCCCCGAGGGAAGTTGGTTGGTAGGCTGAACCGGTGAACAACGACATCGAGATCGGCCGATTCAAGAGCGCCCGGCAGGCCTGGGCCCTGGACGATGTGGCCATCGTCCCCAACCGTCGCACCAGGGATGCCGAGGACGTCTCCACGTCCTGGCGGATCGATGCCTACACTTTCGACACCCCGTTCATCGGCGCCCCGATGGATTCCGTGATGAGCCCGGAAACCGCTATCACCCTGGGTCGCCTGGGTGGGCTCGGCGTGCTGAACCTCGAGGGGATCTGGACCCGCCACGAGGACGCAGAGGCCGTCCTGAAGGAGATCACTTCGCTCGAATCCGAGCGTGAGCGCGGTGCGGACCCCAAGGTCACGCGTCGTCTGCAGGAACTTCTGGCAGCGCCCATCCGTCCTGAACTGATCAAGGCTCGGCTTGAGCAGATCCGGGAGGCCGGCGTGGTGGTGGCGGGTTCGCTGACGCCTCAGCGGATCCAGGAACACTACAAGACGGTGCTCGAGGCCGGCGTCGAACTCTTTGTGATCCGCGGTAACACGGTGTCGGCCGAGCATGTCTCCTCACACCACGAACCGTTGAACCTGAAGCAGTTCATCTACGAACTCGATGTGCCCGTGATCGTCGGTGGCGCGGCCGGCTACACCCCGGCCCTGCACCTGATGCGCACCGGTGCCGCGGGCGTGCTGGTGGGCTTCGGTGGCGGCGCCACCGGAACCACGCGGAGGGCCATGGGCGTCCACGTCCCCATGGCCACGGCCATCGCTGACGTAGCAGCGGCTCGGTCGGAGTACCTGGACGAGTCCGGCGGCCGCTACGTCCACGTCATCGCCGACGGCGGCGTGTCCACGTCCGGCGACATCGTCAAGGCCCTGGCCTGCGGCGCCGATGCCGTCATGCTGGGTACCGCCCTTGCCCGGGCGGAGGAGGCCCCCGGCCGCGGTTGGCACTGGGGGATGGAGGCCTCCCACGAGAAACTTCCTCGCGGTGACCGTGTGAAGGTCGGCACGGTGGGCCCCATGGAGCAGGTCCTTCACGGCCCGTCCCACCACACCGACGGGACCTCCAACCTGGCCGGGATGCTGCGCAAGTCCATGGCCACCACCGGCTATGTGGACCTGAAGTCCTTCCAGAAGGTGGATATGGTCCTGAGCCCGTACACGGCTTCCTGACGCGTTTCCGTGCGCTGTGGGCCGGGAGTCACGTCACACCCGGCCCACACGTGTCTTCTACGGGCCGTAGACTGGTTGGCGTGCTGAAGACCGCCCTGAAACCCAAGTGGATCCTGACCTTGGTGGGTTGTCTGCTGTTGGCGTGCGTTTTCGTTCTGCTCTCCAGATGGCAGTTCGGACAGTCTGAGACCCGCACAGTGGACCCGAATCGGGACACGGAGACCGCGGTCGCGCTCACCGATCACTTCCAGCCCGGCCGCGACATGTACGTCCCCGACGCCGACCAGGTGGTGACCATGTCCGGTCGCTTCGTTCCCGATTCGGCCGTGCTGGTCAACAACCGACTGCGCAACGACATCGAGGGCTACTGGGTGGTCGCGGCCTTCCAACCGGACGGCGCCCCGGATGACAATGTCATCCCCGTGGTGCGCGGCTGGGAGGAGAAGGCCGAGGCACCCGAGTCCCTGCCCAAGGGCAGCGTCGACATCGAGGGTCGCTTGCTGCCCTCCGAGGCGCCGACCGAGACCCCCAACCGGGACGCGTCCGAGGATGGCTACCCGGATCTGTCCGCGGCTCGCCTGGCCAACGTCTGGGACCGCGACAGTTACGCAGGCTTCGTCGTGGCCTTCACCGCCACTACCCAGGACGGCACCGACGTCTCAGCGGCGTCGGCCGGCCTCGAAACCGTGAAGGTGGGCCCGCAGCCGGATGAGACCAACCTGAACTGGCTGAACGTCTTCTACGGACTCGAATGGGTCGTCTTCGCTGGACTGGCCCTGTTCGTCTGGTGGCGGCTGGTGGCCGACGACAAGTCGCGTGAGGACGAGTACCAGGCGGATCTGGCCGCCTGGGAGGCCAGGCAAGCGGCACGTGAGCGACTGGCCGCGCGCTCCACAGATCATGAACCCGGTGCCGCAGATCCTGAGCACCCCACTACGGAGAATCGATGAGTCAGAACTTGCCAGATCCGGCAGACCTTCCTGCAGCGGAGGACGATCCCCGTCCCGAGCGCAAACGCCGTTCCTTTGCCGGAACCCACCAGCAGATCCGTGCCGCCGCCGTGTTCTACAAGATCGCGGCCTGGATCACCGGCGTCATGCTGCTCCTGCTCGTGGTGGAAATGATCCTCCGATATGGCTTCGACGTGTTCCTCTACGCGGGTGGCACCGACCTGGCCGGCGGCTCCAACGTGCTGTCCCTGGCGGCCGACGGGGAGATCATCGACGGGTTCAACATCTCCATCGCAGTGCTGATCGCCCACGGTTGGCTCTACGTGGTGTACCTGCTGGCCGTGTTCCTGTTGTGGTCCCGGATGCGCTGGGGACTGGGGCAGTTCATCGCCATCGCCCTGGGTGGCGTGGTGCCCTTCCTTTCCTTCTTCATGGAGGCCAAGGTGCACAAGCAGGTGATGGCCGAACTGGCCGCTCACCCCGAAGCCATCCGCCGCTACTGACGACTCACATACGTCTTTGTTTTCCGCTTCGACTAAGGTTTGATCCGTGACTTCCACTCCCGCAACTGAGCAACGACCGGTGCTCGTGATCGACTACGGCGCCCAGTACGCCCAGTTGATCGCCCGCCGCGTCCGCGAGGCCAACATCTACTCGGAGATCGTGCCGCACACCGCCACGACCGAGCAGATCCTCGCCAAGAACCCCGCAGCCATCATCCTGTCCGGCGGTCCGTCCTCCGTGTACGCGGACGGTGCACCGCAGGTGGGACCGGATCTGTTCCAGGCCGGGGTCCCGACCCTGGGGATCTGCTACGGCTTCCAGGCCATGGCGCGCGCCCTGGGCGGCACGGTCTCCAAGACCGGCCAACGCGAATACGGTTCCACCGGCGTGGCCTCGACGGACCAGACCTCCTGCCTCTTCGAGGGCATCCCGGCCGACCAGGTCACCTGGATGAGCCACGGCGACTCCGTCACCGAAGCCCCCGAGGGATTCTCCGTCCTGGCCAGCTCCGAAGGCGCCCCCGTCGCCGCCTTCGCGAACGACGCCTCACACCTCTACGGCGTGCAGTGGCACCCGGAGGTCAAGCACTCCGAGTACGGCCAGACCGTGCTGGAGAACTTCCTCTACCGCGGCGCCGGCCTCGAGCCCACGTGGAATGCGGGCAACATCGTCGAGGACCAGGTGGCGCGCATCCGCGCTCAGGTCGGTTCCAAGCGCGCCATCTGCGCGCTGTCCGGTGGCGTCGACTCCGCCGTCGCGGCAGCCCTGGTTCAGCGGGCGATCGGTGACCAGCTCACCTGCGTCTACGTGGACCATGGCCTGATGCGTCAGGACGAGTCGGCCGAGATCGAGAAGGCCTTCGGTACCGCGCACGGTGGGGCCGTCCTCAAGGTCATCGACGCTTCGGACGTGTTCCTGTCAGAGCTGGCAGGGGTCACCGATCCCGAGGCCAAGCGCAAGATCATCGGTGAGCAGTTCATCCGCACCTTCGAGCGTGCGCAGGCGGACATCATCGCCGAGTCGGAGGGCGAGGATGTCGCCTTCCTGGTGCAGGGCACTTTGTACCCCGACGTGGTGGAGTCCGGCGGCGGCGAAGGCACCGCTAACATCAAGAGCCACCACAACGTGGGCGGCCTGCCCGACGACATCGAGTTCGAACTCGTGGAGCCGCTGCGCACCCTCTTCAAGGACGAGGTCCGGGCGGTCGGTACCGAACTGGGTCTGCCGGACGAGATCGTCCACCGCCAGCCCTTCCCCGGCCCCGGCCTGGGTATCCGCATCATCGGTGAGGTCACCCGCGATCGCCTTGACCTGCTGCGTCGCGCCGACGCGATCGCCCGCGCAGAACTCACCGCTGCAGGCCTGGACCGCGAGGTCTGGCAGATGCCGGTGGTGCTGCTGGCCGACGTGCGCTCCGTGGGCGTCCAGGGCGACGGTCGCACCTACGGCCACCCGGTGGTTCTGCGACCCGTTTCCTCCGAGGACGCCATGACGGCCGACTGGTCGCGACTTCCTTACGACCTGCTCTCCAAGATCTCCAACCGCATCACCAATGAGGTGGATGGAATCAACCGCGTGGTGCTTGACGTGACGTCCAAGCCACCGGGAACCATCGAATGGGAGTGAACGCATCAGCGTTCTGGCGGGCGGCGTACGTCCTGGGACACCAGGAGGTATGCCGCTCGCGGCGTGTAGGGGGCAATTTCCCGAGTGAGGGCCGGGCGGTCCACTACGGTTGAGGGCAGAGGCGAACGGGTGCGCACGTGTCGGTGACGGCCCGGTCAGAAAGGACACGAGAGGCATCGTGAACGAACAAACCGGTCAGGACGCACGCTTCGGTGCGTGGGTTCAGTCCCTTGGACCAGGGGGAGGCGACTCCCTGCTGCACTTTGTGCCCACCCCACGCAATTCCGTGGAGTTGACGCACGCCCATCCCTCCGGGTTGGCCCAGTTGCTCTCGGGCCGCCGCACGCGCCTGTCCACGCTCCTGCGTGACCCCGTCCAGTACACCGCCGCTCGTCGTACCGCTCGCGCCATCTCCTCCACCGTCTCCGATGTGGCGCAGCAGCGCGGCATCGAGGTCGGCTACCTCGCCACGGGGCTGTTGACCTGGCGCACGCTGCGCACCGGTGGGAACGACTTCCACTCCGCACCCGTGATGCTCGGGCACGTCTCCTGCGAACGTCGTGACGGCGTGGACGACGAGGAATTCCAGCTCGTTGAACGCTGCCGCCCCAACCAGGCACTGCTGCGGCACCTGATGCACACCTTCGGCGTCAAGGTCTCTGCTGACGAGCTGCTGGATTCCGCCTACATGACCGCAAGGTTCGACCCTTCTGGTCCCATCGCGGTGCTGCGTGAGGCCCTGAGGGACGTGCCCGGCCTCGTGGTGGCCGACCGCATGGTGGTTTCCACCTTCGCTGACGTGGCCGACCCTGCCGATCCGGAGGTCGTCTCCGGCGACCACCCCATCATCTCGGCTCTCATGGACACCGTGGGCGACGACACTGTGCGTCCGGGGCGGCGCAGCCGCGCAGGACGCACCGCGGTGGAGGAGACTTCCGCGCCGGAGGAGTCGTCCGAGGACGTAGCCCCGGACGGGGCCTCCTCCGGGAACGACGTCGCCACCGAGGATGCGGACGGCGAGACCCAGGAGACCGCCGTCGGGCATGAGGGCGAGGGCGCCGACGGCGCCGCGGAGCCCGCCACCAGCCCGGACACGGGCATCGCGGAGACCCTGCGCGACGACGTCATGAGCGTTCCGAGCGACCTGCGCGATCCGGCGGACGAACTCGTGGTCCTGGACGCGGACGAGTCGCAGTACGACGTCCTCGAAATGGTGTCTGCCGGACGATCGGTCACGGTGACCGCGCCCGCCGGAACAGGTTCCACCACCTTGGCGGTCAATGCGGCAGCTCGCCTGGCCGCGGCCGGCAAACGGGTGCTGGTGGTCGCGGAACGGGAACAGTCCGTGCAGGATTTCATCGGCTCCATGGCCAGGGTCGGGCTGGACTCGCTCGTGGTGAACATGCGTCGAGACACCAGTGCCGACACCCTTCGGGCAGGGCTGGTGCGATCCGTGCTGCGCAACGAACGCGCCAAGCGGTCGGACACCTCCTCCAACGATGCGGTACTGCGGGACCGCAGGGTCTCGCTCGTGGAACACGTGCGCTCCCTGCGTTCGGTGCGCCCTCGCTGGAATGCTTCTCCGCTGCAGGCCATGCGAGAACTGGCCAGGGTCACAGCGCAGGTGCCTGCCCCTGCCACCCGCGTTCGCCTGAAGCGTTCCGTGCTCGATGCCATGCCCCGTCGCGCGCCGGTGGTGGAGCAGCTGGAACGGGCCTCCGATCTCGGAGCCTTCGACGCGGCCACCAAGCGCAGCCCCTGGTACGGGTCACGGCTCTCCCACCGTGGTGAGGCCGAAGCGGCCGTCACCCTGGTGACCGGGCTGGCCAAGGACCTACCGCCGCTGCGCGAGCGGTTGGAAGCCATCGCCAAGGCGACCCGGATCAAGCCGGTGAAGACGTTCTCGCAATGGGGTAAGACCCTGCGCCTGCTCGTGGACGTGCGCCGGAGCCTCGATCAGTTCGAGCCGGACGTGTTCGACAAAGAGGTGGACGACCTCATCGCGGCAAGTGCCACCGCCACATGGCGCCGCGAGCGTGGCATCGAGATGAGTTCCGTGACGCGTTCGCGGCTGCGTCGAGTCGCCAAGGAATACGTGCGTCCGGGCGTCCACGTGGAGGACCTGCACGCCGCCCTGATGCAGGTCAAGGCGCAGCGCGAGGCTTGGAGCGTGCTGGCCACGGACCACCGCTACCCGTCCGTCCCGTCTGGGCTCGAGGCGGTCCTGAACACGTATCGGCAGGTGCTCGGACGGCTTCAGGAACTGGAACGGCTGCTGCCTGAGGGTACGGACGAGTCCGTGCTGACCAAGCTGGCGCTGCCCGCTCTGGACCGCAGGCTCGAGGAACTGGCCGGAACGGAAGCGGACTTGGAGACCCTCCCCGAGCGCACCATCCTTCTGCGGGAACTGCGCGAACAGGGGCTGGGGGAGCTTCTCGATGATTTCGAGACCCGCCAGGTGGCCCGTCACATGATCGACGCCGAGGTGGAACAGGCGTGGTGGCAGTCGGTGCTGGAGGCCATGGTCTCCGGTGACGATTTCCTGGCCATCCAGGACGGGGCCACCCTGTCCCAGATCCAGCGGGAGTACGGCCGCGCCGATGCCAAACACGTCGGAGGCGGCGCCGAGCGGGTGCGGTCAGCGTTGGCCCACCGCTGGGCCGGCGCCATCGTGGACCATCGTGTCGGCGCCCGGGATCTGCGAGCCCTGCTGAAGATCGGTGATCCGGAGATCGCGGAACTGTGCGCCATATCGCCGGATCTCACCGGAGCGTTGGTGCCGGTGTGGGTGGGTGCCCCTCTCTATCTGCCCACCGCGCTGCCGACCAATGCCCGGTTCGACGCGACCATCATCCTCGACGCCGAGTCCCTGTCCCTGGTGGGTGGGCTCAGCGCCGTGGCCCGTTCACCGCAGGTGCTGGCCATCGGTGACCCGCAGGCAGGCACACCGCGGCCACTGAATGTCTCGGTGGATCCGGGGGAGGCCTCCCACCGGACGTCGACGCCGATCAGCACGTTCGACGCACTGGCGTCCGTCACGCCGTGCCGGAGCCTGTCGCGAGTCCATCGTCTGACCGACGAACGTCTGGTCGCTGCACTCTCCACTCGGTACGAGAGTGGCCTGAGCGCTGTCCCCTTGGGGAGTGAGGGGCAGAGCGCCCGCGTCATCCTGGTGGACGGTGCCATGGCCACCGGTGGGCAGGCAGGTTCCATGACCACCAAGGCCGAGGTGGAGGTCGTGGTGGCCAAGGTCTTCGAATCCCTGGAACAGCACCCAGAGCGGTCACTGGCCGTGGTGGCGGGCAATTCAGAGCACGCCAGGGCCGTGGCCAAGGCCGTGGGGAAGGCCCTTCCCTCGCACCCGGAGGCCCAGGCCGCCATCCAGCGCCGTGACGAGCCGTTCGTGGTGACCAGCGCGGAACGCGTGTCCGGGTTGCGCCGCGATGCGCTGATCTTCACGTTGGGCTATGCGCGTACCGCACATGGCCGTCCTGTCCACGACCTGGGCAGGCTGGGGACGGCGGCGGGCGCCCGCGCGGTCACGGCCACCTTGGGAATCGGTCGCGAGGACGTGACGGTGATCAGCGCCTTCGGTGCCGACGAATTGGACCCGGCCCGGTTGCAGCACGGAGCCGCCCTGATTCACGCCGTGCTTGAGTCACTGAGCCACGACGGCGGAGTGGCCGCGGCCGTGTCACGAGATATCGACACCCAGGTGACCCCGTCGGACACGCTGCTGCGGGACCTTGCCGAACGTTTGCGGGCCTGGGGACTCGAAGTCGGGGTAGGACAGGGTTACGGGATCGACCTGGCCGTGGCGCCTCCCGCCGGAAGCACCGCGAAACCGGTTGCCGTGGTCTGCGATGGGTCCGACGACTATGCCCAGGCCGCAGTGCGGGAACGCTCGCGGGTGCGTCCAACGGAACTTCACCTGCGCGGTTGGAATCCGGTGCAGGTCTGGACCATCGACGTGTTCTCGGACCCGGCCTCCGTGGCCAGACGGATTGCGTCCAAGGCCGGCGTCCTCACGCCGCGCGGCAGGCACGATGCCACTGCCGTCCCGGAGGAAAAGCCGGAATCATGACCGGGAGACGGCACCGTGGCTCTCGGCGTTACGAGGCTCAGCCAACTCATCTTCCCGGGCAGCCGGCCACGGGAGATGTGGACGGTTGGCTCACGCGGCAGGCGGACCGAGAGGCCGAGGCTCAGGCTCTGACCGGAACGCCGGGTCATACTGGCTCTGATGCCACCGACGCCGGGCGGGGTGGGTCGCCGGCCAGTGAGGACCAGGCCAAGGTTCAGGCCGAGGATTCCAGGGCGGCGTGGTTCCGGGAACAACGCCCGCCGCACTGGGGTTGATCGCCAGAGCTGGGGTTGATGGCCAGCACTGGGGTTGATGGCCGGCGCTGGGTTGATCCTCAGTTCGTTGGACAGCGTTGGACCGAGGATCAGCCGCTGACCACCAAGGAGATCGGGCCGCGTCGCGGAGCCGAGGACAGCGTGGCGGCATCCGCGCGCGGAACAGCCACGACGATCACGGGATCCTCGGCCGTCCCACCGGAGGCCCAACTCGGCTGCTCGGTGCCGTCTGCCCCGCTCACTGACAACACGCGGGCTGCCCTGGCCACCGTGACATTACGTTGTTCCTTGGCGGAATCGCCCTGCGTGACGATCACGTCCACCTGGTCGCCTGCGCGAATGAAACCCACCGGCGTGCCGCGTCCCGGCTGCAAGCCCACCGCGACCTGACCCGCAGGCAGGTGACGGGCGGGATCGGCCCCGGAGAGTGCCTGCAGATGAATCGGGATCCCGCGCGGCCAGGGAAGCGAAAGAGTCTTACCTACCAAAGCGGTGGCGTCGGCCGGTTCCAGGTCGGAATCCCCACTGATCCTCACCGTGGTCAGGTCCGCTCCGGTCAGGACGTGTCCGGCAGGGAGGTCACGGACAGGGGCCTGCGCTGCATAGGTGGGCCCGGCGTCCGGTGCCAGCGCCCGCAATCCTGCCGCGACGGCAACGAACACGAGAGCAGCGAGGAACAGGCGTCGGTACCTGCTCACGAATTGTGAGGGGCTTCGACGCAGCGGCTGCTGTGACGGCGGCCGGCTGCGGGCCGGGAGCCGATCATGGTGCCGGTCGGAGCGCTGGGGGTTCCGTGGAACGCGGGTCCTGGTGAACATGCCAACCAGTGTGATCCCGACGCCGTCCGCCCGGTGGGGGAACAGTCCTCGGCTGTGGACGACACGCCCTCAGGGGAGGACGTGTCCGGCGAATTCAGTCGCCTGCGGCCGCCGCCTTGCCCGCGGGTGCGGAGGACACAGAGGACGCAGCCGCGGAGGACGCAGCCGCGGAGGACGCAGCCGGGGTCGAGGACTCCGCGGCGGACTTCGTCGCGGCGGGCGCGTCGGAGCTGGTGCTGGTGGAGCGCGAGTCGTTGCGGTAGAAGCCGGAACCCTTGAAGACCACGCCGACCGAGTTGAACTTCTTGCGCAGGTGGCCCTGGCACTGCGGGCACACCGTGAGGGAGTCCTCGTCGAAGCTCTGGAAGATGTCGAAGTGGTGCCCGCAGTCCTTGCAGGCGTATTCGTAGGTAGGCATGAGAACCTTGCGTCGGTTGTGCGTTGAAGTGAGTGTGGATGTCCCAACGATGCTGCGGATGGCAGGAAAACGGGCATCCACCGAGGAGCGATTCTACCGCCGGGTGACGGCAACCTCCCGCGAGCGCCGTCACAGTGGAAGGTGACGGACGCCCTCTTCGGTCCAGACCGCGTCGAGCGTCGCATCCCAAGGATCGCTGGGCACCGCTGCCACGACTTCGTCCGCGAAGACGCACGCCACGGTGGGCAGCTGCGGGTATGCAGCCAGGAAGGTGTCGTAATAGCCGCCGCCTTGTCCCAACCGGGTGCCGTCATGACCCACCTGCAGCGCCGGTACCACCACCAGGTCCAGATCCGCAGGCTGGGCCGGCTGGGCGCCGACGGGTTCGGGGACCGGAGCGTTCTTGCCCTGCGCGACCCGCACCGATGGGGTCCACTCCACCCACTCCAGGACCCGGTCTCGCCCGGAAACGGGGAGGAGTACGCGAAGTCCCGCGGCATGCCACGCCGCGATGGCCTCGGCGGGGTCGGGTTCCCCGGGTGCAGCCAGGTAGGCCCCGATACATTCCACGCCGGGGACCAATCCGGCCACGTCGGCCGCACTCCTGGCCAGCCGATGGGCGTCCGTCAGGTCGGTATCGAGGTGCCCGACGGCGGCGCGCCGGCGCCGCTCGCGCCTGACCGTCCGCCTCACGTCGGCTTTGGTCCCCGGTCCGGGGACGGGTGCGGCCGCCTTCGACGACTCATCCGGATTCTGCGACATGCGGACATCGTCGCATGGCGTGCGTCTTGTGACACGCCCCGTGGCCTGGGCGGATGCGGTGTCCTGGCCGGATAACGTTGAGACGTCGGCTACCGCTGGCAATGCTGTATCTGCTTCCCGTTCTCTTTATGTGCCAGGAGGGTCCAATGGCAACGCAGGATCAGGCGTTCAAGATCCGTTGGGGCAAGCTGTCCCTGGCGCTGCTCGGCGCGCTGGCGCTGGTGGCCGTGCCCGTGACCTTCGTCGTGGCCTGCTTCACGACCCTGAGCTTCCTGGTGCCGCTGGGGTGTGCCCTCGTGGTCATTGCGAGCTTCGTGGGGCTGCGTACCTCCGCCATTCGCGACCGTAAGCGCAGGGCATGGGCCCGGGCGGAATCCGCCGTCCCTGAGGAAGAGTTCGCGGAGAAGTCCAGACAGGATCCCGAAGCCCAGAGTGGTCAGGACGGTGCCGAGCAGGCGCCGACCGAACGCGCCTCTGAAGCCGAGGGCTCGGAGGACACCGCCGCGGAATCCGTGGAAGAGACGGTTTCCGAGCCCCAGGTCAAGGTGACTGCTGAGGTGAAGGTGACCGAGGAAGCCTTCGATTTCGAGGCACCGGTCAGCGACGTCGATTCGCCGCTCAAGGCTGCACTCGGCGTCGATGTCGCGGCCGAGCGGGCCAAGGACGAAAGCGTCGAGGGCGAGGCCGTCGAACCCGGAGCGGAGACCGACGTCGTGGCCCAGGACGGTGCAGAGGGGTCGTCCCACGAGCCGCAGGACACCACGGATCAGGCCTCGGTCAAGAACTCGGAGAGCACTTGGTCCCCGAGGGGCGTGCCGACCCCCACCTACGTCAATGCGGAACCCGTGGAGCGTGCACTGCCGGAGGCACAGCCAGCGGCCGAGGAGAAGAAGGCCACGTCGGTGACCAGTATCCGTCAGGCCGAACGCGATCGCGCCGAGCTGGAGCGTACCGGTACGGACGCGCGGGACATCGAGCCTTCGGCCCAGGACATCGACGACGAGATCGTCGACGCCGAGACGGCCAAGCGACTGGATCTTGACGCGGTGCTGCAGCGCCGTCGCGCCTGATCCCACCCGGCAACGCGGTCGGACCGGAACCAGGCCGGCCGAGGTCACGTGGTGCCCACCGGGTGATGTCTCTGAGGTCAGACGTGTCGCGATCCCACACCCGCACCCGGGTGGTGAGCAAAGATCAGGGTGGTCTCCGTGTGTGCCACGGACGCGTCCGTGGTCAGGTTGTCCAACACCCAGTCCCGCAGCGCGTCCGTGGAGGCAACGGCGATCCTGAGCATGTAATCGGTGCCGCCGGAGAGATGGAACATTTCCAATACGTCGGGCAGTTTCGGTGCGGCCTCGGTGAAGCGGTCGATCTCGTCGCGGTCGTGGGCGCGCAGCTTCACTGCAATGAGTGCCTGTACCGGGCGGCCCAGCGCCTGAAGTGACACCGCAGCGTTGAAGCCGGTGATGATGCCGCGTTCCACGAGGGAACGCGTGCGCACCAGTGCGGTGCTGGGCGCCACTCCGATGGCGTCGGCCAGCGCCGCGTTGCTCATGCGGGCATCCGCACTCAACAGGTCGATGATGGCCCTGTCCGTCTCGTCCAGTCCGTGAGTGTTTCTGGCGTTGGACGGGTTGCTTGCCTCCGAGGTGGTCATGGGTTCCATTGCACCACACACGTCACTTTGTCCCCGCTGCGTCCCCTACGGTGACAAGATGGGTCTGTGTCTGAGATCAAGAAGTCGGCCAAGCTCTCCAACGTCCTGTACGACATCCGTGGCCCGGTGCTGGACGAGGCCCAGCGCATGGAGGACCAGGGACATCGCATCCTGAAGCTGAACATCGGCAACCCTGCGCCGTTCGGGTTCGAGGCGCCGGATGCCGTGTTGGTGGACATGATCCGCAACCTGCCACAGGCCCAGGGTTACTCCGACTCGCGCGGCATCATGTCCGCGCGTACCGCGGTCTCGCAGTATTACCAGACCAGGGGCATCCAGACCATCGGCGTGGATGACATCTATCTGGGCAACGGCGTCTCCGAATTGATCCAGCTGAGCCTGAACGCCTTGTTGGACAACGGGGACGAGGTACTGATCCCGGCGCCCGATTACCCCCTGTGGACCGCCTCGACCTCCCTGGCCGGAGGAACGGCCGTGCACTACTTGTGCGTGGAGGAGGAAGGGTGGATGCCCGATCTGGAGGACATCGCCTCCAAGATCACGCCCCGGACCAAGGGCATCGTGGTGATCAACCCGAACAACCCGACCGGTGCGGTGTACCCCAAGCCCGTCCTGGAAGGCATCCTGGAGTTGGCCCGCCAGCACGACCTCATCGTGTTCGCAGACGAGATCTACGAGAAGATCACCTACGACGGCGTGGAGCACTACAACATGGCCGCGTTGTCTGACGACGTGGTCACCCTGACCTTCTCAGGCCTGTCCAAGGCTTACCGCGTGTGCGGTTTCCGAGCCGGCTGGATGGCCATCTCCGGTCCCAAGCACCGGGCCGCGAGCTACATCGAGGGCCTGAACATGCTCACCAACATGCGCCTGTGCGCCAATGTGCCCGGGCAGCATGCCATTCAGACCGCGCTGGGCGGGTACCAGTCCATCAATGACCTGATCCTGCCCGGCGGGCGGCTGCTGGAGCAGCGCAACCTGGCCCACCGCATGCTCAATGACATCCCCGGTGTCTCGTGTCAGCCGGCCAACGGGTCGTTGTACCTCTTCCCCCGCCTGGATCCGGAGGTCTATCCGATTCAGGATGATGAGCTCTTCGCGCTGGATCTGCTCAAGCAGCAGAAGATCCTGGTGACGCAGGGAACCGGCTTCAACTGGGTGGCACCCGACCACTTCCGGTTGGTGTTCCTGCCGGACACGAAGATGCTGGCTGACGCCATCGGACGGATCTCGGAGTACTTGGAGGACGTCCGCGAGCGGGTGGCCTAGTTCGCGGACGGCGCGGAGCCCTCGGGGTCTGCGCTGCCGCGGACCGCGTCCAACCGGGCCTTGGCTCCGGCCAGCCAGCCCTCACACCGCTGGGCCAGGGCCTCGCCACGCTCCCACAGGGCCAGCGATTCCTCCAGCCCGGCTCCTCCGGCTTCCAGCCGTCGGACCACGTCCACCAGCTGCGCTCGAGCCTGTTCGTAGCTGAGCTGGTCGATGTCCTGGGTTGCCGTGCCCTGCGCCCCGGCGGCGCCGGTGTCCGAGGGGTTCTGATCCTGAGTGCTCATGTCTGCTCCTCGCTGGTTGTCAATCTGGTGATGCGTTGGTGTTCAGTTCTGATGGCGTAGCTGGTCTGGGAGTGCCCCACGAGAATCCAGCGCCAGTAGGCCCCGCGCCAATCGTGCGGTGACGCGAGTGCCTTCAGGAGCCTGCTCCGCCTCCCGCAAGACGGTGCCGTCCTCGTGCTGGAGGACCGCATACCCACGGTCCAAGGTCTGTTGGGGGGAGAGGGAACGAACGCGTGCCGACAGGTGGGCAATCTCGTCCTCGGCTCGGGATACCCGCTGACGTACCGCGTAGTCACCCCGCACCTGTAAACGCGTCAGGTCCTCGTCCCTGGTGGAGATCATTCCGTACGGGTCGCGGAGGACCGGCCGGGAGCGAAGAGTGTTCAGGTCTTGTGCGGAGCGGTCCAGCAGCCGGCCCAGTCCCTGTCGAAGCCTGTGCCTGGCCTCCGCGATCCCTGCACGTTCCTCTCCAACGTCCGGGACCACGCGTTTGGCCGCATCGGTGGGGGTGGAGGCACGGAGATCCGCGACGTCGTCCAGGAGTGGGCGGTCGGCCTCGTGGCCGATGGCGGAGACCACCGGAGTCCGGGCAGCGGACACGGCGCGGACCACGCGTTCGTCGCTGAACCCCAGAAGGTCTTCGAGGGACCCGCCGCCACGGGCGATGATGATGACGTCCACGGTGGCATCTGCATCCAATTCCTGGATGGCCGCCGTGACCTCACCGACGCAATGCACACCCTGCACCGCCGTGTGACGCACTTCGAAGGCCACCTCCGGCCAACGCAGGCCGGCATTGCGCAGAACATCCTTCTCAGCGTCGGAGTCCCTGCCGGTGATGAGGCCGATGCGCTGGGGGAGGAAGGGGAGCGGACGCTTACGGTCGGCGTTGAACAGGCCCTCCTCGGCAAGTTGTCGGCGCAGACGTTCCAGCCTCGCCAAAAGGTCCCCCAGCCCCACGGGCCGCAGATCGGTGGCGTTCATGGAGAGCCGGCCCGCCTTGAGCCAGAAACTCGGCTTGACCTGGGCGACAACCCGCGAGCCTACCTCGGGCTGGTCGGGCAGGTTGCGCAGCACATTGGCCCAGATGGTGACAGGTAGCGAATTGTCCACCTCCAGGTCACGCATGGTCAGATACGCCGCGCCCTTGCGGAGATTGGCCTCGATGAGCTGGCCCTCGATCCAGGTGGAGGGAGCACGCTCGATGTGTGTCTTGAGGTTCTGCGCAAGCAAGGACAACGGCCACGGGTTGTCCGGGGTCGTGGCAGCCGCGGTGGGAGGCAGGGTCCTGGCAGGGTCCGGGCCATCGGGATCGAGGCCCTGGGGTTCCTGGCTCATGGTTTTCCTCCGTGTCCGTGGCTTGGTGTCGATGTGCCGTGCAGCCGACTCACCGTTCCCATGGTGTACAAGCTGCCTTAAGTACACTACGACTCACCGACGGTTTGCTCGTCGACCCGCAGGCTCCGCACGTTGCGACGAGACACACCGGCATCCGGCCAGGAAGAGGACCCTCACCATCATGCGCAATGTTCTGGCAGTTCTGCTTGCCGCTGTCGCCGCCTTCTGTGGTGCCGGTGCTTGGGCGGGGTACACCATGGACAAGGCGCTGACGCAACCGGAGATCGTCCGTACCACCGTGGGGCCGCTCATCCACGACGAGGGCGTGCAGGACATGGTCGCCACCCAGGTCCGTGAGCAGATCGTCTCGCGTTTGCCCGGGGGAGTCATCCAGGAGAAACTCAAGCCCGCAGTGGATGCCGCAGCGAAGACCGCCACCAAGAGGGTGCTCGAGGACGACGAGGTGGACAGGGCTTGGCTGCAGGTCCTGGACCTGACGCGTGAGCGCTACACCGACCAGGTGCGTAGCGGGAAGGAGAGCGCGGGGCACATCGAGATGGTCTTGGACCCCGTCGCGGATCTGGCGGGTGACCATGTGGGAGCGGCCTTGAAGAAGGTCGGTGTGGACGTGAAGAGCAAGCCCGACCTCACCTGGCGCATCTCGCAGGACCTCTCCGACGTCTCGCCGCTGATGTCGCTGGTCACGCCCATACTGACGCTCACCGTGACCCAGTCTGCGCACTGGCTGGTGTACTCCCTGGTGGCCGCAGGCTCATTGCTGCTTGCGCTGTTGGCGGCCAGACGTCGGGCGATCGTGTTCGTGACCGCAGGTTTCCTCTCACTCGCCCTGGGGCTGATCGGCGCCGGGGCCGCCGGCATGGTCTCGAACGGGACCGAGAGCAGCAGCAACGCGGTGATTCGGTCGATTGCCGAGGTGTTCACCGACCAGGTGCGCGGGGCCTCCGTGCCCTTGAGCCTGGTGGGTGGGGCCTGCATGATGGTGGGCATCGTGACGATGGTGGTCACCGGCGTGCGTCGCCGCAAGGCCGCAGCTGAGGATGACTTCGACTGGGACGAGGACTGATTTCAAGGGCATGGCAACCCGTTATGTGACCGACCTTTCAAGGGCCAACTGGTCGGTAGCGGTCGCTACCGCGGTCGGTGCGGTTGCTGCCTGGATTCTGGCCGTGACGCGAGGACCGGTGGGGGACCGGGAAGAAGCATCGCTGATCATCGATTTCTACATGATCATGTGGGTGTCGTTCACCGCGGTCTACCTGGTGTGGACCCACCTTGCCTACTCCAGGCGAGGGCCCCAGGAGCTGCGTGTCTCGGCACGGACCGAGCAGCAGCGAGGGCGTCGTGTGTTGATGCGGGTGATGGGCTACGGGGGTCCTTCGAGCTGGACCATGGGCGGGGCCATCGTGGCGATCATCATCACGTTGTGGATAGCCCAGTCTCCTTCGCACCGGGAACAACCCTTCTACATCATCATGGGCATCGTCATCGTGGCGTGTTCTTGGGCTCTTATGGCTTACGGATTCGCCTTGGAGTACTTGCGCCTGGCCATGGGGTCCTCGGACGAGGTGAACCATCTCGAACTGGCGGTCGAGGACGGAGCACGCTTCGGCGACTACCTGACGTTGGCCGTGATGGCCTCCGCGATGGGCAGTACGGACATCGCGCGGGTGCGGTCGCGCACGGCATGGACCGTGGTCCGCACCAATGTGATCCTCGGTTTCGCCTTCAATTCCGTCATCGTGGCGATGATGGTGTCGCTGTTGATCGGTGGCCTCAGCTCCTGATCCCGGAGCCCTCCGGTTGGGCTGCCAAGGTCGCGCTGGAGGACAGAACCTCCTCCCACGGCGTTGACCGCAGCCCGAAACGATCGGTCAGGACCCCGGGTGTCATCACGGCGGGCGCGTCCCACAGGTAACGCTGGCGGCCCAGTTCCCGGAACTGGGCGTTGAAGGGCCCGACGGCGGAGAACAGCGCCCACGGAAGTCGCCTGACCTTGGCCTCGCCTCGGTGGGCGGCCGAGGCCGCAGACGCCGCCATCGCCCGCTGGGTGAGGGGAGGTGTGGACGGTGCGAGGAGGACGGCGTCGCCGTCCTGGGCGAGTTCGTCGGCGTGCTGGGCAGCCGTGATCATGGCTCGAGTGAGATCGGGGATGTAGGTGACGGAGCGTGGGGCGTCGGGATCGCCCATGACCCAGGCGGTCTTGCCACGGGAGCTGGGGTTCAGGACCAACTGCAGGAAGACCGACGTGGCGGCCGACGCCGTGGGACCCAACAGGTCCGCGGCAACCACCGAGAGGGTGCGAGCCGGGTGCGCTGCCCGGGCCGTCAGCAGTTCTGCACGTACCCGACCCAGTGGCGAGCACGGGGCAATCCGGGCTCCCTCGATCAATTCCTCGGCACCCTTGCCGAAGGCATAGACGGACTCGGGGAAGACGACAGGGATGCCGGCGCCGGCTGCGACGTCCATGACCGCTGCCTCCCGGTGGGGGAGATCGCGCCGCCAGGCCTTGACGTCGTAGGCGGTGTGGATGCAGTGGAAGATCGCCGCGGCAGGTTCGCCGCAGGCTGTGTCGCCGCGTACCGCACGGGTCAAGATTTCGGGATCACCCGCGTCGCCACGGAGCAACTCCGCACCCTCTGCCGGTGCCCGCTCCCCGCGCCTGATGACGGTGACCCGGTGGCCTTCCCGCACCAGATCCTCTGCCAGTTGGGCGCCGATCTGACCGGCGCCGGTGATGACGTAATGCATGACTTCCTCCTAAATAGTGAGCAATGCTCTCGAAGTTGTGAGACCACCGTAGGGGAGTGTCGGGCACATTTCAAGAGCAGTGCTCACAAAGTGGCGTGTCGACATCTCTGAAGCCGTTCGGTCCGTGCCAGACTGACGGCATGGACCGTCCCAGGAGAAGTCACGTGCAGGCCCGCGCCGAGATGCGAGAAGGCATCCTCAGGTTGGGGCGCGAACAGCTCGCGGAACGGGGAGCAGCGAATCTCTCCGTGCGAGAGATTTCGCGTGGCCTGGGCGTGGCATCGTCTGCCATCTACCGGCATGTGGCCAGTCGCGACGAGCTGCTGACGTTGTTGCTCGTGGACGCGTACGAGGATCTTGCGCGGGTTGCGCTCGAAGCCGAAGGACGAGCCGCCACACCGTCACAGCAACTCGACGCACTGGTACGCGGAATGCGCCGGTGGGCCGTCACGGAACCGTCTCGTTGGGGACTGATCTATGGCACTCCGGTGCCGGGGTTCGCCGCGCCGAGAGAGTCCACGACGGGACCGGGGACCAAGGTGATGGCGCGTTTCGCGGTGCTGCTCGCATCGGGACGAACGTCCGACGATGCTTCGACGCCTCCAAGTGAGCAGCTGAGCCATGCCCTGCTCGACGGACTGGCCGACCTCGGTGTGGACCTCACCGCGGGATCGGCGGCCGAGATCGCCCTGGCCTGGGCCTCGCTGGTCGGCGTCATCAGCGCCGAGGTCTTCGGTCAATTCGGTCCCGGATTCCGGGCTACGGGGGAGGAATTCCTGCAGCGGTGGATCGACACGACCGTGGAGAGGTTCGGCCTGGAGGGCTGAATGCCCTGTAGGCCTGTTCCAGCGGCTGCGGTCGGAGGGGCGCCGGTCAGAAGTTCTCCGGTGCGGGCCGAGGCGCCGTCTCGATCTGACGGCTGGACTCGAAGGGGACGTCGGCGTCGTCGCGCTGACCTGGGTCCAGCTCGTTGATGCGGCGCAGGCTCGGGGCGACCCTGGACTGCAGGGCGCCCACGAACTTGTTGTACCCCTCCACCGAGGCGCGCAGGGACGAACCCAGTTTGTCCATGTGACTCGAGAGCGTGGTGAGTCGGCGATGCAGTTCCTGGGCCTCGTCGAAGAGGGCTCGGGCATTCTGGGTGACGAGTTCCTGCCGCCACGTCACCGCCAACCCCTTCAGCACGGCCAGCAGAGTTGCGGGGGAGGCAAGGACCACGCCACGGGCGAAGGCGTCGTCCATCAGTGCGCCGTCCGTCGCCAGTGCCTCGGACAAGACCGACTCTGTGGGCAGGAAACACACCACCAGATCAGGTGATCCGGGGAGAGAGGCCTGATAGCGCCGATCACCCAGCGCATTCACGTGGGCGCGTAGAGCCTTGGCATGGGCCGCCAACAAGGCGGACTTCTCCCGTGCCGCCTCCGGGGAGTCCTCGTTCTCCAGCCGGTGGGCCTCCAGCAGCTTGTCCAGCGGAACCTTGGCATCCACGGCTACGGACTTCCCGCCTGGAAGCCACACCACGAGGTCGGGGCGCCCGGATTCCACGACCACCTGCTCGTCGAAATCCACATGCCGCAGCATGCCGGCGGCCTCCACCACACGCCTGAGCTGGACCTCGCCCCACGTGCCTCGTTTGCCGTTGTCCCTCAACGACGAGGACAGCGACGTGGTGGTGCGCAACAGTTCGGCATCGTTGTGCGCGGCGCGCTGCAGCTGTTCGTTCAGCTGGGAGTACTGGTCCACCCGGTCACGTTCCAGCGTCTGCACGGAGCGTTGCATGCTCGCCAGTCGTTCCGACACCGGCCCCAGGGCACGCAGCACCGCTTCGTCTCGCGCTCGCCGGGACTCCTCGGTTCCGGTCCTGGACTCCAACGCATCCGCGCGCGCACGTGCTGCGGCGGCCTGCTCCCGCGCCGCCGAGGCGGCGTCGCGCGCCTCACGCAACGACCCGTCGTCGTGCATTCGTCGGAACACCAGCGTGCCGAGCACGCCGAGTCCGGCACCGACCAGAAGCAGGAGGACGGCCCAGAGAACGGTAGCGAAGGTCATGGAACCAGCGTGCCACCAGCCCCCGACGGTTTGGTTCAGGCCGACCGGTTTGGTTCAGGCCGGCGCCGGAACGGCAGGAATCGGGGAGGAAACCTCGTCTCCCACGCGGATCACCCCACCCGCATGTGTGGGAAGGAAAAGGGCTCCCAACGTCGGCTCCTGCTGACCAAGGTCTTGCGTGAGCGAGGTCAGTAAGTCGGCCTCTCGGAGGCCCGTGTCTGGATCCGCCTCGATCGCCTTGCACCTCACGATGGTCTTCTGCGCGGTGAGTGCCACGTCGCCGACGCGGATCTCGGCACCGGTTTTCGCCCACTCCAGCTCCTTCCAAGCGGGAAGGTCGTCCACCACGACGTTGGACCGGAACCTGCGTGAGTCCACAGGGATGCCCGGTGCGCATCCGGCCAGGTCCTCGACGGAGGCCGCAGAATGCAGGGAGACGAATCCTCGTGCGCGGTCCTGGAAACGTGACGTGCGGCCGTCGCCCACAAGGACCAGGGGGAGATGCCCCGGCCTCCGCAGGCGGCGTGCGTCCGGCCCGGCCAAGATCCAGTCGGCCACCGCGTCGGCCAGTTCGCGGCGCCCGTCGGGGTCCAGCCCGGCGGAGACCACGAGGTCGCCGTCCTCAGTGAACGTGAGCGTCTCTCCGTCGAAGGACACACGTAGCCGGGCCAGTGAGGGAAAGGTCATGAGCGCAAGACCCTTGGCCTTGGGCCAGTAGTCGAGGCCGTTCTGGTCCTCGGGCTGCGTAGCGTTGGCGAATCGGAACGCCAGGACCCGGTCCCCGGCGATCCGCCCGTCGTCCTGGACCGTGAGTTCACTCATGGGTTCGGGCGTGAAGCCCTTGACGGGGTAGCGGTAGAGCGCGGAAACGTGTGGCATGCCATCATCCTTGCAGCAGTTCGGGGTGATACCGGGGCATTCAAGGGGGACACTTCGAAGGTAGAATAGCGGACCGTGGCTCTTACTATCGGAATCGTCGGACTGCCCAACGTCGGCAAGTCAACACTCTTCAATGCGCTGACCCGGGCACAGGTGCTTGCCGCGAACTATCCGTTCGCGACCATCGAACCCAACGTGGGCGTGGTGCCGTTGCCGGACGAGCGGCTGAACCAGCTCGCCGAGCTGTTCCATTCCGAGAAGACGGTGCCTGCCACCGTGTCCTTCGTGGACATTGCAGGCATCGTGAAGGGTGCCTCCGAGGGAGAGGGTTTGGGTAACCAGTTCCTGGCCAACATCCGCGAGGCCGAGGCGATCTGCCAGGTGACCCGCGGCTTCCACGACCCCGACGTCATCCACGTCAACGGAACCGTGGACCCGGACGACGACATCGAGACCATCACCACCGAGCTGGTGCTGGCCGATATGCAGTCCGTGGAGAAGGCGCTGCCGCGTCTGCAGAAGGAACTGACCAACAAGAAGGTCTCCAAGGAGCACGTGGCTGCGGTTGAGCAGGCACTGAAGGTCCTCGAGGACGGGCGCACCCTCTACAGCGCGGCCGCCTCGGAGAAGCTGGATCTCCAGGAACTCAAGCCGCTGCAGCTGCTGACCGCCAAGCCGTTCATCTACGTCTTCAACATGGACGACGAGGGCCTGGCCGACGAGGCGCTCAAGACTCGCCTGGCCGAGTCGGTGGCTCCCGCCACCGCCGTGTTCCTCGACGCCCAGTTCGAGTCCGAGCTCGTTGAGCTGGACGAGGACGAGGCCACCGAGATGCTGCACGAGGCCGGCTACGACGAGTCCGGCCTGGAGAAGCTGGCCAAGGCAGGCTTCGGGACCCTCGGCCTGCAGACCTACCTGACCGCAGGCCCCAAGGAGGCTCGCGCCTGGACCATCCCGATCGGCGCCACCGCACCCGAGGCCGCAGGCGTCATCCATACCGACTTCCAGCGTGGCTTCATCAAGGCCGAGGTGATCAGCTTCGAGGACCTCATGGAGGCCGGCTCCACGCAGGCCGCCCGCGCCGCCGGCAAGGCACGCATGGAGGGCAAGGACTACATCATGAAGGACGGCGACGTGGTGGAGTTCCGTAGCGGAATACCCTCTGGAGGAGGGAAGAAGTGAGCCTGAACCGTAGTGATCCTGCTGCTCATATTCGGCCGGTGAACGGCGCGAGTGAGTACCCGAGACTTGTAGAGATCTGGCGGAGCGCTGTCGATGCGACTCACGAGTTCTTGGCTACGGCGCACCGTGATGAGATTCAATCGCGTCTTGAGTCGGACTACCTGCCAGAGGTCGATGTTTACGTGGCAGAGCGCGACGGTGCGGTCACAGGGTTTGCAGGCGTCTCAGGGCCGAAACTGGAGATGCTCTTCGTTGAAGCCAGTCACAGAGGTGGCGGGATTGGCTCTGGTCTGTTGGACGCTGTCGTTGCCAACTATGGCGTGACGACTCTCGATGTCAACGAGCAGAACGCGGCGGCTGCCGAGTTCTACCAGCGACGCGGTTTCGTCGTCGTCGGCCGAAGCGATGTGGACGAGCAGGGTCTTCCATATCCATTGCTGAGGATGGCTTTGCCGGGAAGCGAAGCAACCGGGGACGTGGTGGAGTTCCGGTTTAACGTCTAGCGTTAATGACGCTCCCCGTTATAATCTGATTGCATGATCAGATCGTTCGGCGACAAGGAGACCGAACGGCTGTGGCGCCGTGAGCGCGTGCGGGCGATCGATCCGAGGATCCATCGGGTCGCGCTGCGCAAGTTGCGTCAGGTGGGGGCCGCGCAGTCTCTTGAGGACCTCCGCGTCCCGCCCGGCAACCGGCTCGAGGCGCTCAAGGGTGATCGTGCCGGACAGCACAGCATCAGGATCAACGACCAATGGCGCATCTGCTTCGCGTGGACCGACGCCGGACCGGAGGAGGTGCAGATCGTTGACTACCACGGACAGGATCGAGCCGATCCACCCGGGTGAGGTCCTCATGGAGGACTTCATCGAGGGCTTCGGCCTCACGCAGAACAAGCTCGCGGTCTCGATCGGGGTTCCGCCCCGACGGATCAACGAGATCGTGCACGGCAAGCGAGGCATCACGGCAGACACCGCGCTCCGGCTCGCGAAGTTCTTCGGGACGTCGGCGGAGTTCTGGATCAACCTGCAAAGCCACTATGAGCTGGACCGTGCGGAGGACCTGGCGGGAGAGCAGATCGCCTCGATCACGCCGCTACAGGTCGCGTGATCGTGCCGGCTGAGAACCCGGACCCGAACGGGTGGTCAGTCAGACCGGAGGACCCGTCCCCGACGATGTAACTCGACTCCTGGCAACGGTCCCGGAGTGGTTCGGGATCCTTGAGTCCAACGCCGAGTACATCGAGGCCGCTCGGACCAAGGAGACCTGGACCGTCCGCGCTCGAGGAGACCGAACTCTGGGGAGAGGGCACCCCCTGCCTGATCATGGTGAAGCCACTTGGTGAATCGGGGGGCCGCGCCGCACTGAGAGACGTCGTCCCCAGACGTTGCTCCGTGCCGGAATGCGGTGGAGTTCCGCTTCAACGATTGATTTCGCCGGCTCGGGTTGTCATGGAGAACCAACGTCAGGCAGCCCCTCGAGCTCACGCGCGGTGAGCGGTGAAGACGAGTACCCCGATGCTTTGCGCGGCCGGTTCCCCTTCGAACCCACCGAAAACAGCGTCGACGAGCAACCCCCGGCAGTGAGTAATGAGCGCAGGCGGTCCTCGCCGCGGAGGCGGATGCCATCGCATTCCTTTCGCTCCCGTCCTACGGCATCGACCTCATGAGCGCAGAAGTTGATCAGTCCGCTGGACTCGTCGACGCGGGTCGTTTGGTACCAGTGATGGCTCGGATCCTCCAGCAGCTCGGTCATCCGGTGGCTGCGTTCCTTCGTCCAGCGCTCCCATCCGCGCGCATGCGGGTCGCACGAATCGAACGCCAGTTGCCCGCTAGTGTCGCGTGTCGTTAGTTCCTAAATGGTTGGTGGTTTGGGAGAATTGGGTATGGCGAATTCTCCTGCTCCGGCGTTGCCTCTACGGGTTGGCGACAAAGATGTATTGAGGTCGTGGACGAGGTCCACGGCGATGCGC
>NZ_JALAGT010000131.1 GCF_022712295.1 Galactobacter sp.
AATATGTCGCGAATGAATTGAATGGTCGGCCGCGGAAGCGGCTAGAATGGTTTACGCCCGCGGAGTGCTTGCGGGAGGCCTTGCAGGCCTGATCGACAACCGTGTTGCAACCACCGGTTGAGACCGCCCCGGGAAGCGCGCTGAAGTTGGGTTGCGAGTGCCCTACCCGGCGGCCTGCTTGATGGCCGCGCGGATGCGCTTGGGGGAGACCGACACCGAAGTGCCCAGCTCCTGGGCGAAGAGCGAGACCCGCTCCTCCTCCAGCATCCACTTCACCTCCCTCAGGGCGGCAGGAACGACCCCGCCGGGTGCCCGGTCCAGGGCATCGTCGTAGGCGTCCTCGAGCTCCTGGATGGTGTCTGTTCCCTGCAGGTCACGCGTGACCGCACCGGCCTCGGCCTTGTCCAGCCGTCGCTCCACCGCGGTCAGGTAGCGGGGCACATGGGCCAGGTGCTGATACCCGGTCCCGGCCACGAATCCCTTGTAGACCAGCCCGCGCAATTGAGAGCGCACGTCCTCCACGGTGTCCTTCAACGCTCCTGAGCGCATTCGGTCCAGCCGTGCCGTGATCCGCGTCCAGCCGGCCAGGATCTTTTCCACGGTGGAAGAGACCTGGAAGACCGTGTCGATCAGCTCCGCTCGCACGTGTTGGAAGAGCTTGGTGTACTCTCCCTTGGTCATGGGCAGTTTCGGCGGCACGAGCTTGTCGATCCCCGCCCAGGTGCAGTCCTTGATGAGCGAGTCCACGGTCCCGTGCGGGGACTGCGAGAACGCCAGTTTCTCCTTGTTGTTCAGGTGGTCGAGTACGTAGCGCTGGGGTGAGGGCACCATGAGCCACAGCAGCCGGATGACGCCGCGACGGTGCCCGGCCTCGCGCTCGGCCTTGTTGCGGTACACGGTCAGATCCACGTGATCACCACGATCCACGAGCCCGGGATGGGCCGTGATCTGGGCACCCTTGACCGTGGTGGTCACCTGGTCAGGCAGCGCGCCGTGCTCACCCAAGTCGTCGGGCCATTCCTTCAACCCGGTGCGCTGCCATGGGCTCGTGGCCTGTTTGCCCGCCTTCGGCTTGGCCGCGTTGGGGCTCCCAGTGCCCGACGACGCGTTCCCGGCACCCGCCCGACCGGCGCCTTTGGCGGCCTTCGATCGTCGGCCACCGCCGCCGTCGGGCATGCCCCTGCCGCCGGCGGCGGCGAGTTTGTCCGGGCTGGTGCCAAGGCTCGCGGCGATGGCCCTGCGGTTCTCACTCGCGAAACGGCTCTGGAGTGCCGCCAGGTCGCGGTCGGAACCGAGGACCTTGTTGCGCTCGCCGAGCACCTCGAAGCACGGCTTGAGGTGGTCTGGCAGCCGGGAGACGTCCCAGGAATCGGGTGGAATGACGGTCCCTTTGAGCCGCCGCAACACGAGCTCCAGTGAGGGCAGCAGGTCGTCGGTGGCCGGGTCGAAGTCCCGGTTCAGCTCGTCCACTGCGGCCCGGGCCACGTCCGGTGCCGGTACGAAGTTCTTGCGCACGGCCTTGGGAAGGGACTTGATCAGGGCCGTGACGAGGTCCACCCGCAAGCCGGGGACGCCCCACTGGAAGCGCTCGGACTCCAGCTGATTGAGGAAGAGTACGGGGACACGGACGAAGACGCCGTCGGCCCCGGCGCCGCTCGGGTCGAACTCATAGCGCAGGTCCAACAGGGTGGAACCCAGCGGCCAGGTGCGCGGATAGGCGTCCTGGTCAAGATCGTCGGCATCGGCCTGGACCAGGTTGTCCGGGTCGAAGTCCAGCATGCGGCCCTGTGTGGTCTTAGTCTTCTTCCACCAGGCATCGAAGCTGCGCTCGTCCGTGACGTCTTGGGGAATGCGTGCGTCGTAGAACTCGAAGAGGTCTTCGTCCGAGATCATCAGGTCCCGGCGGCGCAGGCGTGCTTCCAGTTCCTCGACGTCACGCAGGCGGGCCTGATTGCGCTGGAAGAACGCATGACGTGTGGACCAGTCGCCCTCCACCATGGCGTGGCGGATGAAGAGTTCCCGGGCCAGGCGGGGGTTCACGCGGGAGAGCTGGACGGCCCGGCGCTCCACGATGGCCACGCCGAAGACGGTGATCTTCTCGTACGCAAGGCACGCGCCCTGCTTGCGCGACCAGTGTGGTTCTGAGAAGGACTTCTTGGTCAGGTGAGGCGCCACCTGTTCCACCCAGTCCGGGTCGAAGGTCGCCACGGTCCGGGCCCAGAGCCTGGAGGTCTCCACGAGTTCCGCGGCCATGGCCCAGGTCGGCTTCTTCTTGAACAGCGCGGAACCGGGGAAGATGTTGAATCGGGTGCCGCGGGCGCCCGCGTAGTCGCGCTTGCGCTCGTCCCAGAGCCCGATGTGGGAGACGAGCCCGGAGAGCAGGCTGCGGTGGACGTCGTCGTGCTTGCCCACCGGATCCACGTCCCGGTTGGGGACCTTGATCCGCATGGGCTTGATGAGCTGACGAAGCTGGTTGAAGAGGTCCTGCCACTCACGCACGCGTAGGTAGTTGATGAACTCGGACTTGCACAGGCGTCGGAAGGCGGAGGAGGAGAGCTCCTGCTGTTTTTCCTGGAGATAGCGCCAGAGGTTCAGGAAGCCGGTGAAGTCGCTCTTCTCATCTACGAAGCGCTTGTGCAGCTCCTGCGCGCGCTGCCGCTTCCCCGACTCCTCGGTGGGGCGCTCCCGCGGGTCCTGCAGCGACAGTGCCGCAGCGAGCACCAGCACCTCGGTGGGGCAGTCGCGTTTGGCGGATTCCAGGATCATGCGGCCCAAGCGCACGTCCACGGGGAGCCGGGACAGGTCGCGGCCCGTCCTGGTGATGGTGCCGCGCTTGCCCTCACCCACGGCGCCGAGTTCACGCAGCAGCGTCACTCCGTCGTTCACGGCACGAGCCTCGGGTGGCTGCACGAACGGGAAGTCCACGACCTCGCTGGGATGATCCACCACGCCCATGGAGGACATCTGCAGGATGACGGAAGCCAGGTTGGTGCGCAGGATCTCGGGATCCGTGAACTCCGGGCGGGATTCGAAGTCCTCCTGCGAGTACAAGCGGATCGCGATGCCGTCCGACACACGGCCGCAACGGCCGGAGCGCTGATTGGCGCTGGCCTGAGAGATCCGCTCGATCGGCAGCCGCTGGACCTTGGTGCGGTGCGAATAGCGGGAGATGCGAGCCACGCCGGTGTCGATCACGTATTTGATGCCCGGCACCGTCAGGGAGGTCTCGGCGACGTTGGTGGCCAGGACGATGCGCCGGTGTGCGCCGGGTGTGAAGACCTTGTGCTGTTCAGCCAAGGACAGGCGCGCGAAGAGGGGGAGCACCTCTGCGCCGCGGAGCCTGACGTGCTTCTGGGTGAGTGGGCGCAGCGCCTCCGCCGCGTCACGGATCTCGCGCTCGCCGGAGAAGAAGATGAGGATGTCGCCGTCGGGTTCGTGCGCCAGCTCCACGACGGCGTCGCAGACGGCCTCCGTCATGTCCCGGTCGGTGGACTCGGAGGGCTTCTTGGACTCGAGCTCGTCGCCGGCGTCGTCGTCGTCCGGGGAGAGCGGACGGTAGCGGACCTCCACCGGGTAGGTGCGACCGGACACCTCGATGATGGGTGCAGGGTGCTCCGTGTCCGCACCGAAGTGCGCGGCGAAGCGCTCGGGGTCGATGGTGGCGGAGGTGATGATGAGCTTCAGGTCTGGGCGCTGAGGCAGCACCCGCTTCAGGTGACCCATCAGCACGTCGATGTTGAGGCTACGCTCGTGGGCCTCGTCGATGATGATCGCGGAGTACTTCGAGAGCAGCTGGTCATGCTGGATCTCGGCCAGCAGGATGCCATCCGTCATCAGCTTCACCCGGGTCCGGTCGGAGACCTCGCCGGTGAACCGGACCTGGAAACCCACCTCCTCACCGATCTTGACCTGCAGCTCCTCGGCGATGCGTTCGGCCACCGTGCGGGCGGCCAGCCGGCGAGGCTGGGTATGACCGATGACGGGCTGACGGGTGCGACCCTGTTTGTCGGTGATCGGATCGGCGAGGCCCAGTTCCAGCAGCATCTTGGGCAGCTGGGTGGTCTTACCTGAACCGGTCTCACCGGCCACGATGACAACCTGGTTCTCGCGGATGGCCTCCATGATGTCGTCCCGCCGGGCGGAAACGGGCAGGGCCTCGGGGTACGTGATGCTCATGGCCATGATGCACCCAAGTCTAGTGGGGTTCGGTCCTGCCCTCTGCGTTGACGGCCTTCAGCGAACGTTTGGCCATGTCCCTGGCGAGGAACAGCATGGGAACGCCCGCCACCACGATGATGCTCACCGCGTACCAGGCTGGCGCGTACACCGACCCGGTGAGCTGAATCAGCCAGGTCGCGACGAACGGGGACAAACCACCGAACAGGACCGTGGCGACGTTGTAGCCGATCGCCATACCCGAGAACCGACCGATCGAGGTGAATTGTTCGGGGACGGCGGAGGCGGCCACTGCGCTCCAACCGGCTGCCGGAATGGCCAGGAAGGCGACCCCCATGAGTGCCGTTGCGTTGGAGCCGCCACCGAGCAGGAGGTAGGCGGGCAGCGTGGTGGCCAACACCACCAGGCCGATCACGAGGAACAACGGTTTGCGACCGAACCGGTCCGAGGCCAACCCGATCAGTGGGGTGACCACGATGGCCACGACGGCGGCGACCGTACCCAGCCACAGCGACACTGAGCTGGTGACGTTCGCTGCCTCCTCCAGGTAGGTGGGGACGAAGGTGATGTTGAGGAAATAGGTCACAGAACCGATCGCGGAGATCAGGAAGGCCACGAGCACGGCCCGTGGATGCGATACCAGGACCGAGATGAGCGGGGAACGCCGCCTATTGGCCTTGGTGTCCTTGACCTCTTTGAATGTCTCGGTCTCATCCATGAACCGACGCAAGGGGATCATCACAGCGGCAAGGGCTGCCCCGAAGAGGAACATGACTCGCCAGCCCCACGAATCCAATTGGTCCTGAGTCAGCCAGGTCGAGAGCAGGAAACCGCCGCCGACGGCGAGCAGGGAACCGACCTCTGAGTTCGCGGCTGCCCAACTCGCGGCCAGCCCGCGACGGCCGTCCTTGGCCGACTCCATGAGGAAGACCATGATGCCGGTGTATTCGGCGCCCACGGCGAAACCGGCCAGGCAACGCAGCACGAGCACACCGACCCCACCCCAGATACCGAGTACGTCGGACCCCGGCATCACGGCGATACCGAGCAGAGCCACGGCCATCAGCCCTGCGGAGATGATGAGGGAGGCCTTGCGGCCCATCCTGTCTCCGAGGTGGCCGAACACCATGGCGCCGATGGGCCTGAACACGAACCCTGCCGCACCCACGCCCAAGGTCATGAGCAACGAGCTGCTGTCTCCTCCGAAGAAGGTGTTGGTGATGGATGCCGAGACGTAGAAGAAGATGGAGAAGTCGTACCACTCCACGATGGTGCCGAAGGCCGCAACAAGCATGGAGCGGCGTCTACGGCGGGCCGCGTTCAGGGCCGGGATCGCTGCATGGTTCACCAAGGTCGTCCTCCTCCATGGGTTGGGGTGCTCGGTAGTGCGCGGATCGTTCGACCCTACGCGACGGCGTAAGGTCGAGTCATGACTTCTCTGCTGCGCATCGATTCCTCCCTCCGCACCGACGGCTCCGTGACCCGAGCCCTGACCGGCGCCTTCGCCGATGCCTGGGAGGCGGCAGGCGGAGACGTCGTTGCTCGTGACCTGCAGTCGGCTCCGCTGCCGCACCTGCCCTACTTCGGGTTGCACTTCCCCGCCTCGGAGAACGACCCGGCTCAGTGGGATGTGGCGCGTGCGCTGCAGAACGAGGTGATCGAGCAGGTCAAGGCGGCGGACGCTCTCGTGATCGCCGCTCCGCTGATCAATTACTCGGTCCCCTCCACGCTCAAGGCCTGGATGGATTACCTCCACGTGCCCGGCGTAACTGCAGCACCCGTTCCGGAGGAGGGACCGCTGGCCGGCAAGCCTGTGGTGATCGTCTCCCCGCGCGGTGCCGCCTACGACGAACCGGGTGCGGAGACCCGGCTCGACCATGCGGTGCCGGCACTGACCGCGCTGCTGGGTGACGCCCTCGGCATGAGCGTCGAGGCCATCACCGTGGACCGCACGCTCGCGAACCTGCTGCCCGAGCTGGACCCGGCCAAGGCCGAGACGCTACTCGATGCCGCACTTGCGATGGCCACGCAGCGCGCCGCGGAGCTCTACGCCCAGCTGTCCTGATCCACTCGGCGTCGGCCCTCGCTCCGGATGAGGCCGTTCCCGGGCTACGCCGGAGAGCGCGACGCGGTTCCTGAGGATCGCTTGTTCTCTCGGAAACGTGCCACCTTGGCGCGGTTACCGCATGTCTCGGGTCTGCAGTACCGTCGCCCAGGGCCTCGTCCGTTGTCCAGGAACAGGGCGGTACAGCGCTCGCACTCCTTCAGCGATGCCAGATCCTCGGCGGTCAGCAGTGCATCTGCAGCGAAGGCGATCCTGTCCAGCAGGACATACCCGGATTCGTTGGCGCGCCACGCGTAACGGCCGTCGGACAGCTCGAGCTTGCCTCGATACTTGGCCGTACTGACGGCTTCGCGCACTACGGATTCGTGGTCGCCGTCGGCTGCCTGCTTCGCAATCAGGTTCTTCAACAGACCCCACCCGGCCTCACGCAACCGCTGAAGGTGCTCCAGCGCGGTCCGCCCCAGAAGGGCCGCTTGTGGTTCAGTGGCCTTCGCCAATCCGATCGTCCGGGCCCAGGCCACCATCATCCCGACATCTGGAACACCGTCGAGGGTGCGCGACTTGTCGGCGTCATCCGCGGTATTGACGAAGGCGAGGAAGGTCGGTGCCTTGAGCTTCACAGCGGTACCGGGTGCCGGGCACCCCATCATGGAAGACGCCCCCGAAGCACTGGTGGCGTCGCTCCTGGAACACCTTGGGCAGTCTCAAAGACCCAACTCAGCCGCCGGGGCTCAGTTCTCCTCGCGCAGCACCTCCAAGTAGCGCTCCGGCTTCCGCAGGAAGGACCGGTAGGCCCGGACGAGGTCCAAGGAGTCGTAGTCGCTCTCCCGCAGCCCCCAGTCGCCTGCCTCCAGGAGCGTGGCGCCTGGCAGTCCCGCCAGCACTGGTGAATGCGTCGAGAGGATGACCTGGGAGCCCCGATCGATCAGGTCCATGAGTGAGCGCATCAGGCACAGGCAGCCGTTCAAGGACAGCGCCGATTCCGGCTCGTCCAGGACCCATAGCCCGCGGACGAGCGCGCGGGACTCCACCAGGTCCAGGAATGACTCGCCGTGACTGCGCTCGTGGAAGACCGGCTCGGGATCGGTGCCGGGGTTGTCCTCGAGGTAGGTGTAGAAGCCGTGCATCGTTTCGGCGCGCAGGAAGAAACCGCGTTTGGAGGAGCCGATGCCGCGCACCAGCCGCAGGTGGGCGGGGAGCGCGGATTCGCTGCGACGTGAGCGGACCTGGGCTCCTATGGAGCCGCCCTCGGGATTCAAGCCGTAGGCCACGGCGATGCCCTCCACAAGGGTGGACTTGCCGACGCCGTTCTCGCCGGTGATCACCGTCGCCTGGCCGAGGTCCAGCCCGTGATCCAGGACCTGTCGCACCGGGGAGAGGCCAAGGAACCAGGCGTCCTCTGGCCCGATCTCACGGTCTGGTTCTGCCTCGACCCGGCGCAGGGGGAGTCTGACGTCCTTCACGACAGCAGCCCCCGCTCCATGGCCTCGGGACGCGTCAGCAATCCCTGTCCGGCCTCGCCGCGGGCCGCGGCCCAGGGCCCGCCCTCCTCGATCAGCGCGGACTGGTCCAGCCCACCGATCCGGGTGGGGAGCCAGCCGGTGGCCTCCACCAGGTCGAGGAAGGGCTTCAACACCTTCGGCGCGGCGTCCTCACCGTCAATGACGTAGGGAAGCACGATCTCGTCTCCCGGGACCGGCCGATTCAGCTTGTCGGCACGCACCTGAGTGAAGCAGTGCAGCTGCGCCGCTCCGGCCGGGAGGGCCTCCGCCAGTAGCGCGGCCGCGGACCCGCCAGGAACCACCATCGCGAGTTTGGGCCCCAACGCGGTCATCTCATACGGGTTGCCGACGTCCACCACGACCTTGCCGTCCAACAGATCCAGGACGGGGTTCACCACCTGAGCCAGCGCCGGACCCCACGGGACGGCGGGCACCACCACCTGGGCGGCCTTCACGGCCTCGCGGAGTGAGGCCGCTGCGGTGACCTGCCCGACGGACTGTGGCGCGCCGTCGACCACATCCTCCACCACCCAGCCCGCCTGGGTCGGGTTCCTGGCCCAGACACGTACGCGGCCGCCGCCGCGCGCCACGACCGTGGCGACGGCGGTGGCCATGGTCCCGCCGCCCAGGACGGCGACGGTTAACGGTTGGGTGATCGGGACGGTCAACTCAGGCTCCAATTCCATCTTGCGGCTGCTTTCAGGGCGAGGATGCCGACCCGCGGGTCGTCCAAGGGACGGGCGAACGTGGGTGCGGCCGGGAACGATGCCACAGTCGCGTGGCTTTCGAAAAGAACGGCCATCGCTGCACCGGTCATGGTAGAAGGGACCCTGATTCCGTCGATGTGGGCGCCCAATTCATTGTGGATGGCACGCGCCCATGCCCTGCAGGTGCTTTTCGGTGCGCTCGTGAGGGAGGCTGAGGCTCCGTGACGTAAGGCCCAGTCCGTGCCAACCAGGTCCAGGAGCTTCAACGGGTGCTGGGGCTCCCAACCGGAGAGGTACCGGAGCGCAGAGAGCTCGATGACTCGAGTGGACTGGAAATCCTCCGAGAAAGCCGTCTCCGCGTCGCCGGCACAGTAGAGGACCGCGTGCCCGCTGTGGAACCCTGCTGGCAGAGGGTGGGGATCCCACCGGCATTGTGGCACCGGCCCGTATCTGCGAAACTCGTCGAACCGCGACGGATGCTCGCCGGATACTGTGTGGATTCTCCAGAGCGGGCCGGCGTACTCGACGATGTCATTGGGCAAGATGGTGAGTGGAACCCTCGGTACCGCAGGATTCTTGGGCAACCTGCTCACAGACGACTCAATCCGTCCAGCAAGTCGAGTACCGGCGCCGGCTCGTGTCCGTTGGCCAGCCACTCGCACGGGCTCTGACCGCTCAGCTCTTCCTCGGGTTGGGCCATGAAGTGCTGTAGAGCCGGCGGCGATAGGTGCTTCGGTACTGCCCGGAGGATCTCGGCCAGATGCGGTAGTGAGGCGTATCGACCAGCATGATCAGTTCGAACGAACTGCCAAACAGGAAACAGCCGCGTCTTGCGGGGCGACTCCGCCGAGAACGGTGAATAGAGGCGACCCTCGTTGACCGAGCGGCGAACATTGGACGCCGCGCGTCCCAGTCGTTGAGCCACCTCCGCCGTGGTCCAGGAGGCTGACACGGCCTCGGAGAATGCGCGGGCTTGTAGGGCGCCGATCTCGAGGCCTGCGAGAGCCACGTTCCGAGGCTGGAGATCCGCGGCGTCCAGGCTCGAGCCCTCGATGAGGAAGTCCGTCTCCGCTTGGCTGATGGTGCTGCTCGGGGCCAAGGCGTCCACGATCCGAAGGAAGTCGCGTGAACTGATGTTCACGCCCGCGGCAGCGATGGCGCTGTCCACGTCGTCCAAGTTCGAATGCGGTTGCACGCTCATGCAGCGATGATACGCGTCGATGCGTCGTATCAACATGGATCGTTGTGAAGACGTACTGCTGAGGCGCCTGCTCAAAACGCCGCCCACCGCCGCCTAGTACTGCGGTGGTGAGCGGCGCTGAGACGCGGGGGTGCTCAGAGGTCGACGACCTCGAACTCGAGCAGGCTGGCTCCGGTGGCGACCGGCTTCTTCCCCTCGTGCCCGCCATGGGCCGCGGCGGCACGGTTCTCGGCCCAGTCCTTGAAGTCCTCCTCGGTGGCCCACTGGGTCACCACGAAGTAGCGGGTCTCACCGGCGGTGGGGCGCAGCAACTGGAAGCCCTCGAAGCCCGGGGAGGAATCCACGGCGTGCTTGCGGGCTGCGAAGCGCTTCTCCAGTTCCGGGCCCGCACCCTCGGGAATCTCGATGGCGTTGATCTTGACGACGGACACTGCTTGCCTCCTGAAGGACGATTGTTGAGGATGACCTCATGGTTGCATACCGCTGCCTCGTTGGAGGCGACCCGAATCACTTCCCGACGTTCTCAGGGATGCCCGCCGGGTTGATCTCGGACTTCTCGACCGCCTCGTCCTGAAGCCCCCAGCGCTTCAGCACCTTGGAGTACGAGCCGTCATCCAGCGCGGACTGGACCACGGTGTGGATCGGTTCGATCAGCCCGTTGCCCTTGTCCGTCCCGATGGCGATGGGTGCAGTCTCGGGCCAGCCGCCCTCCACGGTGCCGACCACCTTGAACTTGCCGTCACCGGTCTTGACCTGGAACTGGGAGGTGGGGTTGGGTCCGAGGAAGCCGTCGATGCGCCCGGATGCGATGGCCAGGGTGGAGGCGGCCATGTCGTCGTAGTAGACCAGCTCGGCGGGCTTCTTACCCGCCTTCTTGAGGGTCTTGTTCCATTCGAGCAGCACCTTCTCCTGGTTGGTCCCGGAGCTGACGGAGAGTTTCAGCCCGGAGATGTCCTCGGCCTCGGTGATGCTGTCGACGTCGGAGTCGGAGGAGACCAGGAAGCCCAACAGGTCTTGCCGGGTGGATGCGAAGTCGAAGAGCTTCTTGCGCTCGTCCGTCACCGTGACGTTGGATGCCACGATGTCGTACTTGCCCGACTGCACACCCAGCGGCCAGTCCGACCAAGAGACGTTGACGAGCTTCAGTTTCAGGCCGAGACCGTCGGCGACGAGTTGGGCCAGGTCGGCCTCCTCACCGACCACGGTCTTGTTGTCGTCCTCGGCCAGCTGCCCCAGCGGGGGAGCGGTGGCCGCCGTGGCGACGGTCAGCGTCCCGGGCTTCACCGGCTCGAAGCCGGATTCCTTCAGCTGCTTCACTGCCTCCGGGACCTCCTCCAACCGGACCCTGTCGTCCACGTTGGCGCTGCTCAGGTCGAACTCCTGGGCCGTGTCAGCCGCCTTTTGCTGCTCCGACGAGTCTCGGGAGGAGACCACCCCCACGGTGACCGAGGCGGCGACGGCCACGCCGGCCAGGACGCCGACACCGGCCACGATCTTCTGTTTTCGGGAGAGTCGCTTCTTCTGAGCGGTCGATTCTGGGGAGACAGGGGTATTGGTCATGGTGGCCTCTTTCGCGGCTGCGGTCAGGTCAGGTCTTGAGACTGAGGGGACGGGGGAAGGACGTCGGAAGCGCTCAGAGAACGCGGGAGACGAAGTCCTGGGTTCGGGGGTTCTGTGGGGAGTTCAGAATCTGCTCGGGTGTGCCGGATTCCACGATGCGGCCTGCGTCCATGAAGACGATGCGGTCGGAGACCTCGCGGGCAAAGCCGATCTCGTGGGTGACGATCACCAAGGTGGTGCCGGTGGAGGCCACGGTGCGGATGACGTCCAGCACCTCGCCCACCAATTCGGGATCAAGGGCGGAGGTGGGCTCGTCGAAGAGCAGCACCTTGGGCTGCAGGGCCAGAGCGCGGGCGATGGCCACGCGCTGCTGCTGGCCGCCGGAGAGCTGGCGGGGGTACTTCTCGGCATGGTCGGCCAGGCCAACCCTGGCAAGCAAGGTCCGGGCTCGTTCCAGTGCCTCCGATCGCTTCAGCAATTTCAGGGAGGTCGGGGCAATCGCCACGTTGTCCAACGCACTCAGGTGAGGGAAGAGGTTGAAGTGCTGGAAGACCAGCCCGACGCTGCCGCGTTGGCGGAGGACGTCGCGCTCGGGGAGTTCCACCAGGCGGTCGCCCTTACGGGTGTAGCCGATGTGTTCGCCATCCACGGTGACCTGTCCGGCCTCGACCGATTCCAGGTGGTTGATGGTGCGCAGCAGCGTGGACTTGCCTGAGCCGGAGGGGCCGATCAGCGTGACGACCTCACCCTGTGCCACCGTCAGATTGATGTCCTGAAGCACCTGCAGGTCGCCGAAGAACTTGTTGACGTGGTTGATACGGACCTCGGCCCCGCCTCGGCTGGTGGGGGTGTCTCTGGTCAGGGTGGCGGTCATCGGGTGGCCTCCTTGGAGGTCTCTACGCTCGCTGCGGGGGCGGGCGGTGTCGGCTTGGTCCTTGGCTCTTCCTCACCGAGCCAGTTCCAGGTGCGCTTGATGGCGGCGCGAGCCTTCGACAGCGGGGTGGGAGGCAGCACGCGGGAGGTTCCGCGGGAGAAGCGGCGTTCCACGTAGTACTGGACCACGGAGAGGAGCGTGGTGATGACGGCGTACCAGATGCAGGCCACCAGCAGCATCGGGATGACCTTGCCGTTGCGGTTGTAGATGACCTGAACGGTGTAGAAGATCTCCGGCAAGGCGACGATGAAGACCACGGAGGTGCCCTTCACCAGCCCGATGATCAGGTTGAACGCGTTGGGCAGGATGGCGCGGGCCGCCTGCGGGAGCACGATCCGGAAGAAGCGGGTGTGCGCAGGCAGGCCGAGAGCTGCGGAGGCCTCGAGCTGGCCGGCGTCCACGGAGAGGATGCCTGCACGGATGATCTCCGAAGCGTAAGCGGCTTCGTGAAGCGTGATGCCGATCAGTGCCGCAGCGAAGGCGGTGATGGTGGTGGTGGTCTGGAACTCCACCAGCCAGTAGTCGTGGGTGAAGGGTGTCCCCAGCCCCAAGGTGGGGTAGAGATAGCCCAGGTTGTAGAAGACCAGGATCAGCACCACGAGCGGCACGGAGCGGAAGAACCAGACGTAGAGCCAGGCCGGTCCGCGCAACAGCGGGGACGGTGAGAGCCGCAACAGGGCGATGACCGTGCCGAAGACGAAGGCCAGCACGGTGCCGAGCACCGTGAGCCACAAGGCCAGACCCAGGCCACTCATGATGGCGGGGGAGAAGAAGTTCTCCGCGAAGACATCCCACTCCCAGCGCGGGTTGCGGAACAGGGAGACCACGAATTGGAGCAGGATGAAGGCCAACACGGCTGCCACGATCCAGCGGCCCCAATGCTTGCGTTTGACGACGGTGAGCTGTGGCGCGGACCCGGGTCCGTGCCCCGGCGCGCCCTGCTGGCTCTCGTGACCGGTACGTTCCGTGCCGGTGGTGTCGAGTGAGAGGCTCATGCTCGCTCCTCGCTGGTGGTCGGGTCAGCAACGGTGGTGATGACCTTGCTGAAGGGATGTGGTCCGGGTTGGACGGGGTAGGCGTCCGGATCGAAGCCGGGGTGATAGCCGGTGGAAACGTAGAGGGCCACGGCCTCGGCCTGATTGGGACCGGTGGTGAGGAAGAGGGCCTGATAGCCCAACTCCCGCGCCGTGTCCTCGAGCCGCGCCATGATGGCCTTGGCGAGTCCACGACCGCGGGCCTCCGGGTGGGTCCAGACCCGCTTGATCTCCGCGGTGTCAGGGCTCAGACGTTTGAAGGCCCCTCCGGCCAGGAGCGCTCCGTCCTCCTCGTAGAGAACGAACGCCCCGTCGGGCGCGCGGAACGCCTTCTCCGGGTAACGGTCGATCTCTTCCTGGGCGGAACGAACTTCTCCCGGTGGCGGTGGGTACCGGGTGTCGTACTCACGCACCAGGTCCCTCAGCAGGACTGCCACCGCCGGGTCTGTCGGGTCCGCCACGCGGAAGCGTCCGGTGAGGGCCGCCGACCGTGAGGTCGTGACGGTGGTCATGCCGGCACCGCCTGCGAACCGGGGAAGCCTGCAGGCTGGGGCAGTCCGAGGTGATCGCGCAGCGTGGTGCCCCCGTAGGAATCCGGATACACGCCCAGGTCCTGCAACTCCGGGATCACGGTGTCCACGAACTCGTCCAGCCCGGTGGGGATCAGGTGAGGGACCAGGACGAATCCGTCCGAGGCCCGAGTGTTCACCGAGTGGGCGATCTGCCGAGCCACCTGCGACGCGGTGCCGAGGAAGGCCGGCTTCTGGGTGGTGGAGATGACCACCTCGCGGGCGGAGAGCCCCTCCTCAGCCGCCTTGGCGCGCCACTCATCGGCCGTGGCCTGCGGATTCGGGTAGTGCCGCACCTGACCGTTGCGGATGGTGGACTCGACGGGGTCGAAGCTGGGCAGCGGGCCATCGGGATCCAGGTCGGAGAGGTCGCGCCCCCAGACCTGTTCGAGCACCGAGATCGCCGTGCCGCCGGAGACCTGCTGGGAGGCGATGTGAGCCGCCTTCTCCGCTGCATCCTTTTCTGAGTCTCCCAGCACGAAGCTGGCGCCGGGAAGGATCAGCAGCGATTCCGGGCTGCGCCCGGCGGCGGCCAGCCGTTGGTGGACGTCGGAATAGAAGGCGCGGGCCGCGTCGTCGGCCCCATGACGAGTGAAGATCACCTCGGCGTGGGAGGCCGCGAAGTCCCGGCCCGCCGGGGAATCGCCGGCCTGCACGATCACCGGGTGGCCCTGCGGCGATGCAGGCTGGTTCGCGTCCAGCGACACGGAGAAGTGCTTCCCGTTCACGTCGACGTGTTCACCCGGAGCCGCCCAGATCCGCTTGGCGGTGTCCACGATCTCCGCGGCCCGCTCGTAGCGCTCCTCATAGGGGAGGAAACCCCCGCGGCGGAAGTTGCCGCCGTGGAACGCATCGGGGCTCGTGACCACGTTCCAGCCCGAACGCCCGCCGGAGAGCGCGTCGATCGAGGCCAGCTGCCTGGCTAACTCCACGGGCTCGTTGAAGGTGGCGCTCAGCGTGCCGACCAGGCCAACGCGCTCGGTGACCGCGGCGAGCGCGGCCAGGATCGAGAGGGTGTTGGGGCGGCCGGCGACGTCGAGTTCGAGGAGCTGGCCCTTCTGCTCGCGCAGGCGCAGTCCTTCTGCGAGGAAGACGTAGTCGAACAGTCCGCGTTCCGCGGTCTGGGCAAAGTGGCGGAAGGAATCGAAGTCGATCTGGGACCCGGAGCGGGGGTCGGACCAGACGGTCTGCGAGTTGACTCCGGGGAAGTGGGCCACGAGGTGGACGCGGCGGTTGAAGCTCTCAGACAAGGGAAGCCTCCCGGGTGGTGTAGGTGTTCGGTGCGGCCGCGAGGCCGAGCGTGGAGCGCAAGTGCGGAAGGGCTTCTTGGGGCACGTTGTCCGCGGGCGGCACCGCGCCGTCCAGGGCCGCAGCGAGGGCAACCGGGGTGTAGAGGGAGTCCTGCGGGACCAGGCGTACGCCGTCCAGGCCGGCGGCCTGCGCCCGGGTGAGGACGTCGGCCACGTCCGTGGCGTCGGTGAGCGGGGCCTCGCCCCACACCAGGAGCTGGTCCGTCTGCCAGTGGGAGCGTTCGGCGTCGCGCAGGGCAGCAATGCCCGACGGCTCGATGCCGGTCAGCACCGCGACGTCGCCTCGCGCCGCGGCCAGGGCCGCGCTCGCGGCGTCAGTCACCGAGATCACGATGGGCGGGCGCCCCTGCGGGGAGCGGGGGGTGATGGAGGCGCCCTCCACCGTGAAGCGGGAGCCCTCGAAGGCGGCGTCGTGGATGCGGGTGCGGTCCAGGAAGCGGTCGGTGGCGGTGTCGCGGATGACCGCGTCGTCCTGCCATGAGTCCCACAACCGGGAGACGGCCTCGAGGGTGTCCTCGGCGTCCTGGTACACGTTCTCTGCGGTGATCTCCTCGGGCGTCCAGCGGCCGAAGGCAGCGTGCTCCTGCGGGTCGAGTCCCGGGCGCAGGGCCAGGCCAGCGCGGCCGAGGGAGGCATGGTCGATGGTCTGCACCGCCGTTGCGGTGTGGAACGGCTCGGACACCGCCGAAACCACCTCGGGGATCAGGCCGATCCGGTGGGTCACCGGGCCCAGCGCGCTCGCCGCGATCAGCGGGTCGAGGCGGGTGGGGCCGCCGGTGAGGCGATCGGTCAGCGTGACGCTGGTGACGCCGGCCGCCTCCGCAGCGGTGACCAGGTTCAACAGGGAGTTCAGTGTGGCGGAGGTCAGCTTGGAGGTGTCGAGGCTGAGGTTCAGCGTGGTCATGCTTGCTCCTTCTGGGTCGAAGCGGCGTGGGTGGAAGCGGCCGGTGCCCGCAATGCGAACTCGGGACGGTCGGTGAGATACTCGAGGATGTCCAGCGCGGTCGCGTCCGTGGTGCGGAAGGGCAGGGCATTGGTGTTGGGTCGGGCGAAGGCCCCGGCATCGGGAGAGGACGTGGGGGCGCCAAGCGCCCACACGCCGTCGAGCCTGGTTCCGGATTCGTCGAGCACGCCGCCGACGGAGTCCACCGCGATGCGACCGCCGCTGATCCCAGCGCGGGAGGCCAGATCCGCAAGGGCCGGGTTGGCCGTCCGGGTCACGTCGTTGGCCGGCAGCCAGGCGTCCACGAGGGCGGTCGCGAAGCTCTCCTGCGCCACGGCGGGGGAGTGGGCACGGAAACGGGCCCGATCGCCGGAACCCACGACGTCCACCTGGATGTCCGGGCCGAGGAAACCGACCACGCCCGCCTCCACGAGCGCCAGCAGTTGGTGCAGGCGTTGCGGCGGCGGTCCGGAGGCCAGGTAGGAGAAGAAGCCCTGCCACAGCTGTGGCAGCCCGTGGGTACGGGTCCGTTCGCTCAAGACCCCTTCCGGGGCGTCGGCCAGGACCACGTGGATCTGCAGCAAGGCGTGGAACACGGCAAGCGTGGAAGTGCGCTCCGGGTTCAGGTGCACTTCGAGGTCGTCGCGAATATGGTCCGTGACCACCTGGTCAAGGTCAGCGCGTGAGGCCACGGCAAGGTTTTTCAAGGGACGGTCCCATTGGGACACGCTGAAGCGGTCCGCCGCGTCCGGGATCAAAGCGGCCAACTGCTGGTCCAGTTCATCCGAGGACTCCGGCAGCGTCAGGATCGCGGATCGGGCCGTGTCCCAATCGCCCAGGGTCCGTTCCGGGTGCTGCTCAAAGAGCTCGCGGTGGTGGGCCAGCGACAACTCGGTGCGGATCAAGGCGAAGAGATCCTCGTCCAGGTCCAGCACCCGGCCCTGCTGCGCGGCCGTGGCCAGCATTTCGGCGGTGATGACCTCCAGCGGGGCTGGCGCGTGCGACAACGATTGCAACGACTTGGAACGGTAGGGGACGCCGCGGCGGGAACCGAGCAACAGGTGCGGCTCGGCGCCGGAGGGCACGTAGGTGAGTCGCTGACGATCAAGCGGCAGATGGGCGTCCTGGTCGATGGCCTCGAAGCGGCCGCCTCGCCCCAGTGTGAGCATCAGGATCAGGTCGATGGCTGCCAGTCCGATTCCTCGGACCAGGACATCCTGGCCGGGGGACAGATCGGCATGGTCATCGTCGGCAGTGTAGGCGGGGCCGTGGTAGGTCAGGCCCTCACGGGCTGCGGTAGCGGCCAGATGCTCCGACTGGGCGGAGGAGGCGCCGTCGGTGTGGCCCACCAGATTCACCACGATGTCCGCCTCGATCTCACGGCCGGAGGCGGTGTGCACCACATGCGTCCCGTCCCCCTGCTCCACGCGGGTCACGGAGTCGGTCACGAAGCTGACGTCCACGCTGCTCGGTGCCTCCGCCAGGATCTTCCGCAGTGCCCACGTGAGGTAGAGGCTGTTCAGCCTGCGGCTGGGGAAGTCCCACGTGCGCAGCCGCTCGATCTCGGCCTGCGTGTGCGCGTCCGGTGTCCACGGCGGCGTGATGCTGCCGTTGCGGACTCCCTCGACCCACTGGTCCAGCGCTGGTCCTCCCTGGCTCGGGGCGGTGAGGGTGCACGAGTGATCGTTGAAGATGCTCACGTCTGCAGCGGTGGAGTTCAGCGACAGGTGCGTGGACTGGCCATCGCGCCAGATCCGCCCGGGGCCGGCGGCGTATGGATCCACCACCGTGATGGCGAGAGGCGTTTGCCGCTGGCGGGCATGGGCGGACAGGCGTTCCAACAACATGATGGACCGTGGGCCTGCCCCGACCATGACGATGCGGCTGCAATTCGTGGAGGGCATGTCCGCCATGGTTCTACGCCTCCGCACATGGAGCTGATTCGTGTGGCGGAATCTGTCTTCGTGTGACGCCCGATGACGTCACGAAGATTTTTTTGTCCTTCTTCGCAGCACAAATGTTGCGTTCCGCGTCGTCACGAATCGGCGCACGTGCCGCCTCGCTCCTAGCGTGAGCGTTCGAACCCGCACGCACGATGTCCCCGATGTGTGCATCAGCCCTCTGGAGGAGATCGATGTCCAAACCGAGTCAAACGCCCGACCCCCAGGCTTCTGAGGCTTCCGCTGGAGCCGACGCGACCGAGCAGCCGGTCCGTAAGCGGCGCCGCCTGACGGGACTGCAGCCACTCGTGGTGGGTGTCGCTGCAGCGCTCGTGGTGGGGATCGGCGTCGGCTTGGGCGGGGGAGCGCTGCTGTGGAAGCAGGACGGCACCGCCTCCGCGGCGAAGAACTCGGCCGCCGGCTCGGCGGACGCCGCTGCGTCGGAACCCGCTGTGGATGGTTCCGCTGTCGATACCTCACCCCAGCAGGTGGATCGCGTGCGCACGGATCCGGTGGAGGAAGCCGTACACGAGCTCAAGGACTCCGGCTTCAAGCCGGTGAAGTCCGGGAAACTGACCATCGCGACGACCTCCGGTAACGCTCCGCTGACCTTTCACGCCTCGGACGGTTCCACCGTGGTGGGCTCCGAGGTGGACGTGGCCCAACTCCTGGCCGACGGCCTTGACCTGGACCTTGAGGTGAAGACCACCAGCTGGGCCGACTGGCCGCTCGGCGTGCAGTCCGGCAAGTACGACGTCGTGGTCTCCAACGTCGGCGTCACCGAGGAACGCAAGGATCTCTTCGACTTCGCCACCTACCGCCACGGACTGCACTCCTTCTTGGTGCGCAAGGACGCCGGCATCAAGCAGATGGATTCCGCCGCCGACATTGCTGGTAAGAAGATCGTGGTGGGGTCCGGGACCAATCAGGAGAAGATCCTGCAGGCCTGGAACGAGTCCAACAAGAAGAAGGGCCTCGACGAGGCAGAACTGGTCTACTACGACGACACCTCCGCAGGCATCCTGGCCGTGAAAGCCGAGCGTGCCGACGCGTACTTCGGCCCCAACCCGTCGCAGATCTACCAGGCCAGGGTGGACAAGGAAATGACGGCCGTGGGCCTCGTCAACGCCGGCTGGCCCGACAATTCCGATGTCGGAGTAGCCACGGCCAAGGACAACGGACTCGTCGAGTCCTTGGCCACCGTGCTGGAGCACGATCTGAAATCCGGTGACCTCAAGAAGTCCCAGCAGCGTTGGGGCCTCGAATCGGAGGTCGTGGAGAAGGTGGAGGTCAACCCGGCAGGGATGCCGAAGCCGGAGAAGAAGGACTGATCGGTCCGAGGCCGACGCAGGGAACCTCAGTGGGGGAGTACCGCCTGCACCTGGGAACGAATGGCACCCACGATGTCCTCGACGCTACTGTCCGCGTACTCGCTTGAGGCCATCGTCAGGAACATGATCGCGGAGGCGACCCTGGCGTACTTCGCTGCGTCCTCGGTGGTCACGCCTAGGTGCTCTATCAGGATGCCTGCGATCGCCTCCCCTGTGCGTCCGGAGATGGCCAGTGCCTGCGCGTGATGGGGTTCGGCGGGATCGCCGAAAACCATCTCGCGCAGGTACGTGCGCCCGTTGCCGACGTGCACCCTGTTGCATTCGATGATCGGGGTCAGTAGCGCCAGCAACGCCTGGAGTGCCTCGTCCTGGTGTGCAGCGGCGGCCCGCCCCCGCTCCAGGGCCGTGGCGTAGTGGCTGTTCTGGACCAACAAGAGCAGTTCGGCCTTGTTCCGTGCATAGAGGAACAGGGTGCCGGTGCCGATGTCGGCCGCCTCCGCGATCTGGTGGGTGGTGACCTCGTCGATGCCGTGTCGAGCGAAGAGTTCGCCGGCGGCCGCGGTGATGCGTTCCAACTTGGCCTGCTTGTTCCGTTCGCGTCGTCCGAGAGGGGCGTCCGGCATGGGCATGAATCGTCTCCTGGAATAAAAACTGACTGCAGTCGGTTTTGAGTAGAGTCATTGTTGAATGGTCCTGGGTGATCTCGGGTTCATTCTCCCATTGGCCGCGACGACCACCCCAGGTCGTCGACTCCACGCCACCAGCGATTACTCAAGGAACCGAACTCATGACCTCTCTGAACTCCATCTGGACGCCCTTCACCCTGGGAAACATCGACCTGGAACACAGGCTCGCGCTGTCACCCATGACCCGGAGCCGGGCCAATCCGGACGGCACACCTGGTGTCCTCGCCGCCGAGTACTACGCTCAGCGAGCCTCTCTCGGATTGCTGATCACGGAGGGCACTCAGCCTTCGGAGGACGGGCAGGGCTTCATGTTGACCCCTGGCATCTACACGCCGGAACACGTGGCCGGCTGGCGCAAGGTCACCGATGCGGTACATGAGCAGGGCGGGCACCTCTTCATCCAGTTGATGCACGCCGGACGCATGTCTCACCCGGACAACACCCCACACCACCGTCAGCCGGTGGCGCCGTCCGCCATCTCCGCCGAGCAGGAGATGCACACGAGCACAGGAAAGAAGATCACCCCGATCCCGCGCGAACTGACCGTGGCTCAGATCCAGGACGTGGTGGGCGAATTCCGCCACGCCGCGGCCTCGGCCGTGGAAGCGGGTGCCGACGGGGTGGAGATCCATGCGGCCAACGGCTACCTGCTTCACCAGTTCTTGGCGCCCAACGCGAACCAGCGCACCGATGAGTACGGCGGATCCATCGAGAATCGCGCCAGGATCGTCGTCGAGGTGGCGCGGGCTGTCGCCGAGGAGATCGGTGCGGAGCGTACCGGCATCCGGATCTCCCCGGCCTTCCCACTCGGAGGGCTGCATGAGGGTGACGTCGATGCAGTCCGGGCGCAGTACCGCTATCTGGTCGGCGAACTCGCGAAGCTGAACCTGGTCTACCTGCATGTGCACCATCTGGGCGACGACGAGCTGCTCTCGTCGTTGCGTGAGGCATGGCCCACCGCCATGCTCGTGGTTCGCTACGGGCGCGAACGCGGCGGCATCGCGGCTGACATCGACCGCGGGCTGGCGGACATCGCACCCCTGGGCCGCTTTGCGCTGGCCAATCCCGACGTCGTCGAGCGATTGCGCGCCGGCGCCCCACTGAACGAGGTGGATCCGAGCACCATCTACGGCGGAGGGGCACACGGCTACGTCGACTACCCCGTCCTGGCCCAGGCCTGAACCACAACGAGAGGAACCCCATGACATCCCTCAAGCAAGCGGTGGTCCTGGTCACAGGGGCCAACCGTGGTATCGGCGAGCACTACGTTCGCGAGGCGCTGGCCCGCGGTGCGTCCAAGGTATACGCCAGTGCTCGTAACCCCAAGGAATGGGACGACGAGCGCATAGTCCCACTCAGGCTCGACGTCACTGATCCGGCCTCCATCCACGACGCCGCAGCGCAGGCCTCGGACGTGACCATCCTGATCAACAATGCCGGCATCTCACCCGGAACCCCCGGCTTGCTGGCGCACAGCGATGAGGAGATCCGCAGCTCGGTCGAGACCAACCTTCTCGGGCCGCTGAATCTGATCCGCACCTTTGCTCCTGTCCTCACCGCCAACGAAGGTGATACGGCGATCATCGACATGCATTCCGTCTTGGCCTGGTACGCCGTGGCGGGAATCTACTCGGTGACCAAGGCAGCACTCTGGTCCATGACGAATGCCCTGCGCCTGGAGCTGCAGCCCGCCGGTGTACAGGTGGTGGGTGTCCACGTCGGGTGGGTGGATACCGCCATGGCGGCCCACATCACGGAACCGAAGGTCGACCCGGCCGACTTGGTGGCCCAGGTTTTCGACACCGTGGAAGCCGGCGGCTACGAAGTCCTCGCGGACGAGGTCTCCGTGCGGCTCAAGGCCGGGCTGTCACAGCCGCTGGAGTCCATATATCCGCAGCTGGGTGTCGGCCCGGAGGTGTGAGAGGACATGAAATGAGACTCGCCCCTCGGCACACATCCTGCGGTGCCGAGGGGCGGGTCTCTTGATCGGAGTGCCCCCGAAAGGATTCGAACCTTCGACCTTCCGCTCCGGAGGCGGACGCTCTATCCACTGAGCTACAAGGGCAGCGCACACGAGCCTAGCACCGGGCGGGGCAAGTCACCCAATCGACGTTTTCCCCCGTGCCCCGGGATGACGATGGGACGGGACGCGCCAGAAGAGCGCCTTAATGGCCTCGTTGGCGGCCACGTACGCCACGGCCACGGCGACGATCAGGCCCACCAAGTTCAGAGGGGGAATACTCAGGCGTAACAGCGCGCCGACCGGTGTCAGCGTCAGCAGGAAGGCCAGCGCCGCCACCAGCGCACCGAGCAGGACCAGGATCCGGGACGGCTTGGAGCGCCACAGTGGTCCGCGCGTGCGCAGGCTGAAGAGGACCAGCACCTCCGTGAGGACGGATCCGAGGAACCAGGCGGCCTGGAACTCCTGCTCCCCTGAGTGGAACCCCGCTCGCAGGATCCAGAAGGTGAAGAGGTCGAAGCAGGAGGAGAGCACACCGAAGACGAGCATGTAATTGCGGATGAGCCGCAGGTCCCACCGTTGCGGGTGGGCCAGCTGCTTGGCGTCCACCCTGTCGGTGGCAATCGCCGTAGCCGGAAGATCGGTGAGCAGATTGATCACCAGGATCTGTGCGGCCAGCAGCGGCAGGAACGGCAACACCACCGAGGCCACGGCCATGGAGATCATGTTGCCCACATTGGCCGAGGTGGTCATCTGGATGTACTTCATGGTGTTGGCGAACGTGGCCCTTCCCGCCAGCATGGCCTGCCGCAGCACGCCAAGGTCCTTCTCCGTCATGACCAGCGACGCGGATTCCGCGGCCACGTCCGCCGCACCCTGGACGGAGATCCCCACGTCCGCCGCCTTGAGCGCCGGAGCGTCGTTGATGCCGTCGCCCATGTAGCCGACGGTGTGCCCGGCTCTGCCCAGCGCCTCGATGATGCGGTGCTTGTGCGCTGGGCTGGTCTCGCAGAACACGTCCGTGGACGCGGCCCGGCTCGGGAGCTCCTCCTCGCCGATCCCGTCCAGTTCGGTGCCGGTGAGGATGGCCTCCGGGTCGAGGCCCAGCGCCCCGGCGGCGTGCCTGGCCACGGGGTGGGCGTCACCGGTGATCATCTTCACGGCCACGCCGGCGTCGTTGAAGGCCTCGATGGTCCCGGCGGCGTCCTCCTTGATGGGATCGGCGAAGGTCAGCAGGCCGATCAGCGTCATCCCGGCCTCGTCCTCCACCGCGATGTCCGGATCCTGGACCTCCTTGACGGCCACCGCCAGCACCCGCACACCCTGGGCCCCAAGATGCTCGACGGTTCGGTTCGCCTCGGGCAGCATCGTGTCCAGGTCCACGACGGCCCCGTCCTCGCCCACCGCGTGGGCGCATCGGAGCACCACGGCATCGAAGGCGCCCTTGGTGACCATGACGGCGGAGGCCGAGCCCACGGCGTCGGGCATGGCTGTTGCGTGTGGCAGCGGCCAGATGGGCTCTGCGGAGGCGACCGCGACGGAGAGGAGTTTGCGCTGGAAATCGTAGGGAACCTCGCCCACGGCGCGGGCGCCGTTCGTGTCCAGGCCCGCGGCGGACGCCGCCTGGGCGATGGCTCGGTCCATGGGATTGATCAGGCCGCGCTGCAGCGTGGCGTTCAACGCGGCGGTGGCCAACAGCCGAGGTTCGGGTTCGCCCAGCACATTGATCGGAGCCGAGAGCCTGATCAGTCCCTCCGTCATGGTGCCCGTCTTGTCGGTGCAGAGCACGGTCATGGCCCCGAAGTCCTCGATGGCGTTGAGGCGCTTCACGATGACGTGGTGGGCGGCGATGGTGCGTGCGCCCCGGGCCAAGGACAGGCCGACGATGGCAGGCAACAGTTGCGGGGTCAGACCAACGGCCAGCGAGAGCGAGAAGAGGGCAGAGTCCACGAGAGGGCGCCGCAGCACCAGGTTGACCACGAAGATGACCACGACGAGAACCACCATGATGCGGGTCAGGAGCAGACCGAACCTGGTCATGCCTCGCTCGAAGCCGGTGGGCTTGCGTTTGGCGGTCAGCGATGCGCTCACCTGCCCGAATTGCGTGTCCCGACCGGTGGCCACCACGACCGCAGTGCCGTGACCGGAGGCCACGTGGGTGCCGGAGTAGAGCAGGTTTGAGCGTTCGGCCATGGCCGTGTTCTCCGGGACGGGGCCGGGCGTCTTGGTGACGGGGTAGGTCTCACCGGTGAGTTCGGCCTGGTCAAGCTCCAGGTCGTGCGACGAGAGGACCATCGCGTCAGCCGGGAGGAGGTCGCCGCCGGAGACCCGGATGACGTCGCCTGGCACCACGGCGTCGAAGTCGACCTCGAGGGGCTTGCCGTCCCTGAACGTGGTGGCCTGCAGCTTGGTGCCGGCCAGAAGTGCGCTCATGGAGTTGGCCGCGCCGCGCTCCTGGGCGAAGTCCAGGACACCGGAGAGCAGCACGATGACCAGGATGATGGTGGCATCCAACCAGTCGCCGAGGACACCCGAGAGGACCGTGGCCGCGATCAGAACGAGCATGATCGGGGACGTGAATTGATGGGCCAACAGCGCCCAGCCGTTGTGTGAGCTCCGGTTGGTGACAGCCCTGGCCCGCGTGGCAGGGAGAGCCGCCGCGGCCGCCTCCGAGCTCAGTCCCGTGGTCGAGGAACCGAGGCAACGTAGGACGTCGTCCGCTGTGCGGGTGTGAAGGGGAGCCGGTTCACGCGTGGTGGTCACTGGGCCATGGTGGACCCGGGGGACAGACTTCGCCAAGTGCCTGCCGCCGGGGTGCGGTCATCCGGTGGCATCCAGTCCCGGAATACCGGGCTGCCTCGGTACGAGGCGCAGCCGACCCTGGTGGAGCTTCGTGTGGTGATGTCGGCAGAGTAGGACTCCGTTGGAAACCGTGGTCGGTCCGTCGAGTGCGGCAGGCTGCACGTGGTGGGCGTCGCAGCGCAGGCCGGGAACATGACAGTCGGGGACGGCGCAACTGGTGAAGGTTGTGAGCAGGACCCTGCGTTGCGCCGGCGTGAAGGTCCTCCGCTCGGTCACGGAGTAGGAGAGGAAATCGCCACGTCGGGTGGCCACGATCTCCGTGATGGCGGAGCACAGGAGGGTTCCGAGCCTGGACAGGGGAATGGTTTCCCCAGTGGCCGGGAGAAGTGCGGAATCGAGGAGGCGGGGATCCTGGAGCAGCGACGAACCGAAGAAGGGCGGGGCCGGGGTGCAACGATCAGGAGAGTCCTCTCCTTGATCGGGACCCGGGCCGTTCGTCCTCAGGCCCGAGCTGTTCTTCCTCAAGTACTGGGTCGGATCGTCGTTGCGGAGGAAGTGTTCTCGATTGAGCAGTTCGATGAGCCCGTTGACCCCAGCGACTGCCTCGTCCGTGAGGAATCCCGCCTCGCCGGTGCGGAGCAGCGTGCGGATGGCCCGCCCGACGGTCCGGTCCACGACCGTTGTCGCGTCGCCGTCGGCGGTGCGGCCCCCGGAATGGCCCACCCGGCCGGGGCGGCCCACCTGGCCGGCGCGGTCGAGGGTGATCGAGTCGGCCAGGCCGAGCTCCTCGATCGCCTGAGAGTTCAGGATCTTGAGCACCTGCTCTGCGCGGGCCAACAGGATCACCCGCGGGGGAGCCCCGCCTTGGTCCGGAGCGGTCTTGGCAGCGAGTCCGAGCAGGGTCACGAACGCGTCGTGCTGGGCCTGGGGGAAGGTGACGGGATCCTCGTCTGGGAAGCGGAAAGTGTGTCCGACCTGATCGACGTCCGTGACGTGGAACGGTAGGACCGGGTGGGTCCCGCCCTCGGTCGGCTCGGCGCCGGCAGCAGTCGGCTCGGCGCCGGCAGCGGTCTTGGGGTCAAGGATCGCGGAGAGCAGGACGGTGAGCTGTTCGTAGGCCTCCGGGGTCAGGGTCGCGGTGAGCCGTGCCGGGTCGCCTGGTTTGCGGCCGGGTTTCAGGGTGAGGCTGCGTTTGGCCTGGACCTCGTTGTCGGCGGGTTCGGGACCATCCTGGTCTATGAGCTCGGCCAGCTGCTTCCCGAGCCGCTTCAGCTCCTCGGGGTGCATGCCGACCCCGTATCGACCCGTCGCCAGGTCGCTGGGGTCAAGGGTGTCCGGCGGGGTTCCGATGCGTCCGCCGGTGGCGTGGCCCACCAGGATCGATTCCACGGTGGCGAGGACTTCGGGATCCACGCCGGACTTCCTGCGTGCCACAGGTGTGAGCGCGGAGGCGATGGCCTCGGCCTGCTCCAAGGTGAGCGCCGCGTCCTGGACGGCGGTCGCGAGGACGGGGAGCAACGGTGGCATGGGGGAGAAGGAACACCCCTCACCTCCGGTGATGGCGGTGCGCACGGTCTTGGTGTCCCGTAATTGTTTTGGGGAGTGCAATAAGTACTTCTTGATGGTGGCTTCCGGGGAGCGTTCCCCGAGACGGTCGCTGATCCTTTGCGGCTTCTCGATGAAGGGGTCGGAGCCCGTCATGATGATTTCTGCGCAGATAGTTCGTAAATGATCGATTTCCGCGCTGAGGGTGTTCACTGCGGACAGGACGTCACGGAAATCCTGGATGGTGGGTCGGCGGGTGGTCGGGGAGAGGTTCTGCTCCGCTTCGGGGACCAGCGCCCCTGTGGCCTGCCGCTGCAACTCGGATCCGTCGCGGCCGAAGAAGCCCTGGATCATGGTGGTGGCGGAGGCGTTGGACGATGCCGCGATGTCCAACATGCCGAGGATTTCCGGCATCTCGGCGACGAATGGTGCGTGCGTTTCTGCCGTGATGGTCATCGTTGTCACCCCCTGTGCCGACGCCCCCTCGACGCCTGATCCCGATGCCGAAATCCCCCGGATCTCAGTCTCCGATCTGTTTCTGCAATCCTACTCCAGGGCCACGTTAGATGGTAGAGAAAGTGGTATAGAAGTAAGTGTCGTCCTTTCCGTTGAACATCTGTTTTCGGTATGCCAGAGAATGTGTCGAACAATATCGAGAAGAATTGTGAACACGGGGTGCAGCCCGGTCTCTTCGATGCGGGTGGAGTGACAGGTGCCTCACACGTGGGCAAGCAGACGTGGGCGGCGCCGGAATCCCCGGTAGAATCGTGCCTCGTGACTCCCGAAGAACTCTCCGCCAGCCTGTCCCGTATCCTTTCCGACCTCGTTGCCTCCGGGCGCGTGCAGGTGGAACTCCCCGGAACGGTCAAGGTGGAGCGACCCAAGCAGCGCGATCACGGCGACTGGGCCACCAACGTGGCCCTGCAGCTGGGTAAACGCGCCGGGATGAATCCGCGCGATCTGGCGCAGCTGATCGCCGACGCCTTGGTCGAGGTTCCCGGTGTGGCCTCGGTGGACATCGCCGGCCCCGGCTTCATCAACATCCGCCTCGATGCCGCCGCCGCAGGGGAACTGGCCAAGGCCATCGTCGAGGCCGGTTCGGCGTACGGCCGCAACGAGACCCTGGTTGGCCACACCATCAACATGGAGTTCGTCTCCGCCAACCCCACCGGTCCGCTGCACATCGGCCACACCCGCTGGGCCGCCTTGGGCGACGCCATCGTTCGTGTCCTGCGTGCCTCCGGCGCAGACGTCCAGGCCGAGTACTACATCAACGACGCCGGTAACCAGATGAACACCTTCGCGCTGTCCATCTACAACCGCCTCCACGGCCTGCCTGTCCAGGAGGGCGGCTACCCGGGCCAGTACATCGCGGACCTGGCTCAGGCCATCGCCACCGAGCACCCCGAGGTCAAGGCCCTCACCGAGGAAGCCGCCATCCCCGTGCTGCGCCAGTTCGGCTACGAGCTGCAGATGGCGGACATCAAGAAGACCCTCGCCGATTTCGGCGTCAGCTTCGACAAGTACTTCTCCGAGACCACCCTGCACGAGTCGGGCGCCATCGCCTCCGCCGTTGATCACCTGCGGGAGCAGGGCCACGTCTTCGACCAGGACGGCGCCGTCTGGCTGCGCACCACGGTCTTCGGTGACGACAAGGACCGCGTGCTGATCCGTGCCAACGGTGAACCCACGTACTTCGCGGCGGACTCCGCGTACTACCTGGACAAGAAGAACCGTGGCTTCCCGGAGAAGATGTACCTGCTGGGTGCCGATCACCACGGCTACGTGGGTCGCCTCAAGGCCATTGCCGCCGCCGCAGGCGACGACCCGGAGAAGAACATCGAGATCCTCATCGGCCAGCTGATGAGTGTCAACGGCGCCAAGCTCTCCAAGCGTGCAGGCAACATCATCGAGCTGCGCGACCTGATCGACTGGCTCGGCTCGGACGCCCTGCGCTATTCGCTGGAACGCGTGCCCGCCGATTCCCCGATCACAGTGGACCCGGAGGTCCTCAAGAAGGCCTCCAACGACAACCCGGTGTTCTACATCCAGTACGCCCACGCTCGTTCCCGCCAGGCCGCCCGTCAGGCCGAGGCACGTGGCGTGGACCGCTCCGAGTTCGACGCCTCGCTGTTGACCGATCCCACCGAGAACGAGCTGCTCGCCGCGCTCGGCCAGTTCCCTTCGGTGGTGGCAGGCGCGGCCAAGGCCCGTGAGCCTCACCGCGTGGCCCGACACATCGAGGCCGTGGCCTCCGCCTACCACTCCTGGTACGGCGCCTGCCGCATCACTCCAGTGGGTGAGGCTGCCGTGGAACCCGTGCACCGCACGCGCCTGTGGCTCAACGATGCCGCAACCACGGTGATCGCCAACGGACTGGACCTGCTTGGCGTTTCCGCACCGGAGAAGATGTGACCATGTCGCAGCCGCAGCATTCCACACCGGTTGGGCACGACGCCGAGGTGCAGGGCACCTTCGACCGCATCGCGGCCGGGTACGACACCATGAATCGGCTCATGACCTTGAACCGTCATGCCGCTTGGTGCGCCGACGTTGCGCGCCGGGCCACCACCGTGCAGGGCAGCGACTATCTCGACCTGGCCACCGGCACCGGCGTCATCGCACGGTCCGTCCAGGCCCGTCGCCCCGGTTCCCACGTGGTGGGCGCCGACTTCTCCGAGGGCATGCTGGACGTGGCGCGCAGGCAGGACCCGGAGTCTCCCATCACGTGGGAGTTCGCGGACGCCCACGAGCTGCCCTATGGCGACGAGTCCTTCGATGCCATCACGCACGGCTACCTGATGCGTAACGTCTCCGACCTGGACAAGGTCTTGGGGGAGCAGTATCGCGTCCTGAAACCCGGCGGGCTGGTCGTCGCGCTGGAATCCTCACCTCCAACCGGGCCGCTGGCGCCGTTCGTCAGGATCGGGATGCAGGCTGTGATCCCCACCCTCGGCAAGGTTGTGGCGAAGGATCCGGAGGCCTATCACTACCTCACGGATTCCACCCTGGGGTTCCTGCCGCCCAAGCAACTCAAGGATCGCTTCGAGCGAGCCGGTTTCACGGATGTCGTCTACACGCCGCACTTCCTCCGCACCAACGTGATCTGGCAGGCGCGCAAACCGCGCTGAGCTAGTCCGTATCGACGGCAGCCCGTCTGCTGAAGACGCGCACCAGGACGCGCAGCGCCAGGACCATGGCGATCAGGCCGAGCACCGCGGCGCCCAACTGTGCCAGAGACAACTGCTCGGTGAGCATGGCTCCACCGTGACTGGTGGCCAGGTTGACCGCGACCACGGCCAACACGGCGGCAAAGATCACGGACAGGGCGTCGTCCAACATGCGACGCAGCCAACGGCGCTCACCGACGTCAGCCAAGGGGCGGGTGTTCACATTGAACTCACCGGCGGCGAGTGCATCGGTGATGCGTTCCACCCGGTCCGGGATGCGCTTGGCCACCGATCCCACCACGAGGGCCTCCACCCCAGCGCGTTTGACCGCACGAGTGGGGGAGGCGAGTGCAGCGAGGACACCGGGCATGGCTGAACGTGCGCCCTCCACCAGTGAGTTCCCTGGGACCAGGGCCTTGAGGGTGTCCTCCACCGCACCGAGCGTGCGGAAGGCCCCGGCGATGTCACCGGGTACCCCGATCCGGTGCCCGCGCAGCAGCTGGACCAGATCGGAGAAGAGGGTGGAATCGGTCTCCCCAGAGGCATGGACGCGGGCCAGCAACCGGCCGAGGTCGCGTTTCAGGGCGCGAGAGTCGACATCCGCAGGAAGATCGAAGATCATCTGCAATGCGGTGGTGGCGACCACCGCATCGTCCTCCAGGATGGCGCCGATCAGCCCGGCCAGCAGTTTCCTGGTCTCCTGATCGATCAAGCCCACCGCACCGAAATCGAGGATGCCCAACTGGTGTTCCGGCGTGACCAGAATGTTGCCGGGGTGCAGGTCGGCATGGAAGAACCCCTCCACGAGCACGCCACGGATGACCCACTCCAACAACGCGTGAGCCAGTTCCTCGCGGCGTTCAGGAGTCATGTCATCCACGGCCTGGGGGACCGGAACGCCCTCGATGAGATCCATGACGAGGACCTCGTCCGTGGACAATTCCTGGTCAACTTCAGGGACCACCAGTTCCGGCACGTTCGCCGTGAGACGGCGCCCCACCTTGGTGTTGAAGGCCTCGATCCCGTAATCCAGTTCCTCGTTCATGACCTTGACGAGGCCCACGGTCAGCTCCTCGAATCCGATCTCACTTGCCCACCCGAAGCGCCGGTTGGCCGTGCGGGCAAATCGCAACATGATGTCGGAGTCCACGGTCACCAAGTGTGCCGCCGTAGGGCGGCGGACCTTGACCACCACGTCGCGGCCATCGGTGGTGCGCGCGGCATGAACTTGGGCGATCGAGGCCGCGCCGAGCGGTGTCGGATCAAGCCGCCCCAACACCTGGTGCGGGTCGCGGCCCCAGGCCCGTTCCAACACTGTGACGATCTCGGAGGTGGGAACGGGAAGCGCCGAGGACTGCAGTTTGGACAGCGCCGTCGCCGTACTCGGAGGAATGACGTCGGGACGGGTGGAGAGCAGCTGACCCAACTTCACGAAACTGGGGCCGGCCTCATCCAGTGTCCGCACCAGTGCGGCGTCGAAGCGCTCCGAGCGCGGGCCCTGTTGCAGGGCTCCGGAGAAGCCGGATCTGGTGACGATCCAGGCGAGTTTCCGGTATCGCACCATGCGTCTCCAGGCCTTGGCGATCAGGGCAGGCCATGACAGGACGGAAGGGATGGAGCCGGTGGGAAGCAGGGCCTCGAGGATGACGACCACAGCCGTGCACAGCACCAGTGCCCAGGCGAAGGCAAGGACGAGCAGGCCGATCAGCAAGAGGACGGGGATCTTGAGCTGGTCGCCTCCGTCCAGGAATCCGACCTCTCTGGCCATCCAGACCGTGACCGGTATGAAGGCCACCAGGGCAACGTAGGAGACAAAGACGCTGCGGGGCCAACCGACCTGGGCTCCAAGCAACTGGCGTACCACTGCGGCCATGAGCCCTGCCAGCGCCAGGTTGACCAGGAGCGCGATGAGCCAGCCTAAGACGGTCACGGGATGTATGCCTCCGGGGTCGGCTCCGCTGCGTCGACGGCCTTCTGGAACGAGGCCATGACGCCGAGCATGTTCTGGGCAAGAGGGGGTAAGTCGTCCCAGCCGGGGGAGTCATCGGACGTGGCCGACTCGTCCGTGTACATTTCCTTGCCCCAGGCCAGCGCCTGTTCGTTGGCCTTCAGCGTCGTGTAATTCAGCACGGTGTCCATGAAGGAGACCCTCCACCCTCCCTGGTCCTTGACCGCGGCGACGCCGAAGCGGTCAGGATTCTCCAACCCGACCCCGAAGTCGATGGGACCGCTCGGTCCGCCCGCCGACTGCGGTAGCGACAGCTTTGCTCCGTCGAACTCCAACGAGCCGAGCATCGGGATGGACAACTTCGTGGAACCCATGGAGACGATGGCGAGGTCGTCCTTGACCTGGTGGGACTTCAGCCCCCAATCGAGACTCACCATGGAACCGATCCGGCCCATACCGCCCATATCGGAGGAGTCCGCCCCGGCGGCCGCCTGGTCGAGGAAGGGGCGATACAGCATCAGGGATCGACGCTCCGGCAGTGCCAATCGGGACACCACCGGGTCTGCGTAGAGGTCCTTGACGCTCTTGGCATCCAGTAGGTTGTCGATCAAGTCGCTGAACGCCTTGTCCGGTGATGATGCGCCCTTGGAGGTCGTGGGATCGGCGTCCCAGTCCGGCTCGGGCTCGGAGGGGCCGTCGGCGTCGTCGGCCACATCGGCCAGACGTGAGGACTCGATGCCCGTCAACACGGGGGAGAGGTACCAACCGGACTCCTCCTTGACCATCACCAAGCGCAGCGGTTGGTCCTCGTCGATGATGTCGCCGCTGTGCTTCAGGTCCTCGTCGCTCGCGTCTCGTAGGTCCTGCAGCATGGACTCGACGGAGTCCGCCCCCTGTTGCTTACCGACCTTCTTCAGAGCCTTCTCCATGGCCTCACGGTCCACGGCAACGTCGAGGTCCCACGATGTGACGTCCACGGCGGCCAGGTGCTTGCCCTGGTGTGAAACCTTGCTGGTGAGCTTGGAGCGCTTCACGTCCACTGCGTCCAGGATCTCGTCCGCGGAGCTCAGCGCGGAGACCGGATCCTGGTCTTCCTTGCCCGTGATGGCCTGGTGCAGGCCTGAGTCCTTCAGTAGCGCGGCGACGTTCTGGGCGTAGGGCGCGTACTCGGACGGGGCTACTTGCGCGGCCAGCGCCATCACGTCCTTGTCCGCAACGTTGCGCTCCAGCGCGGCCGCCGCCTTGGCGGGGGAGGATGCTCCACCGTCATCCTTGTTCCGAACCAGGAAATACACCACGGTCCCGGCCACCAAGGCGAGCACCACGGCACCGACCACCCAGTACACCCACAGCGGGACCCGCCGTTTCGGCGGCGTCGGGCCCGCCCCCTGGGGACCAGGCGCATCCGGCGGCCCCGGTGGCGCTGCCAACACTGGCGGCCCAGTCACCACCGGCGGGAGCGAGCCGGCGGGCTCACCGGGAATCGTCTCGCCCCATGGGGCTCCCGGCGTGGGACGGGCCTGCTGTGGGCCGCTGTCCGACGGCGTGTTGTTGCCTGATGCGGTATCGCTGGTGCTCATGATCTGAACTCCTCGTGACGGGCAACCCTTGCGGATTCGGTGGCCCCAGCCTACGTGGCCGTGATCCCGAACATGCGTCGAGAATCCGGAGAGGGATCCGGCTTGCGTCATGGAGGCCCGCGGACGTCCGTTGCCCCGGTAGGCTCGTATGTGCCGCACTTGTCGGCAGGCCGCTCGAGCGGCACTTGCACAAGATCCATGTGTATCAAGAATCAGTGAAGGACGCCGTGCCCGCATCACCCCTCGCACCCACCTGGCTCAGCTTCCCCGGCCCCGGGTCGGATCTGACCCCGGAGAACGGGGTCGCCTTGTTCCCTGCCTCGGCGCATCGAGACGGCCAGGGCGTTCTTGAAATGGGCGGCGTCAGCGTCAACGACTTGGCGCGGCGCTACGGCACCCCGCTCTACATCGTGGACGAGGACGAGCTGCGAACACGTGCGCGTCGTTTTCGTGAGGCCTTCAACGAGGCCTTCGCCCCGCTGTGCGACGGCGCGGACGTCTATTACGCGGGCAAGGTCCTGTTGAACACCTCCGTTGCTCGCTGGATCACCGAGGAAGGCCTGCGCCTGGACACCGCCTCCGCCGGCGAACTCGCGGTGGGGCTCGCGGCGGGCGTGGACCCCGCCAACATCGGCCTGCACGGAAACAACAAGTCCGACGACGAGATCACCCGCGCGCTCAGCCTCGGCGTAGGACGGATCATCGCGGACTCGGTCGAGGAGGTTCACCGCCTCCAGGCCGCAGCCGCCGAACTCGGGGTCACCGCCCCCGTCATGCTGCGCGTGACCCCCGGCGTGCACGCCGGAGCTCACGACTACATCGCCACCGCCCACGAGGACCAGAAGTTCGGTCTCTCCCTGATCCCCCGCACCGGCCGGGACGTCTCGGACGCGGAGGAGGCCGTGGCCCTGGCGCTCTCCGCGAGCAACATCGAGCTGCTCGGGCTGCACAGCCACATCGGCTCCCAGATCTTCGGGACCGACGGATTCGCCGAGGCGGCGCGCAGAGTGATCGGCTTCCTCGGGCGGATCCGTGAGACCCACGGCGTGGAACTGCCCGAGATCGACCTGGGCGGTGGCTACGGCATCGCCTACACCGAGGCGGACCAGCCCATGACGCCCGAGGCCCTGGCCGCCGGCATCGCGGAGGCCGTTGCGGACGCCTGCGCCGGTGCAGACATCGCGGTGCCGCGCGTGAGTATCGAGCCCGGCCGCGCCATCGCCGGCCCCGCAGGAGTCACGCTGTACTCCGCGGGAACTCGCAAGGACGTGGAGGTGGAGTCACAGGACGGGCCGGCCACGCGTCGCTACGTCTCCGTGGACGGTGGGATGAGCGACAACGCCCGTCCGGTTCTCTACGACGCCGACTACTCCGTGGTTCTGGCCTCACGCGTGTCCGACGCGGAACCGGTGCTCTCCCGTGTGGTCGGCAAGCACTGCGAGTCCGGCGACATCGTCGTCAAGGACGCCTACCTCCCGTCCGACCTGGATCGCGGTGACCTGCTCGCGGTACCTGCCACGGGCGCCTACTGCTGGTCCCTGGCGAGCAATTACAACTACCTTCCGCGCCCCGGCATCGTCGCTGTGTCCGGCGGCACAGACCGCGTGATCGTGCGCGGCGAGAACGAATCCGATCTGCTCTCCCGCGATGCGGGCATCTGAGCGGCACGTACGCACATGAGACACGATGAGGAGAACATGAGCCAGGAGACCAGGACCGTGAAGGTCGCATTGCTCGGAGCAGGAACCGTTGGCGCGGAAGTGGCACGGATCCTTGCCGAGGACGAGGCGATCCTCACCTCCCGCGCCGGCGCGCGCCTCGCCCTCGATTCCGTGGTGGTTCGCAATACCCAGGCCGACCGTGGCCCGTACATCCCGCGTGACCTCATCACGGCCGACGCCGAGGCGGCCGTGGACCGTGCCGACCTGGTCATCGAATTGATGGGCGGCATCGACCCGGCTCGCGGCCTCATCGAACGTGCACTGAACCGCAGCGTCCCCGTGGTCACCGGGAACAAGGCCCTGCTGGCCACCCACGGTGATTCCCTCTTCGCGCTGGCCGCGGCCAACTCCACGCTGCTCAGCTACGAGGCCGCTGTGGCGGGTGCCATCCCGATCCTGCGGCCCCTGGCAGAGTCGCTGGCAGGCGACACCGTCACCAAGGTGATGGGCATCGTCAACGGTTCCACGAACTACATCCTGGACAAGATGGACCGCGAGGGCGCAGACCTCGAGGACGTCATGCAGGAGGCCTCGGAGCTGGGCTACCTCGAAGCCGACCCGAGCGCGGACGTGGAGGGATACGACGCCGCGGCCAAGGCAGCTTTGCTCGCTTCCCTCTCCTTCGGTGGAACCTTCACACTCGATCAGGTGCACACCGAGGGCATCACCCAGGTCACCGCGGCCGACGTCACCGCCGCCCGCGAGTCCGGGCAGGTCGTGAAATTGCTGGCCATCGTGGAGAAGGCAGAAGCCGGTGTGCTGATGCGCGTCCACCCCGCGCTGATCTCCCGTGAGCACCCCCTCGCCGCCGTCCACGGCGCGTTCAACGCCGTGTTCGTCCAGGCGGAGAATGCCGGCGAGCTGATGTTCTACGGGCAGGGCGCCGGGGGCGCCCCCACAGCGTCGGCCGTCATGGGCGACGTCGTGATGGCCGCCCGCGCGCTGGTCACCGGTGCGGCACCAGCCGCCGGCTCCACCGGGGCCGAGGTCGCGGCGCTGCCGGTCTCCGCATCCCTGACGCGCTACGCGCTCGGGATCGACGTGGTGGACGCACCGGGTGTCCTTGCACGTATCTCCACGGTGTTCGCCGAGCATGGCGTCTCCATCGAATCCATGCAGCAGTACGGTCGCTCGGGCCTCGACGAGGACTCGAACGTGCGCCTGCGCATCATCACCCACGAGGGACGGCAGTCAGCGTTGGACGCGACCGTCGCCGCCGTGAATCACCTGGACGTGGTGGAAGCCATCACGTCCGTCATGCGAGTGGAAGGGAACTGAACCCGATATGGCGCACGTCTGGCGCGGGGTCATCCGCGAATACGCCGATCGTCTGCCCGTGGAGGAGGGGGACACCATCGTCACCCTCGGCGAGGGAGGCACACCCCTGGTGTACGCCCCCGCACTGTCCGCGGAGACCGGGAACCGGGTCTACCTGAAGGTGGAGGGGATGAACCCTACCGGCTCCTTCAAGGACCGCGGCATGACCATGGCCATCACGGCCGCCGTGAAGTCAGGGGCCAAGGCCGTGGTGTGTGCCTCCACCGGCAACACCTCCGCCTCCGCCGCTGCCTTCGCGCTGCAGGCAGGTCTGACCTGCGCCGTGCTGGTGCCGGACGGCAAGATCGCCATGGGCAAGCTCTCCCAGGCCGTGGCCCACGGCGCCAAGATCCTGCAGGTGGACGGCAACTTCGACAACTGCCTCGAGGTGGCCCGCAAGCTCTCCGAGTCCTATCCGGTGTTCCTGGTCAACTCGGTGAACCCGAACCGCATCGAGGGGCAGAAGACCGGTGCCTTCGAGGTCGTCGACCTGCTCGGAGACGCCCCCGATTACCATCTGCTTCCCGTCGGCAATGCCGGCAACATCACGGCCTACTGGAAGGGCTACAAGGAGTACGCCTCCGACTACACCCGCGAGGACGGAACCGTGCTGCCCGCCGTCTCCAGCAAGACCCCCGTGATGTGGGGCTTCCAGGCCGCAGGGTCCGCACCGATCGTTGCAGGGCACCCCATCCTGGAGCCGGAGACCATCGCCACCGCCATCAGGATCGGCAACCCCGCCTCCTGGGAGAACGCCGAGGCCGCCCGTGACGAGTCCGGTGGTCTGATCGACGCCGTGACCGACGACGAGATCCTCGAGGCCCACCGCTGGCTCTCCTCCAAGGAGGGCGTCTTCGTGGAACCCGCCTCCGCCGCCGGTGCAGCCGGTCTGCTCAAGCACCATCGTGCGGGAACCGCCCCCAAGGACAAGACCATCGTCATCACGGTCACCGGCCACGGTCTCAAGGACCCCGACTGGGCCATCAAGGAAGCCGACGGCGACGACGTGCGCCCCACCAAGGTCGACTTCGACGTGGTGGCCGTTGCGGATGCGCTGGGCCTGAAGTGACCGCCGTCGTACCCGAGCTCACCGGGCTGGTGAAGGTTCCCGGAGGGACCACTCCGCTTCTCGGGGCGGGCGTGTCCGTTCACGTGCCGGCCACCAGCGCCAACCTGGGGCCGGGGTATGACACCTTGGGCCTGGCGCTCGGGTACGGCGACGATCTCACCACCCGGATCGTGGCGGGTACCGGCCTTGCCACGGTCCGGATCACCGGGCAGGGCTCAGACTGCCTGCCCACGGACGGTACGCACCTGGCAGCCCGCACCATCAGGCTGGCATGGGACGCCTGGGGAGTGGACCACTCTCAGGTGGACCTGGAGCTCACCGCGGTCAACAGGATCCCACACGGCCGTGGACAGGGTTCCTCCTCCGCAGTCATCGTCGCGGCGGTCGCCACCGCTGCGGCCACCCTGCCGCAGGAACTGGTTCTTCGTCCCGGACGAGACGACGTGTTCGAACTCGCCGCTCGCCTGGAGGGGCACCCGGACAACGTTGCACCGACGGTGTACGGCGGGCTCACCATCGCCTGGGAACAATCCGACGAACACCGTCGTTTCAGGGTGGCGCTGCCCACCCCGCACTCCGGCGTGGTGCCGATCGTCGCGGTTCCGGACGTGATCCTGTCCACCGAGGTGGCCAGGGGACTGCTGCCGGCCGAGGTGCCTCATGCGGATGCGGCGGCCAACGCTGCAGCCGCGGCCCTGATGGTGCACGCACTGACCCATGAACCGGCCCTGTTGCCGTCGGCGGCTCGCGATCGTCTGCACGAGGGATACCGCGCCCCGGCCATGCCGCACACCGCGCGACTCATCGAGCAGGCGCGTTCAGAGGGGTTCGCGGCCACCGTTTCCGGCGCAGGACCCACCGCCCTGATCCTGGTCGAAGCCTCCCAACGCGAGGAGGCCCTGACTCTGCTGGGCAGGCTCACGGAGAACTCGGATGTGACGTGGACCGTGTCAGCGCCCGGGATCGATACATCCGGTGTTACAGTTGAGGTGCACCGGCCGGTAGCGTAATGGGGGCACCACACAGGTTTCCTTCCATTCTTGACCGTGTCCGTGCATCCCGCCCAAAGCTCCGTCAGGCGACTCGAAGTCAGTAGTCGTTCCCGAGACTTTGCCCCATGCGGGTCAGTCGGGGCGCAGAACGCAGCCGCGTGCGTCCCGCAACGATTCCATGTTTCGCATCAGTCGGTATGGAATCATCCGGACCGCCATTTTCGAGGACGCCTCGTCAGGCCCGTCCGGCACCGAACACGAACGAAAAAAGGAACCTTCGTGACCGTCACCACAGACGTGGACACCAAGCAGAAGCCCAAGCAGGGCGGGCTTTCCGCACTCAAACTCGCACAGCTGCAGGAACTCGCTGCCCAGCTGGGTATCTCCGGCGCCAAGCGCATGCGCAAGGCCGACCTGGTCTCCGCCATCTCCGACCATCAGCGCGGCGGCTCGGTGGCCGACCGCGATGCAGCCGAGAAGGCCAAGGCAGAAAAGAAGGCCAAGGCTGAGCAGTCCAAGGCAGAGCAGGCCAAGGCCGAGCCGTCGGAGAAGCCCGCCAAGTCCGCCACGGCCGACGCCGCGGACCAGGGCGAACAGGCCGCTCCGAAGCGCACGCGGCGCCGTCGTTCCGCGACCTCGGACGCGGGCTCCCCGTCGAACGCCTCCGACTCCGCCTCGCAGGAGAAGCCGGAACAGGCAGAGGCTCCCAAGGCCGAGGCCCAGCTGTCCGTGAAGGAGCGTGCGCAGGCACAGGCCGCGTTGCGGGCCGAGCGCGAGCAGGCCATCGCCGCAGCCGCAGATGCAGGCAACCCTCGCCGTCGTCGTTCCCGCCGCAACAACTCCGGCACCGAGGACGCGCAACAGGAGAACAACCAGGCCGAGGCCAAGCCGGCCGAGAACGCCGAGAACGCCAAGCAGGACTCGGGCGAGCGCCAGAACGAGAAGCAGGGCGAGCGCCAGGGTCAGAAGCAGGATGGCCGGCAGGGCGAGAAGCAGAACGACGAGCGCGGGGAGACCCGCAATCAGCGCAACCGCAATCGCAACCGTAACCGCGACGGTGAGTCCGGTATCGACCAGGGTGGCAACAAGCAGAGCAACGATCGCAACAACAATGATCGTGGCGGCAAGCAGGGCGGCAACAAGCAGAACAACGACCGCAACAACCGCCGCGAGCGTCAGCGCGAGCGCAACAACCAGCGCAACCGTCGCGGCCGTGGCCGCAACCAGTTCGAGGTCGAGGACGTCGAACTGACCGAGGACGATGTGCTGCAGCCCGTGGCAGGCATCCTCGACGTGCTCAACGACTACGCCTTCGTTCGCACCTCCGGCTACCTGCCCGGCCAGAACGACGTCTACGTCTCCCTGCAGCAGGTGCGCAAGTATCACCTGCGCAAGGGCGACGCCGTGGTTGGTGCCGTGCGCGCTCCCCGCGAGGGCGAGGAGCGGGAGAACAACTCCTCCCGCAACCGCTACACCCCGCTGGTGAAGCTGGCCACCGTCAACGGTGTCCCGGTCGAGGAGAACAAGAACCGCGTCGAGTTCAACAAGCTCGTCCCGCTCTACCCCCAGGAGCGTCTGCGCCTGGAGACCGACAGCAAGTTGGTCGGCCCCCGTGTGATCGACCTGGTGGCCCCCATCGGTAAGGGCCAGCGTGGCCTCATCGTCTCCCCGCCCAAGGCCGGTAAGACCATGGTGCTGCAGTCCATCGCTGCCGCCATCACCGAGAACAACCCCGAGGTCCACCTCATGATGGTGCTCGTCGACGAGCGCCCTGAAGAGGTCACCGACATGCAGCGTTCGGTGCGTGGCGAGGTCATCGCCTCCACCTTCGATCGCCCCGCAGAGGACCACACCACGGTGGCGGAATTGGCCATCGAACGCGCCAAGCGCCTCGTGGAGCAGGGCAAGGACGTGGTGGTCCTGCTGGACTCCATGACCCGCCTGGGCCGTGCCTACAACCAGTCGGCACCGGCCTCCGGTCGCATCCTCTCCGGTGGTGTCGACGCAGCCGCGCTGTACCCGCCCAAGCGGTTCTTCGGTGCGGCACGCAACATCGAGAACGGCGGATCCCTGACCATCCTCGCCACCGCTCTGGTGGAGACCGGGTCCAAGATGGACGAGGTCATCTTCGAGGAGTTCAAGGGCACGGGCAACATGGAGCTGCGTCTCTCCCGCCAGCTGGCGGACAAGCGCATCTTCCCGGCCGTGGACGTCAACGCGTCCTCCACCCGTCGCGAGGAGCAGCTGCTCTCGCAGGAGGAGATCCGCATCATGTGGCGTCTGCGCCGCGTGCTCTCCGGTCTGGATCAGCAGCAGGCCCTCGAACTGTTGCTGAAGAAGATGAAGGAGACCTCCTCCAACGCGGAGTTCCTGATGGTGGTCAACCGCACCACCCTCGGCGAGAACCGCTAGCAACGCAGACCGCGCCCGGGCCGCCCCATCCTCTCAACGGAAGGGGTGACGGCCCGGGCGCGTTCGCGTTCCCGCACCATCCGCACGCACCGCCCGCACCACAGCACACAGGGAAGCCATCATCATGTTCGAAGCCGTAGAGGCCCTCGTCGAGGAACACGCTCAGATCCAGCAGCGTCTGGCGGACCCCGCCGTGTACCAGGACCAGGGTCTGGCCAGGAGACTGGGGCGCCGCGGTGCCGAACTCAACGCCGTGGTGGAGACCTACCATCGGTGGAAGCAGATGGGGGAGGATCTCGAGGCGGCTCGTGAGATGGCGAGTCTCGACCCCGAGTTCGCGGCCGAGGCGGAAGAGCTGGAGAAGGAACGCCCCGGGGTCGCAGAGCGGCTGCGCAGGCTCCTGATCCCGCGCGACCCCAACGACGCCCGTGACGCCATCCTGGAGGTCAAGGGCGGTGAGGGTGGTGAGGAAGCCGCACTGTTCGCCGGTGACCTCTTGCGCATGTACACGCGCTACGCGGAGTCCCGAGGGTGGAAGGTGGAGATGATCTCCTCCACCGAGTCCGACCTCGGTGGTTACAAGGACGCACAGATCGCGATCAAGGGCAAGGGTTCGGATCCGGCCGAGGGCGTGTTCGCCTCGCTGAAGTTCGAGGGCGGCGTTCACCGCGTGCAGCGCGTGCCCGTCACGGAATCCCAGGGGCGCATCCACACCTCCGCCGCAGGCGTGCTGGTCTTCCCCGAAGTGGACGCACCGGACGAGATCGAGATCCTCCCCAATGATCTCAAGATCGACGTCTACCGTTCCTCCGGACCCGGTGGTCAGAGCGTGAACACCACGGATTCCGCGGTCCGCATCACCCACCTCCCCACCGGCATCGTGGTGGCGATGCAGAACGAGAAATCGCAGCTGCAGAACCGCGAGGCGGCCATGCGAGTGCTGCGCTCCAGGCTGTTGGCGCACCAGCAGGAACAGTTGGACGCGGAGAACGCCGATGCCAGGCACTCCCAGGTGCGCACCATGGACCGCTCGGAGCGGATCCGCACCTACAACTATCCGGAGAACCGCATCGCCGACCACCGCACCGGGTACAAGGCCTACAACCTGGACCACGTCCTGGACGGCGACCTGCAGCCCGTGATCGACTCCTGCGTCGCCGCCGACGAGGCGCACCGCCTGGCCACACTGGAGGACCAAGCATGAGCGGCCATTTCGTCGGCTTGCCTGAACCCTCGGGATCCGCCGCCACAGGCGCGCCGATGTTCGACGACGCGTTGCCCGCTCCCGTCGGTATCCCCGCCTCGTTGGGGGAAGCGGCCGATCTGCGGGCGGCACTGCGTGCCGCCACCGCCGCACTGCGTGCGGCCCACATCGAGTCCGCTCGTAACGATGCCGAGGTCCTTGCAGCCCACCTTCTGGACGTGGACCGCGGCAGGCTGGCCGTGATGGCGTTGATGGGGGAGGACGTCCCCGCGGGCTACGCGGAACTCGTGGCAGCCAGGGCACAGCGCGTGCCTCTGCAGCATCTGACCGGGAGTGCGCCCTTCCGGCAGCTGGAACTGCAGGTGGGGCCAGGGGTGTTCGTTCCTCGCCCGGAGACGGAACTCGTGGCCGGCGCAGCGATCGACGCCGCACGGGCCGTCCTGGGTGCGGGAGTGGAACGCCCCCTGGTAGTGGATCTGTGTACGGGGTCGGGCGCCATCGCCGCTGCCGTGGCAACTGAGCTGCCTCAGGCCGAGGTCGTTGCCGTGGAACTCTCGGACAACGCCCTGATCTGGGCCGCACGCAACCTGGAGGCGACCGGAGTGGAGCTCCTCCACGGCGACGCGCGGGTGGTGGGCAATCCAGGAGAAGTGGGGGAGGGGCTGCAGACAAACGTGGACGTGCTGATCTCCAATCCGCCCTACATCCCGGGAACCAGGCACCATGCGGATCCCGAGGTGGGGAACCACGATCCGGTCGAGGCCCTCTATGGCGGAGGGGCGGACGGCATGGACCTCCCGGCCGCGCTGATCCGCCAGGCCGCACTCCTGCTCAAGCCGGGCGGCACCCTCGTCATGGAACATGATGAGACGCAGGGCGAAGCCATGCGGCAGGCGACGGGGACCGCGCAGTGGAGTGACGTCGTCGTGCATCAGGACCTCACCGGGCGAGATCGCTTCACCACCGCGGTTCGCACCGCAGCCGCAGCCGACGTGGGAGAATAGCCTTCGTGAGTGCCCTCTACGATTGCTCGGATCCGGCAGCCCGTGCCGAAGGCATCGCTGCGGCCCAGGAGGCCCTGGCCGCACGCGGATGCATCGTCATCCCCACCGATACCGTCTACGGGATCGGTGCGGACGCATTCTCCCCTCAGGCCGTCGCCACACTGCTGGCCGCCAAGGGCCGGAACCGTCAGATGCCGCCACCGGTCCTGATCCCGCGACTGTCGGCACTCGACGGTCTCGCAACCGACGTCCCGGAAGGTGCCAGGATCCTGGCGCAGAAATTGTGGCCTGGTGCGTTGACGCTGATTCTCCCCGCGCAGCCGTCCCTGACCTGGGACCTCGGCGAAACCCACGGAACGGTGGGTCTGCGGATGCCGGACGACGAGGTGGCGTTGGACCTGCTCTCCGCCGTGGGGCCGCTGGCCGTGTCCAGCGCCAACCGTACCGGCGTCCCCACGGGCCCCACCGCGGCCGACGCGAGAGCGCAACTGGCCGACTCCGTGGAGGTCTACCTCGAGGACGGTGCCCGGCCGTTGGAGGGCGTGACCCCTACCCCCTCCACCATCGTGGACTACACCGTCGAGCCCCCGCGGGTGGTGCGGCAAGGCGCCCTGCCCCTGGACACGCTGCAGGAACTGGACCCGGACATCGTGGGAATCGACCGGGACCCCGCCGCATGAGGGTCTACCTGCTCATGCTTGCGGTGTCGTTCGCGGTCTCCGCCTGCGTGACGCCGTTGGTGCGTGCAGTGGGAATGCGCACCATGGCGGACATCCCGCTGCGCAGCCGGGACATGCACCACGAACACATCCCCAAGCTCGGGGGAGTGGCCATGATCGCGGCGGTGCTCGTGGGACTGGCGATGGCATCCCAAGCACCCTTTCTCTCCGGGATCTTCACCCGGCCGGATATCGTCCTCGGCCTGGTTCTGGCGCTCCTCGTGGTGCTCGTGATCGGCGTGGCCGACGACCTATTCGACCTTCACTGGTCCATCAAGATGGTCGGCCAGTTCGGCACGGCCCTGTTACTTGCCTTCTCCGGTGTGCGAATCGAAGTCCTTCCCGTTGGCTGGTTCATGTTGCAGAACCCGTTCTGGCAGATCGCCGTCGCTGTGCTGGTCATGGTGGCCATGATGAATGCCATCAACTTCGTGGACGGACTGGACGGCCTCGCTGCCGGCATCGCCGCCATCGGTGCCAGCGCCTTCTTCCTCTACTGCTACCTGCTGGCCAAGGACGTGAACCAGTACGATCACTCGAACCTGGCCGCCTTGTTGATGGTTCTGCTGCTCGGGGCATCGCTTGGCTTCCTTGTCCACAACTTCAACCCGGCCAAGATCTTCATGGGGGAGACCGGGGCCCAGATGATCGGCCTCGTCATGGCCGTGGCCGCCATCAGCGTCACCACCGACGTCCAGGCACTGGACGGATTCCGCTTCCGCAACGTCCCCGCCTACATGCCCATCCTCCTGCCCCTCGCGGTCATCCTGATCCCGGTGATCGACATGGTCGCGGCCGTCATCAGGCGCACAGCACGCGGGACCTCTCCGTTCACCGCCGACCGTGGGCACCTACACCACAAGCTCGTGGACGGCGGCTACACGCACAGGGGCGCCGTGCTGTTGCTCTACGTGTGGTCGGCCATCGTGGCCTTCGGTACCGTCTCGCTGAACTGGATCCCTGCCACGATCTCGTTGCCCGTCATGGCCGTAGCCCTCGTGGCGGCGGCGCTGGTGACCGCCAGCCCCTGGATCCGGAAGCGATTCTCGATTCGATCGGCTGCCAAGGCCCGTCGGATGGCGGAGCAACGTAGGGGACGGCTCTGATCCGGATGCGAACAGAAACGAGTTTGTGACGCGCACGTCACTTTCCTCGGTTTCGTCACGAGTTCGACGCAAGGTAGAATGATTTGCGATGCGCCGTCTTCTGGCGCACCATCACCCCTTAGCTAGACAGAGCCGCAACCATCTGGTGCGGTTGGAGGACACATGGGTCATCGACAGGCAACAGCGCGGCGTCGCGCTGAGGTGCCGGTCGAGGCAACGTCTTCCCAGGACAACCCGTGGCTCGGAATCGCGATGAGATCGGGTCTGGTGACCCTCGGTGCCGGCCTGGTGGTCAGCGTGATCGGAGCGCTGACGAGCGGAACCTCCGGGTTCGTCTCCTCCCTGGCCGCCATGCTCGTGGTGGTGCTGTTCTTCGGCATCTCCCTGGTCGTGGCCGCCTACGTTGGCCACAAGGCACCCAAGGCCATCATGAGTTCCTTCATGGTCACCTACATCGTGAAGGTGATCGGGTTCGGCGCCCTGCTGCTCATTCCACGTGACCCCGCCTGGTTCTCCCGACTCTGGATCACCGTCTCCGCAGTGACCTGCGTGTTGGTCTGGCAGCTCGTGGAGGTCTACCTCTTCTCCAGTCTCAGACTGCAACTCTTCGATGACGCACCCCAGCAGGGCAGCGCCACCGGTGCAGCCCACGCCAGAACCAAGGAGGCCTGAACATGGCAGAGAATCAACCGGCCTGGATGTCGCAAGAACTCACGCCCGGGAAGATGTACCTGAACTACATCATTGCCGGAGTGATCTTCCTCGGTTTGGTAGGCTTTGTCGTGGGTCTGATGGTGCACCAGAGCTGGGTCCTGTACGTCGGGATCGGCCTCGGTGTCGTGGTCGGGGCCCTCCTGGCCAGGATGCACGTGGCAGCCCAAGAACGGGACCACGCGAAGACGGTGAAGGATTCATGACCGAAGCTAAGTTCACCGCGCAGGTGCGGGTTATCCCCCTGCGTGTGTCAGCAACTGACAGCAGAGAGGAAAAGCGTTGATCGCGCTTGCGCAACCGAGCGTCGCTTCAGGCGACGAATTCACGCCTCCCACCCTGGAGGACCTCCACCTCCCCGAGATCCTCCCCTGGAATGCAGAATACGGCACCGGCTTCGGCAAGCAGATGCTCCTGGTACTGCTCATCGTCGTCGTGGTGGCCTGGTTCCTGGTCGCCACCGCGCGTAAGCGCAAATTGGTGCCGGGCAAGTTCCAGTTCGCCGGTGAGATGGCTTACGGCTTCGGCCGCAACATCAGCAAGGACATGCTGGGCGAGAAGGACTTCCGTAAGTTCACTCCGCTGCTGACCTCGCTGTTCCTCTTCATTCTGCTCGGCAACCTGATGGGTTCACTGCCCTTCTTCCAGGTTCCCGTCACCTCCCATGTCGGTACCGCCTATGCACTGGCCGGCATCGTCTACCTGTACTGGCTGTACCTGGGCTTCAAGACCCACGGCTTCAAGTACTTCAAGGTGCTGCTGATGCCCTCCGGCGTCCCGCCGGTCCTCTATATCGTGGTGATCCCGATCGAGTTCCTCTCGAACCTGATCGTGCGTCCCATGACCCACTCCCTCCGACTCTTCGCAACGATGCTCTCCGGGCACATGATCGTCGCGCTGACCGCTACCGCCATGAGCTTCATGTTCACCCAGCTGGGTGAATGGTGGGGCTACCCGATCGGTTCGCTGATCTTCATCGGCGGTCTGGCCATGTACCTGTTCGAGATCTTCATCCAGGTGCTGCAGGCCTACGTGTTCGCGCTGCTGACGGCCGTGTACATCCAGGGCTCCATCGGCGAGGCCCACTGACCCGGACCAACTGGTCCACCCAAGAACCTCCCCTGTTCACCACGACGGGGGTCATTCACCCGCCCTGTCCACCGGGAAGAAGCCCCGGGGACATCGTGAAAGGAAAACAATGGAAATCTCCGGCTCCCTCAACGCCATCGGTTACGGCCTCTCCGCCATCGGCGGCGGCATCGGCGTGGGTCTCGTCTTCGCGGCCTTCATCCAGGGTGTTGCCCGCCAGCCCGAGGCACAGCGCGTCCTGCAGCCGCTGGCCTTCCTGGGTCTGGCCTTCACCGAAGCCCTCGCCATCCTCGGCCTGGTGTTCGCCTTCGTCTGGTCCTGATCCTCACTCAGGCCGGTTCGAGTAGTACAAGCCGGCCCACGTGATTCAGTCCCAACGCAGATACAGAAAGACGGGTGAAACATGGACAACGCAGTCATCTTGGCAGCTGAGGGCGCAAACCCCCTGATGCCGAACTGGTGGGAGGTGCTCGTCACCCTCGTCGGCTTCCTGATCCTGCTGTTCATCGTCGCTAAGGTCGCCGTGCCGATGTTCGAGAAGACCTTCGCCGAGCGCACCGCCGCCATCGAAGGTGGCATCGAAAAGGCAGAGGCCGCACAGGCCGAGGCCAACGCAGCACGCGACGCCTACAAGCAGCAACTCAACGACGCGCGCACCGAGGCCGGTCGCATCCGTGAGGAGGCTCGCTCCGAAGGAGCCGAGATCCTGGCGGAAGCCAAGGCCAAGGCTTCCTCCGAGGCCGCACGCATGACCGAACAGGCACAGACCGCCATCGCAGCAGAACGCGTCGCCGCACAGGCCTCGCTGCGCTCCGAGGTCGGATCCCTGGCCACGGACCTGGCGTCCAAGATCGTGGGCGAGGCCCTCGATGACGACGCTCGCTCCGCCCGCGTCGTCGACCGTTTCTTGGTCGACCTCGAGGCCCAGCAGGCAGGTGCAGCGAAGTAATGGCAGCAACGACGAGTGAGTCACAGGCCGCGGCCGAGTCACGCCTCGAAGAGGTCCTGAGCGGGGCAGATCTGTCCCTCTCCCAGGAACTGTTCGATGTGCTCGGCCTCCTGGACGCGAACGCCAGCCTGCGTCGCGCCCTGACCGATCCTTCCCGCGATGCCGAGGCCAAGCAGGGTCTCGTCACGCAACTGATCGGATCCAAGGTCGGCGCAGCCACGCTCAACGTGGTGAACGCGCTGGTCGCTTCCCGCTGGAGCAACGAACGCGATCTCGGCGACACGCTGGAGCACCTCGCGGCCCTCGCGGCCGTAGCGGTGGCAGAGCGGGACGGGGCCGACGGCCTCGACGCGCTGCAGGCACAGCTGCTCGGGTTCGTGGACCTGGTCAAGGCGGACCACGACCTGTTGTGGGCCTTCGAGGATCGCTCCGCGACGGCCCAGGCCAAGGCAGAGTTGGCGACCACGCTGGTCCCCAACGCTACCGAGGCCGCTCGCTCGTTGATCACGCGGGCCGTCACGGACCCTCGTGGCCTCCGCCCCACCGACCTGGTGGAGCGATTCGCACAAGTGGCAGCGCGTCGCCAGCGCCGGTGGATCGCCACCGTCAGCGCAACCCGTCCGCTGACCCAGGAGCAGGCTGACCGGCTGCTGGCCGGACTCAACGCCCTCTACGGCCGAGAGCTTCGCCTCAACGTGGTCATCGACCGTACCCTCGTGGGCGGTCTTCGCGTGGAGGTCGGGGACGAGGTCGTGGATGCCACGGCAGCCACCCGCCTTGCCGAACTGCGCCGCCGCATGGCCGGCTGACGCAGCCTCGGGCACACAAGCGACACATACACAGACTGAATTACGAACTTTAGAGCTTAGGAGACGCAGATGGCCGATCTGACCATCAATGCAGACGACGTCCGCAGCGCCCTCAACGCCTTCGCCGAGTCCTACACCCCGGATTCTGCCCAGCGCGTGGAGGTCGGCCACGTGGTCACCGCTGCCGACGGCATCGCTCACGTCGAGGGCCTGCCCTCTGTCATGGCGAACGAACTGGTCCGTTTCGAGGACGGCACCCTGGGCCTGGCTCAGAACCTGGACCGCCGCGAAATCGGTGTCATCGTCCTCGGTGACTTCGAAGGGATCGAAGAGGGACAGGAGGTGCACCGCACCGGCGAGGTTCTCTCGGTGCCGGTCGGTGACAACTTCCTCGGCCGAGTCGTGGACCCGCTGGGTAACCCCATCGACGACCAGGGCGAGATCGTCGCCGAGGGCCGCCGCAACCTGGAACTGCAGGCACCCACGGTGACGCAGCGCCAGTCCGTCGGCGAGCCCCTGCAGACGGGCCTGAAGGCCATCGACGCCATGATCCCGATCGGTCGCGGTCAGCGCCAGCTGATCATCGGTGACCGCCAGACCGGCAAGACCGCCATCGCGATCGACGCCATTCTGAACCAGCGCGACAACTGGGCCACGGGTGACGTCACCAAGCAGGTGCGCTGCATCTACGTGGCCGTGGGCCAGAAGGCCTCCACCATCGCCTCCGTGAAGGAGACCCTGGAGGAGCACGGCGCCATGGAGTACACCACCATCGTGGCCTCCCCGGCCTCCGATGCTGCCGGCTTCAAGTACCTTGCCCCCTACGCGGGCTCGGCCATCGGCCAGCACTGGATGTACGGCGGCAAGCACGTCCTCATCATCTTCGATGACCTGTCGAAGCAGGCCGAGGCCTACCGCTCCGTGTCCCTGCTGCTGCGCCGCCCGCCGGGACGCGAGGCCTACCCGGGTGACGTCTTCTACCTGCACTCCCGCCTGCTGGAGCGTTGTGCAAAGCTCTCCGACGAGCTCGGTGCCGGCTCCATGACCGGTCTGCCGATCATCGAGACCAAGGCCAATGACGTCTCCGCGTTCATTCCCACGAACGTCATCTCCATCACCGACGGCCAGATCTTCCTGCAGTCGGACCTCTTCAACGCCAACCAGCGTCCCGCTGTGGACGTGGGTGTTTCCGTGTCCCGCGTGGGCGGCGCCGCTCAGGTCAAGGCCATGAAGAAGGTTGCCGGTACCTTGAAGATCGACCTGGCGCAGTACCGCGACATGCAGGCCTTCGCCATGTTCGCCTCCGACCTGGATGCCGCTTCCAAGCAGCAGCTGACCCGTGGTTCCCGACTGATGGAGTTGCTGAAGCAGGGCCAGTACAAGCCCTACGCGGTCGAGGAGCAGGTTGTCTCCATCTGGGCCGGTACCAAGGGCCACCTGGACGAGGTCCCGGTGGAGGACGTGCTGCGCTTCGAGGGCGAGTTCATTGACGCGCTGCGTCGCCGCACCTCGGTGCTGACCACCATTGCCCAGACGGGCAAGCTGGAGGACGACACCGTGGCAGCCCTCGAGTCCACCGTGGAAGAGGTCAAGGCCGGCTTCTTCGGCAAGGGCGATGACCACCTGGTGGCCGCGGGCCACGAGGAGTTCAACGCCCTCGGCGACGAGGACGTTGCCCAGGAACAGATCGTCACGCAGAAGCGCTGACCCTCGGAACATGGGGCGGGTCCACCAGGATCCGCCCCCTCCGAGGAGGAAAGGACATCCATGGGAGCCCAGATCCGGGTTTACCGCCAGAAGATCGCATCGACGTCGTCGATGAAGAAGATCTTCAAGGCGATGGAGCTGATCGCTACCTCGCGTATCGGTAAGGCGCGTGGCCGTGTGGCCGCGTCGTTGCCCTACGCGAAGGCCATCACTCGCGCCGTTTCCGCCGTCGCTTCTCAGTCCGAGGTCGATCACCCGCTCACTCGTGAGCCGGAGTCCGTGACTCGCTCCGCTGTGGTCATCTGCACCTCAGACCGTGGTTTGGCGGGTTCGTACTCCGCCAACGTGTTGAAGGAAGCGGAAGAGCTCATCACCAGGCTCACCGAGGCGGGCAAGCAGGTCGACGTCTACCTCTACGGCCGCAAGGCGGAGGCATACTTCGAGTTCCGCGAGCGCAGCTTCAAGCAGGTGTGGACCGGTTCCACTGATGAGCCGGTGTTCGAGACCGCCAAGGAGATCGGTGCCAAGGTCCTCGAGGCCTTCAACACCGAGACCGCGGCAGGCGGCGTTGACGAGATCCACCTCGTGTACACGCAGTTCAAGTCCATGGTGCTGCAGGAACCCGCCGTGGTTCGCCTGCTGCCCCTGGAGGTCGTCGAGGAGAAGGTCACCGAGACTACCAGCGAGGTGCTGCCGCTCTACGAGTACGAGCCCGAGGCGGAAGAGGTGCTAGACGCACTGCTTCCCCGCTACATCGACTCGCGCGTCTTCGCGGCTCTGCTGCAGTCCGCGGCCTCCGAGCTGGCAGCACGCCAGCGCGCCATGAAGACCGCCGGAGACAACGCCTCCGACCTGATCGAGAAGTACACGCGACTGCGCAACAACGCCCGCCAGGCGGAGATCACGCAGGAACTGACGGAGATCGTGGCCGGCGCGGATTCGCTCTGACCGTCATTCGTCTGAACAAGCGTTTCGCGTGTAGCGGCGCAGCCCGAACCAGGTTCGGGACCAAGAAGCACACGCAGCCAAACCCCTAAGTGAAGTGAGAGAGATGACTGCTCAAGTTACCGAAGCGGGGACGACCGCGACGCCGGGTGCCACCGGCCGCATCGCCCGCGTCATCGGCCCGGTCGTCGACGTCGAGTTCCCGGCGGACGCGATTCCGGCTATCTACAACGCGCTGACCACCGAGGTCACGCTCAACGGTGCCAAGCGCACCATCACCTTCGAGACCAGCCAGCACCTCGGCGACAACCTGGTGCGCGCTATCTCCCTGCAGACCACCGACGGACTCGTCCGCGGCGCCGTGGTGCAGGACTCCGGTGCACCGATCTCCGTTCCGGTCGGCAAGGAAGTCAAGGGGCACATCTTCAACGTGCTCGGCGATTCCCTCGACGTGCCGATCGAGGAAGTCGGCGTCCAGGAGCGCTGGCCCATCCACCGCAAGCCCCCGCACTTCTCCGAGCTCGAGGGCTCCACCGAGATGCTGGAGACCGGCATCAAGGTGATCGACCTGTTGACCCCCTACATCAAGGGCGGCAAGATCGGCCTGTTCGGCGGCGCAGGCGTGGGCAAGACCGTGCTCATCCAGGAGATGATCACGCGTGTGGCCCGCAACTTCGGCGGTACCTCCGTGTTCGCCGGTGTCGGCGAGCGTACCCGTGAGGGTAACGACCTCTGGGTCGAGATGGACGAGGCCAACGTGCTCAAGGACACCGCCTTGGTGTTCGGTCAGATGGATGAGCCGCCGGGAACGCGTCTGCGCGTGGCCCTGTCCGGTCTGACCATGGCGGAGTACTTCCGCGATGTCGAGAAGCAGGACGTGCTGTTGTTCATCGACAACATCTTCCGCTTCACGCAGGCCGGTTCCGAGGTGTCCACGCTGCTGGGCCGTATGCCCTCCGCCGTGGGTTACCAGCCCAACCTGGCAGACGAGATGGGTCTCCTCCAGGAGCGCATCACGTCCACCAAGGGGCACTCCATCACGTCGATGCAGGCCATCTACGTTCCTGCTGACGACTACACCGACCCGGCGCCGGCCACCACGTTCGCCCACTTGGACGCAACGACGGAGCTCTCCCGTGAGATCGCCTCGCGTGGTCTGTACCCGGCAGTGGATCCGCTGACCTCGACATCGCGCATCCTCGACCCGCAGTACGTGGGCCAGGAGCACTACGACACCGCTGTGCGCGTGAAGCAGATCCTGCAGAAGAACAAGGAACTGCAGGACATCATCGCGATCCTCGGTGTGGACGAGCTCTCGGAAGAGGACAAGATCGTCGTCTCCCGCGCACGCCGCATCCAGCAGTTCCTGTCGCAGAACACCTACACGGCCATCCAGTTCACTGGTGTCGAGGGTTCCACCGTGCCGATCAAGGACACCGTGGAGGGCTTCAACGCCATCTGCAACGGCGACTTGGACCACGTTGCCGAGCAGGCGTTCTTCAACGTCGGTGACATCAACGACGTGCTGCGCGCCTGGGACAAGATCCAGAAGGAATCCTGATCATGTCTCAGCTCGACGTCGAGGTCGTTGCCGCCGACCACCACGTGTGGGCCGGTCAGGCTCGTCGCGTCAACGCGTTCACCGTGGGAGGCGACATCGGCGTGCTGCCGGGTCACACCCCGGTGCTCTCGCTGCTGGCGGCCGGTCGTGTGGAGATCGAGCCCCTCGAGGGCCCGCGCGTTCACATCAAGGCAGACGGGGGTTTCCTCTCCGTCGATTCCGATCGGGTGACCATCGTGGCCGACGACGCCGAACTGGCGCAGGCCTGACGGAACCGATACGCCCGTGCATTGGTACGTCCTCGTCGGTCTCGTTGCTGCGGTGGTGGCCATCGCAGCCGGACTGACGGGGGCGTTCCTGATGCGCAGGCATCAGCTGCGCTCCATGCTCGGCACGTTCGAGTGCGAGTTGCAGCGGGGGGAGTCCACCAGCTGGCGCTCCGGCATCTGCAAGTACAACGACCACAGCCTGGAGTTCCTGAAACTGTGGTCGCTGTCCCCGCTGCCGGCACTCACGATGACGAGGACCAGCCTGGAGATCGTCGGTCGGGACATCACGGAATCCGAGGAGGACTCCGCTGACGACGACCGCGACATGATCGTGGATCTCGACACCGATGTCGGTCGGGTTCGGTTGGGTCTCAGCTACGCGGCCTACACCGGGCTCTCCGCCTGGATCGAGGCCGGACCGGTTGCCGGTGTCGGTACCTGGAGGCAGTAGCCGCTCACATCTTCACTTCAGTACGGCGAGGGCCCCGGAACCGTTCACGGTTCCGGGGCCCTCGCTGAAGTTGTTCAATGCTCAGAAGAGCCTGTACTCGGCGTCGTCGACACCGCGCATGGCATCGTAATCCAGAACCAGGCACTCGATGCCTCGGTCCAAGGCCAGCGTGCGAGCCTGCGGCTTGATCTGCTGCGCAGCGAAGACTCCGCGGACCGGAGCAAGCAGGGGATCGCGATTCAGCAGATCCAGGTAGCGCGTCAGCTGCTCCACACCGTCGATATCGCCGCGGCGTTTGAGCTCGACGGCCACGCCCATTCCCTCCGCGTCCCGGGCCAGGATGTCCACCGGTCCGATCGCGGTCATGTACTCGCGTCGAACCAGCGTGGTGCCGATTCCGAGCAGTTCGATCTGTTCGGCGAGCAGCCGCTGCAAATCGGCCTCGACGCCGTCCTTGACCAGACCTGGATCCATACCGAGTTCATGGGCGGTGTCCGAGATCCGCTCGGTGATGCGGATGGTGAGGTGGTCGTCGTTCTTGGCGGCCTGTACCTGCCACACCTCGGACACCCCTGCAGCGCGGTCGTCCTCGTCGGGCTCCTCGATGTGCAGGTGAGCGGGTGGGCTCATCCAGTTCAAGGGCTTGTAACTGCCGCCGTCGGAATGGATCAGAACGGAGCCGTCCGCCTTGACCATCAACAGCCGCTTGGCCAGGGGGAGATGGGCGCGCAGACGGCCCTCGTAGTCCACAGAACACTTCGCGATCACCAAACGCACCGAATCATTCTAAGGGGTTCGGCGCCTCGGGCCGGCACTCGGCCGATCGTGTGGTGCCGGTGTGTCCATCCAGGGTTCCGGCGGCGCACAATAGTGGGGTGCCACGTTCCAATCGTCCGCGTCGTTCCTCACGTCCAAGCAAGTCCTCGCGTTCGCGGGGACAGCGCTCGTCCTCGAACGAGGTCGAAGGTCCCGGCGGATGGAGCCTCGACTTCGGCGGTGACGGTGGTTGGCGACACCACGGCCTGGCTACGGTGCAGCATTTCTCGGACGGGGCGTGGCACGTGCGAGGCATTGCCTCCTACGGTGCCCTGAAGTCCTATCGCTGTCCGGGGTGCGACCAGATCATCTCCCCAGGGGTGAGCCATCTGGTGGCCTGGCGCGCGGACGGACCGCGCTCCGATCGTGATGCGGAAGCCGACCGCCGGCATTGGCACCAACGGTGTTGGGATCACCACGCCCCCCGACGCTGAGGACTCCGAGGAAGCCGCATACGATGGGCTGGTGACCTCCGAACGTCTTCTTTATCGTTTTCACCGCGAACCAGTCCGTCTGCGACCGGACAGCGTGCTGCCCGCCCAGCGGGAGGATGTGGTGCTGCACACCCAGGACGGTCTGGAGCTGGTGGGGGAATTGGCCCTACCGGCGGAGTCCGCGCCCAAGGCGACCCTGGTGCTTCTGCACCCCTTGCCCACCCACGGCGGCTTCATGGACTCTCACGTGTATCGCAAGGCCGCGTACCGTTTGCCCGCCTTGGCGGACCTGGCCGTGCTGCGTTTCAACACCCGAGGAACGACGTCGCCGCGCGGGACGTCTCAAGGCGAGTTCGACGAGGGCGAGGGCGAGCGCTTCGATGTGGCCGCTGCCCTTGACTTCGTGGAAGAACGGGGGCTGCCCGATGTCTGGTTGGTGGGGTGGAGCTTCGGAACGGAACTGGTCCTGAGGTACGGTTCGGTGCGGCCCAATCTGGGACGGATCAACGGGGCGATCCTGTTGTCGCCGCCGCTCCACCGTGCCACCATGGAGGACTTGGACCGTTGGGAGGGCACGGGGCTGCCGTTGAAGATCCTGGTTCCGGAGTTCGATGATTACCTGAGGCCTGCCGAGGCCCACGAGGTCTTCGGTCGGCATGTCCCCAGCGCGGAGTTGGTGCCTGTGGCGGGCGCGAAACACCTGTGGGTGGGGGAGAAGTACGTGCAGCGGGTCCACCAGGAGATCGTGGACGCGGTGCTCGGTGACGATGCGCCGACCCTACCGGCAGAGGTCACGGGACTGGTCGCGAAGGCGTGAGCGTCAACGGGCATCCTGTCGCTTGACCCAGATCTCCTTGACCAGGAGCAGAACGGCGGCGGCCACAGGAATGGCCATGAGTGCTCCAAGGATCCCGAGCAGGCTCCCGCCTGCCACCACCGCGATCACGGCCACCGCGCCGGGCACCTTGACTGCTCGGCTCATGATCTTCGGCGAGATCAGGTACGCCTCGACCTGGAGATAGCTGAAGTAGAAGATCGCGTAGGTCAGGGCTGCCTGCCACCCCGGATCGAACAGGGCCACGAGCAGCACCAGGATTCCTGCGCACACCCCTCCCACCAGGGGGACGAAGGCCAGCATCGCCACGCCGATACTGAGCAGCGCACGGTAGGGAACACCCACGATGCTCATGAGGATGAAGGCGAAGACCGCGTTGCAGATCGCAACGGTGGCCTGGCCTATGACGTAGTTGCCCACCCCGGCGGTGATCTGTTCCGTCAGCTGACTGGTCCGAGCTCGTCGCGAGGCGGGAACGATGGAGTACGCGAAGGTCTTCAGGCCGGGCAGCGAGACCAGGATGTACATGGCGAGAACGAACACGATGAGGGCGCCGAAAGCGACCTGCCCCACCACCGTTCCTGCGGTGACGACACCGTTGAAGATGCCACCGAGGACGTCCGGGCTGTTCAGGGCGTCGTCGACGCGGGTCTCGAGTTCGTCCAGGATCCCCAGGTGCTCATCGATGCTCTGGACGGTGGAATTGGCCACGACGGAGTCGATGATCTCAGGAGCGTGATTGACCAACTGCGTGATCTGCGTGACGAGCTGCGGGATGAGGAGGGCCAAGACGGTCCCGGCCACGGCAACGAACCCCCCGAGCACCACAAGCACGCCACCGATCCGCGGCCATCCCCGGCGTTCGAAGAAACGCACCACCGGGTCCAGGCCGAGGGCGATGAACAGGGCCAGCGCGATCCACATCAGCAGCTGGTCCAAGGAGGCCAGCAGGATCCACAGCAGGACCACGAAGGCGAGCCCGAGCCCCATGGAGAATCCGAAGGCGACTGGCCTCAGCCGGACCTGGCCCGTAGAGGCCTCCGTCGCCGGCCCAAGCCGTGGGTTGCTCCGTTCGGGGCCGCCGAGCAGCCGCTGGTACCAACGCTGCCGTTCGTGCGATCCCGTGCCCGACGTCGTGACGCCCTCAGCGCCGCCGTTCGGCTGGGTACCGTCCCCGGCAGCGCCGTCCCCGGCGATGTCGGGGCCGGACTGTGCTTCGGCGTTGGGCACGGGGGGGCCCGCCGCCGCCGACTCGTCACGGCGCGTCGCCTCGGGCCCCGTCGGCTCAGAGGACGGGGTGCTTCCAGGGGAATCGCTCGTGGGCACGGGACCAGGCTAGCCGCTCGGAGACGGTTGAGGGTGTGTCCGATCACCTCGGAAACATTCGGTGGCCCGTTCCAAGCCTCATCCCAGGGTCGGGTCGATACACTGGAAGCCGAAGTGTGTCCGTTATTGAGGAATTCGAGGAACCAGACCAGTGCGCCGTACCGTCCCCATCATCTTGCTCGTGCTCGGTGTGGTGTCCGCCGTCATCGGGGTAGGGCGGCTCTCCTTCTGGGCCCCTCCCGCGACCCTGAGCGTCGAGTCCAAGAACCTGGACACCGAAGCCCCACTGACCCTGATCACGCAGCCGGTGAGGGAGTTCGCCGGTGACGGGGCATCTCTCACCGTTCATGCTGATGGCAAGTTCCGTGCCGTGGTGGGCCGTGCCGAGGACGTGGACGCCTGGGTCGGCGACGCCAGCCGGACCGTGTTCAGCGGTGTGGACGAGGACAACGGGTCCTTCTCGGTGCAGCAGGTCCCAGGTTCATCCACCGCACCGAACCCGGCCGGATCGGATCTGTGGGTTGCGGATGCCCAACAGTCGGGTGAATGGACCGCGTCCTGGTCCTCGGGGGACGCAGATGACCAGAACTCCTGGACGCCTCCAGCGGACGGCGAATGGACCATGCTCTTGGCCACGGACGGCCAGCATGCCGCTCCTACCGAGATGTCGATGACGTGGGACAACCCTGCCGCCACGCCTGCAGCCAAATTCGGATCCGCAGTGTGGTGGTTCGTCGGTGCCCTGGTGTTGTTGATCGCGGCACTGATCTTCTTCAGGCGTAAGCCTCGCGAACGCGGTCGTCGGGCGGCCGCTCCGGCCGCGCCCGGTTCTCGTAGGGCCTCTCGTGAGGCAGAACGCGGGACCAAGCGTTCCTCACATGGCACCGAGGCATCCACCAGCGCTTTGCCCGTGGTGACCACGGCCGCGAGCAGCGACGAAACGCTGCTCAGCGATGACGACACGGTGATTCGCCCACTGGCCGGCGATGACGAGACGATGATCCGCCCACTGGATCTTCCCGATGTTCCGGAAGCGGACACCGAGGACCTGGCGGATCTGGCCGAATCCGAGGAATACGTCGGTCCGGTCGAGAACCCCACTGAGGAGGACGACATGGCGGGCAACGACGATTCCGACCTCCCCGGCGGACCCGCTGAAGACGACTCCCGGCGTGGGGGTCCAGGACGGGGCGTTCGTTGGCGCCGCGGCGCTGCGGTCGGCCTCGCGGCGAGTGCCCTGGTGCTGCCGGCAGGTTCGGCGTGGGCGGCTCCCCAGACGTCGGTCACCGTGGCCGCGGATGAGCAGCAGGGCGAGTCCTCCGAGGCCGATGCACACCCCGTGCTCGTCGAGTCGCAATTGCAGCGCATCCTCGATGACGTTTCCGCGGCACAGGCCAAGGGCGACAAGTCTCGCAAGGCCAAGGACCTCGGCGACAGGTTCGCCGGTCCGGCGTTGGAGCTGCGCACCAACAACTATGCCAACCGCGGCAAGGGAGTCAGCGACGTCGCCGCCATCCCGGCCATCGACGGGGACCAGCTCAGAGCCGCGGCCGTGACCACCACGAGCCAGTGGCCGCGTGTGGTCATGCTCGTGACGCAGGGCCAGAACCAGTCCTACCCAGTGACCGTGACCCTGGAGCAGAAGTCTCCTCGATCCAACTACGCAGTGGTCCAGTCCGTACCCATGGTGGAGGACGCCAAGTTGCCTGCGGTCATCTTGGGCTCACCCGAGGTCGTCACGCAGGCGCCGGACCAGGACGGGCTTGCCGCCACCCCTGCCGAAGCGGCGAATGGTTTCGCCGACGTGCTCAAGAACTCCAAGAGCAAGTGGGCGCAGAAATTCGACGACTCCAAGTTCGTGACGCAGTGGCACACGAACGTGAACAGTTTCACCAAGGCGCTGAAGAAGGCCGATCCGGACGCCTCCTTCCAGACCAGCTTCTCCGTGGACTCCGGTTCCACGAAGGTGCTGGCCAGTCCCCAGGGCGGCTCCTACGTCTCGGCAGACGTCACCATCACCACCGCGGCCAAGCCCAGCCAGGGTGGCAGCATGACCCTGCCGGGTGACGCCGGCAAGCTCACCGGTGAGAAGGAGACCTCCAAGAGTGTCGTGACCACCTACCAGGTGCCGATCTTCCTCTACATCCCCGCCGCAGGGGACGGAAAGATCCGCGTGGTGGGTGCCGCGCAGCAGGTCACCGGGATCGACCTGAAGTGAGTCGCCTGCGGTGACCCTCCGGCCGCCACGAGCCGGACCAGATCGACAAGTTGTCATCAGTTCCAAGGAGTGAATCCAACACCATGTCATCGCAACAGCAGCCTGCTTCCTCGCACGGCGCGGTCGACCTCTCTGCCCTCGGGGCAGCAGACGGCCAGGACCGGACCGATGCAGGCAGCTCTCCGGAATCCACTGCTCCAGGTAAATGGGCCGTTCAGGTCGATGAACAGCTGTTCCAAGAAGTGGTTCAACTCTCCACACGGGTTCCTGTGGTTCTGGCCGTCACGAACTCGCGGGTTCCCGGCGGCGATCAGTTGCGTAGTGACCTCGTGGCCGCGGTGGAGTCGGAGGCGGGCCGGATGGTGCTCGGCCTCATCGACCCGGACCAGCAGCCGCGGGTGGCGCAGGCCCTGAGCGTGCAGCAGATCCCCGCCGTGCTGGCGGTCCTGGGTGGGCGCCCGATGCCCCTGTTCACCGGTCCCGTGGACAAGACTCAGATCGAGGCCCTGCTGAAGGAATTGACGCAGGTGGCCGTTCAGCAGGGCATGGCCGGCACGGTCCCCCCGCTCAACAGCCAGGCAGACGGCAGCGAACCCTCTCGTTTCGCCGAGGCCGAGGCAGCTCTGGCCGCGGACGATTTCGACGCCGCTGCCACCATCTACCGGAT
>NZ_JALAGT010000132.1 GCF_022712295.1 Galactobacter sp.
CCGTGCGGATCTCGGTGGATCGCCCGGATCTTGCCGACTGGAACACGCGATTGCATCGCTGGGTGGTGGCTTCAGGAGACTTCGAGTTCGTGGTGGGGGCCTCCAGTCGCGACCTACGTGGCAGGGTCACCGTTGCGGTGGAAGGAGACCCGGCCCGCGTTCCGCTGTCAATGGACTCCTCTCTGGGAGATCTGCTGGCCGACCCGGTGGCAGGGCCGCAGGTGGCCCAGGCCATGCAGGGTATGTTCGGGGACTCCTCTGTCGGCATGGCCGACGCGATGGGCGGCGAGGAGGGCCTCGCCGCCATGATGGCAGGCTTCCCGCTGGACCGGCTGAGTGCCTTCGGCAGCGGCGGGATGGACTCGGCGGCGTTGTCGGCTCTCATCGACCACGCCAACTCCGCTCAGGCAGAGTGATCAGGGTGGGCTGACCTAGCTGACCCAGGGCGACCGGTTCACCGGCCGAAGCGTCGCAGCCGCAGCGAGTTCCCGACCACGATCACGGAACTGGCGGCCATGGCTACGCCTGCGATCATCGGGTTGAGCAGCCCCAAGGCGGCAACGGGGATCCCCAACACGTTGTAGGCGAACGCCCAGAACAGGTTCTGGCGGATCACCCGCAGCGTTGCGCGGGACAGATCGATGGCGTCGGCGACCTGCGTCACTGAGGAACCCATCAGCTCGATCCCGGCGCTGGAGCGTGCCACGTCGGTGCCGGACCCCATGGCCAAGCCGAGGTCAGCCGTGGCCAGGGCGGGGGCGTCGTTCACGCCGTCTCCCACCATGGCGACCTTGTGGCCCTTGGCCTGAAGGTTCTTGACGTGCTCCACCTTGCCGTCAGGGAGGACCCCGGCCACCACGTGCTCCGGCGCGATGCCGACCTGGGCGGCCACGGTTCTTGCGACGGCCTCGTTGTCACCGGTGAGCAACCACGGCGTCACCCCGGCAGCCCGAAGCCGTTCGATGCCCTCCACGGAGGAGTCCTTGACGGTATCCGTCACGCAGAGCACAGCGGCGACCTGACCGTCCAATCCCAGCAGCACGGCGGTGGCGCCCCGGTTCTGCGCCGCCTCCAGCGCGGTTCTGGCCTGGGTGTCCACCGTGACTCCCTGTTCCTGGAGCCAGTCCGGGCGACCCACGACGATGGCTCGGTCCTCGATCCGCGCGGCCACGCCGCCACCGGGTGAGGACGTGAAGGCCTCTGCCGAGGGGAGGCGGCCGGCTTGCTGGTTCTGCGCCGCCCGGGTGATGGCGACGGCGATGGGGTGTTCGGACCCGGACTCTGCGGAGCCGGACAGGCGCAGAGCGGTTTCCTGGTCGGTCTGAGCGGGGAAGGGGCGGCCGTTCGCGTCCGAAGTCTCCACCGAGCCCAGAGCCATGCGGCCCTCCGTGATGGTTCCGGTCTTGTCCAGACCCACCACATCCACACCGCGAGCCTCTTCAAGCACCTGAGGTCCGGAGATCAGGATGCCGAGCTGGGACCCGCGTCCGGTGCCTGCCACCAAGGCCACCGGTGTGGCCAGTCCCAAGGCACACGGGCAGGCGATGACCAACACGGTGATCGCCGCGGTGAGGCCGTCGCGCGGGTTGCCCGCGGCGAGCCACCAGATGAGGAAGGTCAGAACGGACAGGGCGAGCACAATCGGCACGAAGACCGACGAGATCTTGTCGGCCAGCCGTGTGACCGGGGCCTTCTGAGTCTGGGCGTCGGAGAGCATCTTGCCCATCGAGGCAAGGGTGGTGTCCTCACCGGTACGCGTGACGCGTACGGTCAGGGAGCCGGCGCCGTTGATGGTGGCTCCGGTGACCTCGTCCCCGGAATGGGTGGATACCGGGGCGGACTCCCCGGTGATCATCGAGGCGTCCACGGTGGAATGACCGCTCTCCACCACGCCGTCTGCAGGGATCTTGGCGCCCGGGCGGACTCGGACGAGGTCGTCCACCTGCAGGGAAGACACCGGCACCTTGGAACTTGAGCCGTCGTCGAGTACCAGTTCTGCCTCCGAGGCGCCCATGCTCAGCAGGGAATGCAAGGCGTCCGCCGCACCATGGCGGGCACGCAGTTCCAGCCAGCGCCCCAACAGCAGGAACGTGGAGATGGTGGCTGCACCCTCGAAGTAGAGCTGGTGCGAACTCATGTCCATGCTCACGCCATGACCGGCATGGGCGGTCATGCCCGGGTCCAGAAGCAGCTGGATCAAGGAGAAGAAGTAGGAGACCGCGACGCCGAGCGAGACCAGGGTGTCCATGGTGGAGGCCCCGTGCACGGCATTGGTGACCGCAGAGCGATGGAACGGCCATGCGCACCAGGTCACCACGGGCGCCGCCAGTGCGGCCACGACCCATCCCCAGTGGGGGAACGTGGCCCCGGGAACCATGGAGATGATCAGGACCGGAACGGTGAAGATCGCCGCGACGACGAATCTGCCGAAGAGGTGGTCGCCTTCCCCACCGTGCTGGTGCCCGCCGCCGGAGTTCTCATGATCGGACCCGTGCCCGTCGTCCCCATGGCCTGTGTGCGCTGAGGGCAAGGCATGCGGGATGGCCCCGTAGCCGGCGCCTTGGACGGTGTCGATCAGCTGTTGGTCGGTGACCTCGTCCGGGGCGGCGACGGTGGCCTGTTCCAGTGCGAGGTTGACGGAGGCGCTGACCCCAGGGAGTTTGCCGAGCTTGCGCTCGATGCGGTTCACGCAGGAGGCGCAGGTCATCCCCTCGATGTCGAGGCGGACCGTGCGCCTGTCCTGGGCTTCTGCGGCAAGTGCGGCCTGATCAGGCATGGTCTCCCACCACGGTGTAGCCGGCTTCGGCCACGGCCTCGGAAAGCTGCTCGGTGGGGATCTCTCGGTCGGCGGTCACCTGGGCGGTGGAGATCTCGTTCGGGTGGAGGTCGATCGACACGTCGGTGACGCCATCGAGGGCCTCGAGCTCCTCGGTGACGGAGAGCGCGCAGTGGTTGCAGGTCATGCCGGAGATGTTCAGGGTGGTGTTCATGGGGTCCTCCTCAGGGACGACGGTCGTCAGCGGAGCAGACGGCCGATGGCTTGGGTGGCTTCCTTGACCTTCGCATCCACGATGCCGGGATCATCGGTCTCGATCGATTCACGTGCGGCATCCACCACACAGTGGCCCACGTGGCCTTCCACGAGGCCCAAAGAGACCTTGTGCAGTGCCGCATTCACCGCGGCGACCTGGGTGAGGACGTCGATGCAGTAGGTGTCCTCCTCGACCATCTTCTCGATGCCACGGATCTGGCCCTCGATTCGCCGGAGGCGCTTCAGAATGGCGTCCTTCTGCCCGGGTTGGGCGGTGTAGGCGTGGCCTGCGTGTGGGTCGGGTTCGATCTGGTTCACACCGACAAGATATACCCCCTAGGGGTAATTAACAAGTACCCCTAGGGGGTATACGATCCGCGGTGGGTGGGTCTGCCGTTGATACCATCGAAGTTCAGTGGTCACCGCCTTCTGATGGGTGAGAAACCCATCCACGAAAGGGAACAATGCGTTTGTCTCGAGTGTCGGAGTCCGAGTACTCCGAATACATCGACACCCAGTCCCGCGTCTTCTACACGCAGCTGCCCGGCTACGGGGCCACCCGTCGCGCCGAGGGGTACACCGTTGACTATGTGGGGATGCGTCGTGACAACGGCGTGCTCGTGGGTGTGGCCCTGTTGGTGTTCCAGCCGTGGAAGAAGCTCTTCCACCGTGTCACCGTCCCTTACGGCCCCGTCCTGGACTGGTCGGATGCGGGACTCGTCACGGAGTTCCTGAGCGGTCTCGTGGCCTACTTGCGCCGCGATCCACGGACCCTGTCCATCCGGGTCAACCCGCCGGTGCTCGCCCGCAGCTACGAGGACATCACGCCGGGGGACGTGAATCCGGATGTGGCCGTGCTCGAGGCCGCAGTGACGGCCCTGAACGGTGTCCACGTGGATCGGGAGTTCTACGACTCCTCGGACATCCAGGTGCGATTCTCCTACACCAAGGACATCGAGGGCATGACCTACAAGCAGGTCGCCTCGTCCGTGGCCCAAGGGGCACGCACCGGCTTCAACAAGCTCGGCACCAATGGCGTCGAGGTCCGCTTCCTCGAAGCAGACCAGTTCGATGTGCTGGAGAGGGTCCTGGGCCACACAGCGCAGCGCACGGACATGCACGAGATCTCCTCAGGCGCCTCGAAGTTCTATCGCGACCTGAAGGAACACCTCGGTCAAGACGTCATGGCTCCCGTCGCCGTCTTGGATTGCGTGAAAGCGTTGAAGACCATTGCCGAGGAGCGCGAGCAGGTTCAGGCCCAGATCACCGAGATCGAGGAGCTCGAGGCCAAGATGGAGGCCGAGGGCAAGGTCCTGAACAAGAAGCGCCGCAACGCCCTCAAGGAACACCGGGACCGGATCGGCGTGCTGGAGCGCCGTGAGAACGACACGCTGGCCGTGCAGAAGGATCACGGCGACGAGGTGGTCCTCGCCGCCAGCCTCTTTGTGCATTCCCCCGGTGAGCTGGTCTACCTGCTCTCCGGAGCCTACGACGAGTTCCAGAGCTACTACGGTATCTACCTGATCCACCGCACCATGCTGGAATGGTGCCTGGAGAACCAGGTGGGCACCTACAACCTCTACGGCATCACCGGAGACTTCTCCGACACCGCGAGCGACCACGGCGTGCTGCAGTTCAAGCGTCAGTTCGGCGGAAACGTGGAGGAACTCGTGGGGACCTACGACCTCCCCGTGCACGCGTTCCTGGCCAAGCGCCTGGGTGCGCTCGGCTGATCACGCCGGGTTGATCACCGCGGGTTGATCGCACAAGGCTGATCACGCCGGGCTGCTGAGTCAGAAACCGGACTCCGTGGGCCGTGGGTAGAAGCGGCGCATCTGCCGCCACTGGTTCACGGAGTTCATGAGGCGGTACGTGAAGCGCTTCGGGTGGCGATCCGCCGGATTCTTGAGCGGGTTGACCGGGCGCTGGGCCTTCCGCGCCCGCCTCACCCGCTGACGAAGCTGCGGATCCTGCAGGTAGGTCTTGTTGGCCAGCGCCATGGGCAGCACGGTGTAGATGCCGTCGCGGGCATTGGTCTGGTAAGGGGATTCCTCTCCGGCCAGATCGGCCAGCATGGCCTTGGCCAGGTCGATGCCGCCCACCTTGAGGTAGTAGTGGCTGCGACCGATCCGTGGGTTCAGATCCAGCCACAGCGCCCGGCCGTCCCGCGGGTCCATCTTCACGTCCAGGGAGAAGAAGCCACGCAGTCCCACGGCGGTGACGAGGCGCTGAGCGTGTCGTGCCAGCTCAGGGTTGGGTTCCAGCAGGATCATGCCGGCGTTGCCGAGATAGCGCGGTTGGTGCAGACCCAGCAGGACCCGTCCGGTGCCGGTGGCGGTGACCCTGCCCTGAGCGTCCACGTAACCGTTGATGACCCACTGTGTGGTGTCGTCTCCCGGGATCAGCTCCTGGACCATGAGTTCGATGTCCACCCCGGACTCACGCAGGGAGCTGAAATAGGTGTTGGCGTCCTCGGCGGAGTCGAAGACCTTGACCTTGCGCAGCCCTTGGCCCCAGTAGAAGTCCAGGTCGGAGCCCACCGCAGGTTTCACGACCACGGGGAACGTCAGCGTGGAGAGATTGTCGGCCCACGCTTGGGGTGTGCGCAGGTCCACGGTGGACCGCGCAGGAACGTCCAGGCCAAGGCTCGTGCAGACCTCGTAGAAGTCCTCCTTGGAGTTGGCGCGTTCCACGGCCTCGATCGGGGCGTATGGCAGGAACCAGCGCGGCTCCAATGCGGCACGGTTGCGTGCAGCGAATTCCACGCCCTCGTCGGAATTGACCAGCAGCAGGAGCTGCTGCTCGGGGTGATCCTCGGCGATCCGATGCAGCAGGTCCACGAACTTGTCCTCGTGCGCCAGCGTGCCCTTGGGGACGATCTGGACGTCGAAGATGGAGGAGTTCTCGATGGGGCCGCGATGGACCTCGGAGATCACCAGTGAGCGTAGGCCGGCGGCTTCGTGGAAGATCCGCGCGAAGCTGTAGTCGGCGATATCGAACCCGATGACCACGGGGAGCAGGTCGTTGGATGCCATTGGTTGCCTTTCAACTCTCCGCTTCAGTGCTTCTCGCGCCAGGCCATGAACTTGTCGAAGCCCCATGACAGGAGCCGGTTCAGGGGCAGCTCCCATTCGCCGACGGTGCGGATCACGTCGCAGCCCATGGAGGTCTTGAAGTAGGAGAGGCCGCCGTGGGAGTCGCCGCGCTTCAGCGTGGGCGTCACGCCGCCCTGGTCCAAGTAGAGGCAACCCTCGTCCAACGCGTCGGAGAGCATGCGATGCTGCAGCGCCTTGGGTGCGTTGAGCTTGCGTTCCTCGTTGCTGGAGGCGCCGTAGACATACCAGGAACGGTTGCCGGAGCGCAGCCGCACGGCGGCCGCCAGATCGCGTCCCTCGTGGGAGGCGATGTAGAGCGTGCAGGAGCCGGGCTGCGCCGCGTTGAGGGTGCGGTGCAGGTTCGTGAAGTACTCCAACGGACGGCCGGTGAAGTCCTGCCTGTCTGCTGTGGTGGAGTAGAGGGCATGGAAGCGGCCCATGTCCTCGGTCCCGCCCACCACGATGTCCAGCGGTGCCTTCAGCGACTGCCGGGTCTCGCGCCGGGCGGACTGCGAGAAGCCGGCCATGATCTGGTCCATGGTCAACGGATTCCCGTCGGCATCGACCAGCGGGACGCGGGCCACGTACTCGGGCTGCCCCGCAGCGAAGTCCATGCCGGAATCCAGGTGCGAGAAGCCCTGCGCCTGCAGCGCTGCGGTGACCGCATCTGCGGCGGAGTCGTTCTTGGAGTGCGCCAACTGGGACAGGTCCTCCAGCGTCCCGGACCCCATGGCCTTACGCACGTCCACGGCCTTCCACGTCGTGGAATCCACCGAGGGGCCGAGGCGCAGGGCAAAGGCGCCATTGGCCCTCAGGTACTCCGCCAGCGTGCGCAGCACGCGCTCAGGTGCGAATTCCGCGAAGTCGATCACCGGACCGTCGGGCAGGTAGGCAAGGGACTTGCGCACCACGGGGGCGGGTCGCATGAGCACCAGCGCGGCGCCGACCTGGGTACCGCCGGAGAACCAACCGAGGCTGAGTCCCCGCCAGGCGGGTTTGATCTGGGCCCACTCGGGGCGCTGCATGAAGCTCACGTCCCGGCGGGTGGCCAGGAACGCAGCGTGTTCCTCGGCGCTGATGGCTGCAAGGCTCAGTTCATCGCTACTCACGAGATACGAGACTACCGGCGTTGGGCCCTTGCCGCCCCATCCATCAGGCGCATGGGCACGTGGGGGATTCCGTCCTCGAGGAACTCCTCCCCGTTCTTGACGAACCCGAACGAGCCGTACCAACCCTCCAGGTGAGCCTGTGCGTCAAGCACGATCGGGGCCGTGCCGCACAGTTGGATGGCGGCCCTCAGCAGGTATCCCATGAGCCCCCTCCCACGGTGTTCGGGGGCGGTGGCGACGCGCCCGATCCGACGAGTGACGCCGTCGGGCTCTGTGAGGAGCCGCAGGGTGGCGACGACGCGGGCAGCCCCACCGGGCGCCGCGGACGAGATCCACAGATGCGCGGTGGCAGGCTCCGCGTCACGGGAATCCTGGTCCGGGTAGGGGCAGTCCTGCTCCACCACGAACACGTCCTGCCGCAGGCGTGAGATCTGGTGCCAGGTGAGGCCGGACAGCTCAGCCAGCGGAGCGTGGAGAAGGCTGTAGCCGGTCGGCAGGGCGGGTTCCAAAGGCATCGAGGGCATCAGAACCGCGACGATCCGCCGGAGCCGGAGAAGGAGCCCCCGCCCGAATAGCCGCCAGAGAACCCACCGGAACGGGACGAGGATGAGGCAGCACTGCGGGCGCTCTCGACGCGGCTGTGCCCGGCGGTGTAGCCCATCTGGTACGCCGCCACCCGCCAGAAGTGGTTGGCGGGTCCGGACACGTCCAGGATGGAGCCCGTTCCCGAACGGCGCTGACCATAGCGGGCGGAACTCATCTGTTCACGCATCAAACGCTCCTCCGACGCGGACTTCGCATACTTGGCGATCTGCGCCTCCGAGAAGCGCTCCAATTGCTTGGTCAGCTGGCTCCGGAGGTCGCTGAGCGCGTCCAGAGCCTGGTCCACAGTGATGCGCTGGGCCTCCAAGTCGGACGAGACGGATTCCACCTTGGCGCGGGCCTCCTCTCGGAAGGAGGCCAGTGTGGCATCAACACTGCGCAGGTCCACGGGTGCAGAGCCGGACACCGAATCGAGCCGGTCCAGGTCCTCCAACAGCGGAGCGGTCTGGGCGCGCCAGGCGTCCTGCCACGTGGCAGAACGGGTATAGAGCGCGGCGGCCTGGATGATGGCGTCGTCGGTGAAGTCCAGATCCGCGGCGGTGTCGGAGAAGGCCTTGGCCCGGCGGACGTAGGTGTCCTGATGGCGGTGTTTGGGGTCCACCGCCTCCAGCTCCTGCTGCTCGGTGAACGCCTTCCGGAATTGTTGGATGAAGTCCTCGAAGCGGCGCTCCATGTCAGCCGCATGGGGGGAATCCGTGGGGAGCGTTCTGGCTGAGAGCTCGGTGGTGTCCAGATCGGTGGCCACCTGTGCAACATGGGCAACACCGGTGGCCATGTGCGAGTCGAACTCCTGACGACGCTTGGAGCGAATGCTCAACCACACCGCTACGCCGATCCCCACAACCGCCAACAGGCCCAACGTCCACAGGTAGAGCGCGGGGTTGAGGTACCACGGGCGTTCGATGAGCTTGGCTCCCTCCTTCACGACGTCGGCCACACCGTCGGTCCAACGGCCCTGCCTGAAGTTGTCTGTGCCCGCCTGATGGGTCTTCTCCATCTTGGCCTGCTTCAGGGCGCGGTCCTCACCGAAGTAGGTGCCGACCTGCCCGTGGTTTCCGGTCTCCACGCTTAGTGTGACGATGAAGAGGCCGTCCGCCCAGTAGTCGCCGTAGTCCTCGGGATCGTCCGAGATCCACTCGGGATGCACCTTCTTGGCGTAGTCCAACGTCTTGGTGTTGATGTCGTCGGAGTAGTCACCCTCACGGGTATAGATGGCGACCTTGGTGGGCTTGTGGAACTTGACCCCGTCCAGCGCCTTCTTCAACCGTGGCTCACTCAAAACCCCGGCGGTGTCGTCGATGCTCAAGGACTTCACGTTCTTGGCCGCAGGCAGCACGGCGCGCGCTGCTGCAGCGTCCAGTCGGTTTTCGCTTGTGCCCGACGACGTGGCATGCCCCGCGTGGGCGCGCTCGCTCGCGCTCGCCGCCGGCGCGGCCACGGTGAGCCCCAGGAAGAGGCTCATGAGCAGACCCAGCAACACCAGGTGTGGACGGCGGGGGAGAGGCTTTCGGGACATGAGTGACTCCTCGGCGGCGACGCGGACCTGATCAGCCTAGCGGGGCGCGGCTGCCACGGCTGAGAAACGCTAGCCGACCAACCGGTCGGCAAGGTAGATTCTCGGTATGACGATCACCACACGCCACGCGTTCACGCTGCATGTAGACCTCCTTCCGCCCACCGAGGTGGGGAACGTTCAGGGAGGCTTCCGCAGGATCGTCCCGATCGTGGGCGGCCGGGTGGATGGCCCCGACCTGCAGGGTGAGATCCTGCCGGGCGGTGCCGACTGGAACCTGGAGGGTGACGACGGAACCTTCACCGTCTGGGCCCGCTATGACATCAAGCTCGCGGACGGCACCATCGTCGGCGTCGTCAATGGTGGCACCGGAGTGACGCCGCCAGAGGAGGAGTTCGGGAAGGGCGACCTTGCACCGGCTCTGCCCACCAAGCCCACGTTCGAGGTCCCGGCCGGCGGGCCCGAATGGCTCAAGGAGACCCGCTTCTTCGGCGTGCTGCGGGAGGAGAGCATCACCCGCGTCCGGATCGAGATCCACCGCTGGGACCTGGAAGGTACCTGGGCTCCCACGGTCTGAGGCCAGTGCAGTCTGGGACCTCCGACGTCTCGCGTGCTCCGCTTTCTGGGCCACGCTGCTGTCAGGCCGCTCTGCCGCCTGGGCCCCTGTGCTGTCCGGGCTACTGTGCTGCCCGGGCCACGCTGCTGTCGGGCCACGCTGCTGTCCGGCCACTGTGCTGCCAGAGCCACGCTGCTGCCCGGGCCACGCCGCTTTTCTGGGCCGCCAGTGCTCTCCCGACCTCTTTTTCCTTAGGCTTTCCGTCATGACCGCGTAGGGCCGCTAGGGGGTCATGACGGAAAGTCGGGGGAAAAGGGGTGGCGCGGCCGAGCGTGACAGCCGGAGAAGCGCGGCCGATGAACGGTCGACGTGGCGCGCGCCAGACGTGACGTGGGAAGATCCAGACATGTACGTGAAGGTATGTGGGTTGAAAACGGCTGAGGCCGCCACAGAGGCGGTGACCGACGGCGCGGACGCCATCGGCGTGGTGATGAGCCCCAAGAGTTCCCGCCACGTGGACACCCACACCGCGCGCACCGTGATCGCTGCGGCCAAGGCAGCCCGTGCCGACGTGGACGCCGTCCTCGTGGTCAACGATCTTCCTGCGGTTGATGCCGCGGACATGGCGGTGGAGATCGGCGCCGATGTGTTGCAACTGCACGGCCCGGCCTATTCCTCGGCGGATTTCAGTGCGGCGGCCCGGACGCTTCCGAGGCTCTGGCGGGCCACCTCCCTGAAGCATGACCCGCACCCGGTTCTTGGCGCCCACGGCGAGGAACGCCTACTGCTGGACGCCCCCAAGCCGGGCAGCGGCTCCACCTGGGACCTCAGCGTGCTGGAGGGACTCGGCCTGGAGGGGGAGTGGCTGCTGGCCGGGGGGCTGAACCCAGACAACGTGGCTCAGGCCATCCGCAAGGCTCATCCTTGGGGTGTCGACGTCTCCAGCGGGGTCGAGTCCGCTCCCGGTGAGAAGGACCTGGGTCTCATCCGTGCCTTCGTCGAGGCGGCCAAGCAGGCCGAGTAATCACGCCAGGACTGGATGATCAGGTCCAGGGCTGGTCTGCCGCCACGGAGGGGTCGGTGTAGCCGGCCTCCCACACGTGCCCGTCGGGGTCACGGACGGCGCCGGTGAACCGACCCCGGGACTCCTCCAACGGGAACCGGTAGACCTGACCGCCACCGGCCACGGCCGCTGCGACGAAGGCGCCCACCGCCGTCGCCGAGTCGACCTCGACGGTCACGAACATCTGCCTTGCCCCGGAGGGGCGGTCGGGCTGGTCGCCCTCACGCAGGGTGCGGGAGAAGCTCTCCATGGTGTGCGCAACGACCCGTGTGTCCTGGGACAGGGTGTAGGTACTCACAGCGGGGCCGGACGCGGACAGCACCTTGGTCAGGCCGAGGGAGGCGCAGAACTGGTCGGTGGCCGCCAGATTCGCAACGGGAAGATGGATGGAGACGGACATGATGGTCCTTCCTAGAACTCCTCGTAGACGGCAGGGTCCTGGTCCTTCAGACGGCCATCCGGACGGCCGAGCGCGGTGATCGCAGCCACCTCGTCAGAGGTCAGTTCCAGGTTCACCGCAGCGAGGTTTGCCAGCTGCCGCGCCGGTGTCGCGGACTTGGGAATCGGGAGCGAGCCGATGGCCGCGTGCCAGGCGAGGACGATCTCCGCCGCGCTCACACCCAAGCGTTCCGCCGCCGAAGTGATGACCGGCTCCGAGAAGAGCTCTCCTCCGCGACGCAACGGGGACCAGGCCTGGGTCACGATGCCCCGCTCTGAGTTGTACGCCAAGGCCTCGGTCTGTGGGAAGTAGGGGTTCAACTCGATCTGGTTGACCTCCGGGTACTCGCCCGTGGCGTCGTGGACCGCCTCAAGGTGCTCCGGGAGGAAGTTGCACACGCCCACGTGGGAGATCAGCCCGGACTCGCGGGCCTCGAGCAACGCCTTGAAGGCTTCAACGTAGAGGCCCTGGCCGGGGTTGGGCCAATGGATCAGGTAGAGATCGATGTTCTCCAAGTTGAGGCGGTAGAGGCTCTCTTGGACACAGGTCAGGGCGTCGTCGTGCCTCTGATAGCGGCCAGGCAGTTTGGAGGTCACGATGACGTTTCCGCGTCCGGAGGCGGATGCCCGCAGGCCCTCGCCCACGGTTCCCTCGTTCTCGTAGTTGTAGGCGGAGTCCAGCAGCGTGTATCCGGAATTGATGCCGTTGGCAATCGCCTCGGCCCCGGCGGCACCGCGCAACTTGTACGTGCCGAGACCGATGCTGGGGAGGGTGAACCCCCGGTGGGTTGTGAGGCTCATGCCGAGTCCTTTCCGTTGTCAGAGCCGACGTCCGGGCCGTCGCCGTCGGTGGCGTCGTAGGAGCCGTCGGAGGTGCTTGTGGAATCCCTTAACCCGTATGGATCGTCGTCCTCGGAGAGGCGGTCCTTCGGAGCGGCCGAGCTGGCGCTGAGCTCATCCGAACCGGTCCCGGTGGATTCGCTGGAGTTCCCGACGCGCTCGCCCATGATGCTGTTCGGCAGCGGTAAGCCGATGCCGCCGTCCAGTCGGAGGAACAGCCCGCCGGTGACGACCAGGAGCACCACGCCGATCAGGCCGAACCATGGGACCAATGGTGTGGCCACAAAGGCGCAGATGGCCGGAACCAGAATCATGATGGTGCCTGCCAACAGGTAGAGGTTCTTGCCGTAGAGGAAGGCGGTGGGCAACAGCCCGGCACCCAGACCCATCAGGGAGATCGCGAAGAAGAGGCTCGGCTTGGACTGCGCCGCCATGATGCCGACCACCACGCCGGCCACCTGGATGGCCACGATCTCGTAGAAGAGGCTGACCAGTGGGTTGGAGCGCGGCAGCATGACCGGTCCGCCCACCAGCTTGAGCACCAACCAGGAGACGGGGTGCGCCGCCAGGGTGCCCAGCAGCAGAGCGATCTGTCCAGCAGTGGGGGTGCCCCATTGCGCCAGGGCTGCTGCGATGCCCCAGAACGCTGCGAGCGTGAGCAGGGAGACCCCGCCCGAGCGGTGCAGGACGTCGGCCTGATGGCGGGCGTCGGCGAGCGTTGTTGCCCCAGGTGCTGCGGATTCCTTCATGTGTCCCACGCTACCGGCTCAGGGTCGGGCAAGGCATGGGTCGGTGCCGAAAAGATCCGCGGTTTCTCGCTACATCATGTCCTTTCAGCGTGGCCCGACAGCTGCCGGAGATGGGATCTGCCATGGATGACGTCCGGAGGTCGAGGCGGTACCGCAGTGGTGCTTGATCACGCGCCCGGGCGCCGAACGTGGCGTTTGACGCTGTTGTTCTCTCCCTCACGTTGTGGCCCTCACGTTGTGCGATGCGGCCGGATCGCCGACGGTGCGGGTCCCGCTCAATGCCGCCTGAATCCGCGGGATTCCGCGCGCGTTCGGAAGCGTGCCGCACCTCTGTCCGGAGATGCTCGCGTAACGCAGTGATGCACAACACCGACACAGATTCTCAGGAGATTGTCAGTCTCCATGGGGCAGGAGTATGTTGGCGCGCATGCTCGCACGCCTGATCCTTCTGTCGCTGGCCTGCACCGTGGCCGGCGGCTACCTCTTCAAGGTGGACCACGACCTCGCGTGGGTTCCTGTCCTGACCGGTGTATTCCTCCTGATCACTGCCACCGTGGCCGTCGTGAAGGCCGTCCGCGCCCGTCACGAGCTGACGGCCTCGGAACTGGCCATGGAGGAGGAGAAGGTCCTCAACAGCGCACGCGGCTGACTGATTGGCCAGCCGCGGTGATGTAACGCACGCGTCAGGGGCCCAGGAATTATGCCGATGGTGCGTTGGACCACGGCACGGTCTCCCCGAAAGTGGGATGATTGCTCGTTATGAGCGAGCGCACCACCACCGAAGACCACCACCGTTCCGGGACCTCCCGCGCCCACGCCGCACGGGCAGCGCGCGGCCTGGACCGTGGCAACCGTCCCCAGGTGCGCCCCACCGCTGAGGGCTGGAAGCAGCCCATGGGGCCCGACGGCCGCCCGCAGCTGCAGTTCGCTCAGCGCCCCCGCGTCTCCCAGCCGCCCAAGCACTTGGCCGACATGACCCTGGCCGAGCGCCAGGAGAAGATGAAGGAACTGGGACTCCCGGCGTTCCGCGCCAAGCAGGTCTCCACGCACTATTTCGTTCACCACACCACGGACCCAGAGGCCATGAGTGACCTCCCGAAGGACCGTCGGCAGGAGATCGTCGATGCGTTCTTCCCGCCGCTGCTGACCGAGGTCAAGCGCCTGGTCACCGATGACGGTAAGACCATCAAGTTCCTCTGGAAGCTCTTCGACGGCGCCCTCGTGGAGTCCGTGCTGATGCGCTATTCCAACCGCATCACCCTGTGCATCTCCTCCCAGTGCGGCTGCGGCATGAACTGCCCATTCTGCGCCACCGGCCAGAACGGCCTGACCCGCAACATGTCCTCCGCTGAGATCCTGGACCAGATCGTCCAGGCCAACCGCGTGATCGACGAAGGCGGCCTGGGCGCCAACCGCCACGTCAACGGCGAGCCCGAACGCGTGAACAACATCGTGTTCATGGGTATGGGCGAGCCGCTGGCCAACTACAAGCGCGTCATGAACGCCGTGCACCGCATGGTCGCCGACGCCCCGGAGGGTCTGGCCATGTCAGCCCGCGGCATCACGATCTCCACCGTTGGTCTGGTCCCGGCCATCCGCAAGCTGGCCGACGAGGGGCTGCCCTTCACGTTTGCGCTGTCCCTGCACGCTCCTGATGACGAGCTGCGTGACGACCTGATCCCCGTGAACTCCCGCTGGAAGGTGGACGAGGCCCTGGACGCCGCTCACGAGTACTACCAGCGCACCGGCCGCCGCGTCTCCATCGAGTACGCGCTGATCAAGGACATGAACGATCACCCTTGGCGCGCGGATCTGCTCGCGGAGAAGCTCAACGCCCGTGGCCGCGGGTGGGTGCATGTGAACCCGATTCCGTTGAACCCCACCCCGGGTTCCATTTGGACCTCCTCCACGCGCAAGGCCACCATGGAGTTCATCGATCGCCTCGAGACCGCCGGCGTGCCGACCACGCTGCGTGACACGCGCGGCAAGGAGATCGACGGAGCCTGCGGTCAGCTGGCCGCGGCTAACGACTGAGAACCACCCGAACCCCACCACCGACCTGGAGGACACACACCGCATGGCGACCATCGATCTGACCGAGGCAACGTTCGAACAGCACGTGACGGGCGAGGGCATTGTGCTCGTTGACTTCTGGGCCGAGTGGTGTGGTCCGTGCAAGCAGTTCTCCCCGATCTTCGAGTCGGTATCGGAGAACCACCCTGACATCACCTTCGGCAAGATCGACACCGAGGCGGAGCAGCGTCTTGCCGGTGCCGCCGGCATCTCCTCGATCCCTACGCTGATGGCCTTCCGTGACGGTGTGCTGGTCTTCCGCGAGTCAGGCGCCTTCCCGGCGGCCGGCCTTGAGGACCTCATCTCCCAGGTGCAGCAGCTGGACATGGAGGAGATCCGCAAGGAAATCGCCGAGACCCAGGCAGAGAGCGACTCCGCTCAGGCCGAGTAGGACCGACTCGGAGGAGGAGCCCAGTCTTGGACCCCAGACGAGCCCGTAGTTTTCGTGAAGTGGCGCCCGAGTCCGTCCTCTTGGGCGGTGCAGGGGCCGCGATCCTGTTGCAGATCGCCGATCCGCGTGTTGGTCGGGGCGTGGCCGTTCACTCGGACTTCGTCCGCGACCCGCTGAAGCGGTTGTGGGGGACGCTGGACTACATCTACGCGGTGTCGCTGGGTTCTGATGCCCAACGCAGCCGCGTCGTGGAGCACGTCAACCACGCGCATTCCTATGTGCACGGACCCGCCACCGAAACCACGCCCGCCTATGATGCGGACGACGATGATGCCCGGCTCTGGGTCGCCATGACGCTGTGCCATTGCGGTACCGCCGCCTGGGAGGCCGTGCTCGGCGAGTTGCCGACGGACGTGCAGGATGAGGTGGTGCGCGGCTATGGTGCGTTGGCTACGTCGCTGGGCGTGCCGTCGGACCTATGGTTCCGGGACCGGGCCTCGTTCGACGCAGCTTTCGCCGCGCGGCTGGCGGAATTGTCGGTGTCCGACGACGCCAGGCGAGTTGCGCACGGATTGTTGGCCGCCGACCACGCCCCGTTGTGGCTGCGTGCGGCCATGCCGTTGGTCAGATGGGCGACGGCCGGCCTGTTGCCCCCCGCCGTGCGGGCTGCATTCTCTCTGCCGCAATTGCGCTACACCCGCGCCACGGACCTGCTGTTCAGGACTTCCATCGGATTCATCGGCAAGGTCTACCCGGTGCTGCCGGACCAGGTCCGTCAGGTCGTGGCCCGGGCCCGGCTGCGGTCGCTGACTGCCTGAGGTCGGTAGAACTACATAACGTCGGTGCCAGTGCTGCAGTCGTCGCCGACGGTGTGTCATCTGACCGACGTTGTGCTGGGAGTGGCCCAGAATAGGGGCATGAGAACTGCTTCAGCCAGGGGACAGGTTCCGGCGTTCAAGGTCATGGACGTGCTCAGCCGGGTCGGCGAACTACGGGCCCAAGGCCGGGAAGTCCTGTCCCTCTGCGCAGGTGAACCCTCCAGCGGTCCTGCGCCGTCGGTGAACCAGGCAGCGGCAGAACTTCATGCGGGCGGTGAGGCCCTCAACTACACGCCGGCGGCGGGTCTGCCGGAGCTGCGAGAGGCCATCGCGGGCCACTATGAGCGCTGGTACGACACCGTGGTGGAACCCGGCGAGGTGTTGGTGACCACGGGTGCCTCCGGTGCCTTCGTCACCATGTTCCTCGCGGCGTTCGATGTCGGAGACCGAGTGGCGTTGGCGCGTCCGGGGTACCCGGCCTATCGCAACATCCTCACCAGCCTCGGGCTGGAGGTCGTGGAGATCCCTTGCGGACCCGAGACCCGCTACCAGCCCACCCCGGAACTTCTGGACCAGGCCACGGCCGAGCACGGGGAGCTGGCCGGCCTGGTCCTTGCGTCGCCGGCCAACCCCACAGGCACCATGGTGAACCGTGAGGAATTGGCCGCGCTGTCGAAGTGGTGCAACGACCGGGACGTTCTGTTGGTCAGCGACGAGATCTACCACGGCATCACCTACCCAGCGCCGGAGCAGCCGGACCCGCGAGGGGTCAGCGCCCGAGAGTTCGGGGACACCGCCGTGGTCATCTCCTCGTTCTCCAAGTTCTGGGGTATGCCCGGGTGGAGAGTCGGGTGGGCGCTGCTGCCTCCGTATCTGCGCAAGAGCTCCGATGCACTGGCCGGGAACGTGGCCCTCTGCGCACCCAGGAACGCCCAGGTCGCTGCGGTCCAGGCCTTCACCGAGGACGCCTATGCCTTCGGAGAGCAGCAGGTCAGCACCTATGCGCGCAACCGGGGGATCCTGCTGGACGCCGTGCCGAACTTGGGCTGGAGCGACGTTGCCCCCGCGGACGGAGCCTTCTACCTCTACGCCGACATCTCAAAGGTCCTCGGTCCGTACGCGGACTCCGCAGCCTGGTGTGCGGCGCTCCTGGAGGATCAGGGGGTGGCGTTGACCCCGGGCCTGGACTTCGACCCCGTAGCCGGCGGCAGCACCGTTCGGCTCTCCTTCGCCGCGAGTCAGGACACGGTGTCCCGTGCGGTGGGCCGCATCCTCGCCTTCCAGGAGTCCCTGCGGTTGTCCTGAGGCATGACACTTGTCATTGTGAAGTCGTGACAGCCCACGCAGCGCGGTGACGAGGTTGCGCAGTTGACTGGTGGACATGAACACCACCGGCACCAAAACCAAAGCAGGCTCATCGGGCCCGGCCATCTTGGCCCAGGGGCTGAGTAAGAGATTCGGGCAGGTCAAGGCGGTCACCGGGCTGGACCTCAGCATCGAAGCCGGAGAGATCGTCGCCTTCCTTGGCCCCAACGGGGCCGGGAAGACCACCACAGTGGACATGATGCTGGGACTCAGCGACGCGTCGTCGGGCACAGTGGAGGTCTTGGGCGGACCGCCGCGGAAGGCGGCCGGCGCGGGCCGCATCGCGGCGGTACTGCAGACCGGAGGCCTGCTGCGTGACCTCTCCGTGCGGGAGACCGTCACGGCGATCGCCTCCATGTTCAAGGCCTCCGATCGCGTGCCGGACGTGCTGGCCCGGGCGGACCTGAACGGCATCGCCAAACGCCGCGTGGGGAAGTGCTCAGGCGGTGAGCAACAGCGTCTCAAGTTCGCGCTGGCGCTGCTGCCTGACCCGGATGTGCTGATCCTGGACGAGCCCACGGCGGGGATGGACGTCAACGCACGGCGTCACTTCTGGGAGGTCATGCAGGCCGACGCCGAGGCGGGTCGCACCGTCGTCTTCGCCACGCACTATCTCGAGGAAGCCGAGCAGTACGCGGCGCGGACCGTGGTGATGAACCACGGCCGGCTGATCGCGGACGCACCCACTCGGAAACTGCGCTCCTCCCTGGGCGGACGAACGATCACGGCCCTGATTCCAGGGACCGCGCTGGATCGGTTGCGCGGCGCTCCGGGGGTCAGCCAGCTTCACGTGCCTGCGGCAGAGACGCTCGCCGGCGAGAGCCTGCGGATCGAGCTGCGGGCCGAGGACTCGGACGCCGTGGCCAGGTTGCTGCTCAACGAGCTGGGAGGATCCGACCTGCGGATCGCGGAGCCCAGCCTGGAGGCAGCCTTCACCGAACTCACCACAGGATCCAAGGCGGCCCGTGAGCCGTCCGACGGGTCCGACGAGAGCACCAGGAGCGCGTCATGAGTTTCTCAGTCACCTACCTGCGCATCGAGCTGCTGCGCCAACTGCGCGACGGCTTCACCCTCGCCTTCACCCTGGCGTTGCCCGCCGTCATGTACCTGATCTTCGGCGCGGGAGCCGAATGGGGCGCCATCCGCATCGGTTCCGGCAACGTGGCCTTCTCCGTCATGGTGTCCATGGGGGCCTACGGTTGCGTCACCGCCATGACCTCGTTGACCGCCTCTTCCGCGGCGGAATCCGCGCAAGGTTGGGGTCGACAACTGGCCATGACCCCGCTGGGCAACGGCGGCTACACCCTGACCAAGGTCTTGGTCGCGTTGTCCTACTCGGTGCTCTCCATCGTGGTGGTCTACCTGATCGGCGCTTTCACGGGGGCGGAGGTGGACGACACCTGGCGCTGGTTCGCCTGTGCAGGGATCACGCTGGGGCTCGGGTCCATCTACGGTCTCTATGGACTGGCGGTCGGCCTGATCTTCAAGTCAGACACCGCCACCGGGTTGGCCTCGGCCCTGCTGACCTTCTTCGCCTTCTTCGGCAACGTGTTCATGCCGCTGTCGGGGGTCATGCTCACGATTGCCCACTACACCCCGCTCTACGGTGTGGTGGCGCTGGCCAGGTGGCCGCTGACCGCCGGCGCGGTGGACGAGACGCTGACCGATCCACTGTGGCAGCCCGTGCTGAACGTCGTGGTGTGGGCCGTGATCTTCCTCTTCCTGGCCCTCTGGGGAGTGAAGCGGACCCGGAGCCGGAAGTGAGCCGAGGTCCTGGACGGCCCAAGTCGATAGGCTTCTGAACCATGAACCATCTGCAGGCCTCACAGGAGCAGGACGTGGAACGGGGCGGCGCCCCGTGGACGCGCTACTCCTGGGTGATGGCGGCCTTGTGGCTGATGTTCATCTTCTACCCGGCCTCGGCACTGGTCTCGAGCCCCGCGTCAGGATCGGAACGGATCCTGGGGTGGACCGGGCTGGTGGCATTCGTGGTCCTGTACCTGCTTGCCTTCCGACTGGGGCACAACACCGGGGTATCCGGTGCTGCCCCGCTGCCCCGCACGTGGTGGCTCTTCAGCGCTGCGGTGTTCTCCGTGCTGCTGACGATCCCCGCGATAGGGGACGGTGCCTTCAGCTTCTTGCCGTTCGTGGTCACCATCCCCGCATACCAACTCAGTCGCTGGTTCTTCTACGCCGTCGCTGCGGTCTCCGTTCTTGGGTTGGCCGGTTACGTCATGGTGACGGGAACCTGGGCCGAGAACATCGCACTCCTGATCATCCTGGTGGTCCTGTGCATGGTGCATACCGTCACCACGTGGTTGATCGGGCGATCCGTCGAGGCGGAACGGTTGTCCCGCGATCTGGTGGCCAGCGAGGAGCGAGAAACGCTGGCCCGGGACGTGCACGATCTGCTTGGGCACTCCCTCACAGTGGTGAAGCTGAAGGCCGAACTCGCCAGGAAGCTCATACGCAAGGACCCGGACCGGGCCGAGCGGGAGCTGGCGGAACTGGACACCCTCGTGGCGGAGGCCATCTCCGGGGTCAGGGCCACCGTCACTGGGCTGCGCACGGAGGGGTTGCCCGCACAACTGGCTTCCGCGACCACGGCCATGGAACAGGCCGGTATCGCGGTGGACGTCCGGGGCGACGAGGCGAAGCTCTCCGCGGCTCAGTCCCTGGTGACGGCCTGGATCCTGCGGGAGGCGACCACCAATACCTTGCGCCACGCCCAAGCGAGCCGTGTCTGCATCGGGTTCCGTCCCGGGGCCTTCAGTTTCGAAGATGACGGTGTGGGATTGGCGGCGGGCGACGTCGGCGAACCGGACGGTAACGGCCTGCGTGGGATGAAGGAACGTGCCACGGTGGCCGGAGCGGAACTCGGAGTCGGGGTCTCCCATGATCTCGGCGGGACCAGAGTGGAGCTGACATGGTGACCCTGATGCTGGTGGACGACCAGGCCATGGTTCGTGGTGCACTCGGAGCCCTGCTGGACCTTGAGGACGACCTCGAGGTCGTGGCCCAGGCCGCGGATGCCGACTCAGCGGTGTCCCGGGCGGCCGAGGTGAAGCCGGACGTGTGCCTCATGGACATCCAACTGGCAGGCGAGGACGGGATCGCGGCCACGCCTCGCGTGATCGCGGCCAGTCCGGGGACTCGGGTGTTGATCGTGACGACCTTCGCCCGGCCCGGCTATCTTCGTGCCGCGCTGGAGGCGGGTGCCAGCGGCTTCGTGGTCAAGGATGCGCCGGCTGAGGAGCTGGCCGATGCCGTCAGACGGGTCCATACCGGTCTGCGCGTGGTGGATCCGGCGCTGGCCGAGGAGTCGCTGTTCGCGGGGGCGAGTCCGCTCACCGACCGGGAGGCCGAATTGCTTCGACTTGCGTTGGAAGGCATATCAGTGGCGGACATGGCGACGCGCGTGCATCTTTCTGCAGGGACCGTCCGCAACCACCTTTCCGCCGCCATCGGCAAGACGGGCAGCGAGAACCGGGCGCAGGCTGCCAGGCAGGCACGCGAGAAGGGATGGATCTAGTGTCGCGTTTCGGAAGTTGGTAGGCGGTTGGCTTTCGTGAGGATCTGGTCGGCGGTTTTGGTCCAGACGAAGGGATGTTTGCGGTCGTTCCAGCCGGTGATGAATTGACGGATCTTCGCATTCAGATCACGTACAGA
>NZ_JALAGT010000013.1 GCF_022712295.1 Galactobacter sp.
CCCCTGGGACCTCGCAGACGACGCCGTTGAGCAAGTCCGTACCTGGCTGAAAAGGGCTGCCACTTTCCCTGCGGACCAGTCCGGGCAGCGCCTGGCCGGAGTCCTGAAGGATCCCAAGGGTCTGGACTTCACTGTGGGCTTCGTGGACCGCGTGGTTCGTCCCGAGGACCTGGGCGTCGCGGCAGCTGCGCTGAAGGAACTGGCACCGCTGGTGCCGGACTTCCTGCCCTGGTACCTGAAGTCGGCAGTGAAGCTCGGCGGATCCACCGCGAAGCTGGCCCCCGCCGTGGTGGTTCCCCTGGCCCGCAAGGCGCTGCGCTCCATGGTGGAGCACCTGATCGTGGACGCGACCGACTCGAAGCTGGACGCGAGCATCAAGCGCCTGCGCCGAGACGGAATCGACCTGAACATCAACCTGCTCGGCGAGGCCATCCTCGGTGAGGGGGAGGCGGAGAACCGCATCAAGGGCACGCTGGCTCTGATCCGGCGTCCGGACGTGGACTACGTCTCCATCAAGGTCTCCGCCACCGTGGCCCCGCACAATCACTGGGCCTTCGACGAGGCCGTTGACCACATCGTGGAAAAGCTCCGCCCGCTCTACCGTGAGGCCCGCGATTCCTCCCCGCGCACCTTCATCAACCTGGACATGGAGGAGTACAAGGACCTGGACCTCACGCTCGCCGTCTTCGAGCGTCTGCTCTCCGAAGAGGAGTTCAAGAACTGTGAGGCGGGCATCGTGCTGCAGGCCTACCTCCCGGACGCCTTCGGCGCCATGATCCACCTGCAGGAATTCGCCGCAGCCCGCGTGGCCGCAGGAGGGGCACCCATCAAGACCCGAGTGGTCAAGGGCGCCAACCTGCCCATGGAGCAGGTCGATGCAGCCGTTCACGGCTGGGAGCAGACCGTCTGGCCCACCAAGCAGGACTCAGACACCAACTACAAGGCCATCCTGGACTTCGCCCTCCACCCGGAGCGCCTCGCCAACGTGCACGTAGGCATCGCCGGCCACAACCTCTTCGACGTGGCCACCGCCCACCTGCTGATGAAGGCCCGCGGAGTGAGTCAAGGCGAGGGCGTCGAGTTCGAGATGCTGATCGGCATGGCCACGCAGCAGGCAGAGGCCATCCGTGCGGACGTGGGTCGACTGCTGCTCTACACGCCCGTGGTGCACCCGCAGGACTTCGACTCCGCGATCGGCTACCTGATCCGCCGCCTGGAGGAGGGAGCCTCGAGCGAGAACTTCATGTCAGCAGTCTTCGAGCTGGATTCCTCGGAGGAGCTCTTCGCCCGCGAGGAGAAGCGCTACCGTGCGGCACTGCAGCAGCTGAAGGAACGCGGGAACGACGTTCCGCGGCCGCGCCGCGAACAGGATCGTCGCACCGAAACCGTCGAGTGGGACGCCTCGCAGGGCTTCCACAACACTCCGGACTCCGATCCCGACCTGAGCGGTAACCGCGAGTGGGGGCGCGCCGCACTCGCGGCCATCCCGGGTTCCACGCTGGGCAACGACACCATCGCGGCCGCCACACTGAACACGGAAAGCGAACTCGAAACCGTCGTCGAGCACTCCACCGGCGCGGCAAAGCGCTGGCAGGCGCTCTCCGCCAAGGACCGCTCGAAGCTGCTGCACGCCATCGGCGACAAGCTGGCCGCACGGCGTGCCGACCTCATCACCGTGGTGGGCTCGGAGACCGGAAAAAGCATCGACCAGGCGGACCCGGAGATCTCCGAGGCCATCGACTTCGCCCACTACTACGCGGAGCTCGGCGAGGAGCTGGAGTCCGTGGACGGCGCCACCGCCGCCCCGGTGGACCTGACCGTGGTCACGCCGCCGTGGAACTTCCCGCTGGCCATTCCCACCGGCGGCGTCATGGCGGGCCTCGCAGCCGGCTCCGCCGTGGTCATCAAGCCGGCCACCCAGGCCAAGCGCACCGGTGCCGTCATGGTCGAGTGCGTGTGGGAGGCCATCGATGAGGCCGCCGAGGCAGGCATGGATGTGAGCCGCGACCTGGTCGGCCTGGTGCGCTTCAGCGATCGTTCCCTGGGTACCAACCTGGTGGCACACCCGGCCGTGGGCCGTGTGATCCTCACTGGTGGTTACGAGACGGCAGAGATGTTCCGCGAGGCCAAGCCGGGTCTCAACCTGCTGGCCGAGACCTCCGGCAAGAACGCCATCATCGTCACCCCGTCCGCCGACCTCGACCTGGCCGCCAAGGACGTGGCCAACTCCGCCTTCGGCCATGCCGGACAGAAGTGCTCCGCGGCCTCCCTGGTGATCCTGGTCGGTGCTGCAGCCAAGTCGGAGCGCTTCCACCGCCAGCTCGTTGACGCCGTGTCCTCCATGCACGTCGGCTGGGCCACCGACCCGCGCTCGCAGGTTGGCCCGGTGATCGAGGAGCCCATGGAGAAGCTGCGTCGCGGCCTCACCGTCCTGGGTGAGGGTGAGTCCTGGGTTCTGGAACCCAAGGCGTTGGATGATACCGACCGGCTGTTCTCGCCCGGCATTCGCGCCGGCGTGAAGCCTGGCAGCGAGTACCACCTGACGGAGTACTTCGGGCCCGTCCTTGGTGTCATGACCGCCAAGACCCTGGAGGAGGCGGTGGAACTCGTCAACGCGATTCCCTACGGACTGACTTCCGGCATCCACTCCCTCGAAGCCGAGGAGATCTCCTACTGGGTGGAGAACGTCGAGGCAGGGAACCTCTACATCAACCGTGGCATCACGGGCGCCATCGTGCGGCGTCAGCCCTTCGGTGGCTGGAAGCGTTCCGCCGTTGGCGCGGGCACCAAGGCCGGCGGGCCCAACTACCTGGTGGGGCTGACCGACTGGGAGGATGCCACCTCAGAGGGCTCCATGCCCACCGATACCTACGGGCAGGCCGGCAAGACCGTGGCCACCGCGCTGTCCTCCGACGTGGATGCCGCTTGGCTGGGATCTGCACTCTCCACCGATACGGATGCGGTGCAGCTGTTCGGCGGTGCCCGTGACGTCTCCGCGCTCGGCGTGGAGATCAACGCCCTGCGCTACCGCCCCCTGCCGGTGACGCTGCGCGCCTCCTCCGTGTCCGTGCCCGACGTGGCCCGCCTGACTCGCGTGGTGCTGGCCGGTGCCCGTGCTCACGCCGCCGTCACCACCGGTGCCGGTACCGGCGCAGCCGCGTCCATCACGGTTTCCGTGCCGGAGTCCCTGCCCGACGCCGTGTCCAAGGCCTTGGTCTCGGTCGGCGCCACTGTGGTGGTCGAGTCCGAGGACGGATGGGCCGCACGTGCGGCGGGACTGGCCCAGGCCGGGCCGAGCGACCTCGAGCGTATCCGCCTCGTCGCGACCGATGATGCAGCACGTGCCGAACTGACCGCGGCGACCTATGAGGCAACGGGCGGTCGCCCCGACGTGGCGATCTACGCGCAGCCCGTCACCGGCGCCGGCCGGGTGGAAATGCTGCCGTTCCTGCGCGAACAGGCCATCTCGATGACCGCACACCGCTTCGGGACCGTGAACGACCTCGCGAAGGACGCCTTGGGCGAGTTCCGGGTCGGCTGATCACCCTTCTGCGTCCGCGCTACAGATGACGGAGCCGGGATTTCTGCCGCAGAGCCGCGACAATGACGGCTCTGCGGTGGGAACCCGGCTCTGTCCGTGGTGGCGTGAAAGGATGGCGCAGAGTCAGCGTGAGACACCGTGAGGGGAAGACATGACCCAGGGAAATCAGGAACCGTCCGGTTGGGACGCACCCCGTAACGGCCAACAGCCTTACTCCGACCACCCTCAGCCGCCGGCAGCGGAGCCTATGCGCCCGACCTATGGGTACAGGCTGAATCGTCCCGGGTTTGATTGAGGGGAAGCCTGACATCCTGGAAGGATCCCCTCATGGCAGCACCACGGAAGTACCCAGCAGAGCTTCGGGAGCGAGCGACCCGACTGGCGGTCGAAGCCCGCCGCGACCCTGATACGA
>NZ_JALAGT010000133.1 GCF_022712295.1 Galactobacter sp.
GATGAGAGGGTCAGGTGTGGGTGGGGGCGCCGATTTCCTGCGCGGGGCCTGGAAGTGGCTTGGACGGTGGCGACTTGCGGTGCATGAGAGATCTGAGTCGGGAGGGCAGGGAAGCCAGTCCGCCGGGGAGCACCACGAGCACCACGAGCATGATCAGACCCTGCAAGAAGGCAGTCAGGTTGGGGTCGATCGCATTGGTGAGGATGGGGACGAAGATGTAGTACAGACCGCCGAGGACCGAACCGAACATGGTGGCGGCGCCGCCCACCACCATGGAAGCCACCAGGGTGATGGAGTGGCCGAAGCTCAGGGTCTCCGGGGAGGTGTACTGCACCACGGCCATGTACAGGAACCCGCTGATGCCGCCCACGAGGGAGGCCACCGTGAAGGCGAGCACCTTGGTCCAGTAGGCGGAGATGCCCATGGCTCCTGCCACGGCCTCGTTCTCCTTGACGATGGCCAGCGCGCGTCCGTACTTGCCTCGCACCAGGTTGCGGACCAGGAGGAAGACGACGGCGCCGATGACCAGCACCAGGTACAGGTGGTACTGGTCGTTGTAGAGTCCGCTCCAGATGGGGGCGTCGGAGAAGCGAGATGAGACGCCCTGGGGGCCACCCGTGAAGAACTCCAGGCGCTTGGCCAACGGCACGCCGATGATGGGCAGGGCGATGGTCAGCATGGCGATGGCCAGGCCGCCCAGGCGGGCGGCGACGAGGGCGATGAGCAGGCCGACCACCGCCGGGATCAGGATCGAGGCCAGCAGGATCAGGACGATGTTCCATCCGTGCGTGGCACCGTAGGCGGCCGTGTAGGCGCCAAGACCGAGGAAGAAGATCTGGCCGAGGGAGACCTGACCGCCGTAGCCCATGACCACGTTCAATCCGAGCACGGCCACAGCGAACACGCCCACGCGGGCCAGGTTGTCGTTTGCGACCTCCGGCAGCACCAGGGGCAGGACCACCGCCGCGATGACGACGACCGCGACGGCGATCCAGCGCACCACGGGGCGCTTCAAGAAGGGAGAAGGAGCACTCATCAGACTCGCACCACGACTTTCCGACCGAACAGGCCTTGGGGGCGCACCAGGATGATGATCACGACCAGTGCGAAGGGGACGACCACCTTGAGATCGTGACCGATGAAGGGCAGGTAGACGGCGGCGAGGTTCTCCAGCACGCCGATGATCCAGGCGGCGACGACGGCGCCGATGGGGCTCGTCATCCCGCCGATGATCACGGCAGCCAGGGCATAGACCAGGGCGCTGTCCATCATTCCCGGCGACAGGCTCAGCTGTGGGGCCACCAGGATGCCGGCCACCGCACCGAGGGCGGCGGCGAGGCCCCAACCGGCCATCAGCAGTTTGCCGACGGGCAGGCCGGAATACGCGGAGGAGTTCGGGTTGATGGAGACGGCCCGCAGTGCCAAACCGAATTTGGTGGAGGAGAAGAGCAATTGCAGGGCCACCATGATGACCACGATGACGGCGAACGTCCCCAGGGACCGCACCGAGACGTGGGCGCCCAAGAAGTTCATGGAGGAATCCGGGAAAAGGGACGGGAACTGCTGGTTGTCGTAGGACCAGATCCACGCGGAGAGACCGGTGACCAGGGTCAGTAGGCCCACCGTCACCACGATCGCGGTGTCCGGGTCCCCGCCCTCGAAGCGGCGGATCAGGACCCTCTCCACCAGTGCCCCGATCACGAAGGACGCGGCCATGGAGATCAGCAGCGCCAGGATCAGCGGCAGCCCGGCGTCCAGCAGGCTCAACGCAATGTAGCCGGAGAGTACGGCCATGCCGCCCTGGGCAAAGTTGATCATGCCGGTGGCCTGGTTCACCAGGACGATGGCCAGGGCCAGCGCGCCATAGATGGAGCCCGTGGAGAGCCCGTCCGTGAAGAGTTGAATGAACTGTTCCACTTCTTCAGCCTCCCAGGTAGGCGCTGCGGACTTCGTCCATGGTGCGCAATTGTTCGGTGGGGCCTTCCAGGACGCTGTGTCCGGTCTCGAGGATCACGGCGGAGTCCACGAGGGAGAAGGCCAGGTTGGCGTTCTGCTCCACGACCAACATGGCGATGCCGGACTCCTGGCGCAGCCGCTTGATGGCGGCGTACACGGTCTTGGCGGTGCCCGGTGCCAGGCCGAGGGACGCCTCGTCCAGCAGCATGAGGCGGGGCTTGGCCATGATGGCGCGGCCGATGGCGAGCATCTGCTGCTCGCCGCCGGAGAGGGCGGAGGCGTTGGACTTCAGTCGATCCTTGAGCTGCGGGAACAGGTCCAGGCAGTAGTCCAGGTCCTCGCGGATGGCCGCGGCGCCCTTGCGGAGATAGGCGCCGACCCGCAGGTTCTCGCGAACATCGAGGTCACCCAGGGTTCCGCGGCCCTCCGGTACGTGGGCGATGCCGCGGGCGGCCACCTGATCCGGGCGCAGCCCATGCAGGTCCTTGCCGTCGAAACGCAACTCCCCGGCCGAGGTGATGTTGCCGGAGACACTGCGCAGGGTGGTGGTCTTCCCGGCACCGTTGGCGCCGAGCAAGCCGACCGCGCCGCCGTCCGGTACCTCGATGTTGACGTCGTCGAGGACCTGAGCGGGCCCGTACCAGGCCTTCAAGTTCTTGATCTCAAGCAGCACTGTCATCCGCCTTCCCGATGTAGGCCTCGATGACGCGGGGATCTGCCTGGGCCTCGGCCGCGGTGCCCTCCATCAGCTTGGATCCGTGGTCCAGAACCACGACGGCATCGGTGAGGGCGCCGATCAGGCCCATGTGGTGCTCAACGATGACGACGGTGACGTCCTCGTGGGCCCGCAGCCGCTTCACCGTGGCGATCAAGGCCTCCACCTCGGAGTGAGGCAGGCCCGCCGCGGGCTCGTCCAGCAGCAGCAGCTTGGGGTGCATCATCAACGCCCGGCACAGCTCCACCGACTTGTGCAAACCGTGCGAGAGCTCGCCCGCACTGCGTTCCGCCGCCCAGGCAAGGTCATTGCGGTCCAGGATGGTCAGGGCCTCGGCCCGGACGGCTGCCTCGGACTTGCGTGCGCCGGGGCCTCGCAGGGCCCAGGTGAGCGGGTTGCCGCTCATGCGGCTGTGCGCGCCGAGCATCACATTCTCCAGCACGGATCGCTGCAGCTGCAGCGCCGGGTGCTGGAAGGTGCGGGCCAGCCCGTGGGCTGCCATGCGCGCGGGAGGAACCTGGGCAACGTTCTCGCCGTCGATGGTGATGGTGCCCGACTGCGGTCGATAGTGCCCGCTGATGCAGTTGAAGAGCGAGGTCTTGCCTGCGCCGTTGGGGCCCACCAGGCCGAAGATCTGGCCCGCAGAAACTGTGAAACCAACGTTGTTGAGCACGGTGACTCCGCCGAAATGCAGGTTCACCCCGTGCAACTCCAGTTCAGCCGCCATGTCCTACCCCCTGTCGTCGTCATTGATGCATGGGAAGCGCTGAGGCCGCCTGGACCTCGGATAAGAGAGTGACCTCGATCACGTGATACGAGGATGGTGAAACACTATGGACTTAGTGATGAGATTGTCAACGATCTTGTTGAAATTACCCTTGGGTAGAGACGAGAATGCCCGACGGCCCGGGGCCGGGTAGGTGCCTTGGGGCACCGTCCCGGCCGCCGCCGTCGGGCATGGGTGAGCAGCGTCAGCTGCGGCGGTAGTTCTCCCGCGCGAAGCGGGAGTACGGGGCCGGAGCCACCGTGGCGCGCACGCGCACCTGGCGGTGGCGCTCCACCGACGGCTTGGCGGTGTTGGGCGCCTCGCCCCAGAGCACCGTGAGCTCCTGGCCCTCCTGGGCCAGTTCCGGATCGAGGCCGGCCAGGGACATGAAGACCTGCTCGTTGACGCTGTAACCGACATCGTGGGACTGGCCCACGTTCTTGTCCCCGACCACCACGCGGTCCACCTGGTGTTGACCGTAGCGGGCCTTGGGGAACTCCAGGAACTTGGCGGGCAGCGCCTCCTCGTAGGCGGAGCGCTGAATGGCGGCCACATCCTCCGAGTTCCAGATCAGGGAGACCTTGACGCGCTCCTGCTCGGGGTCCAGTGCCTCGAGGGCCTCGCGGCCGATGAAGTCGTGGTCGAACTTCACGGTGCGGCCATAC
>NZ_JALAGT010000134.1 GCF_022712295.1 Galactobacter sp.
GGCCCACGAACTGCGTGGCGACGGGATCGGCGTGAACTCGCTCTGGCCCGCCACCGTCATCGAGACCGCTGCCATTGCGAACCTTCCCGGTGGAGCCCCCATGCTCTCCGGCGCCCGCACGCCCGAGGTCATGGCGGATGCCGCCTACGCGATGCTCTCCCGCAACCCCGGCGAGTACACCGGGAACTTCGCGATCGCCGAGGACGTCCTTGCGGAAGAGGGCATCACCGACCTTGACCCCTATGCCGTGGGCGACCCGTCGCTGCCTCGCGTGGCGGATGCGTTCCTGGACGGCGCCCCCTCGTTCGTCGGCCGCTGAACCGGCGCCGTGGTGGGGCCAGCGCGTGACATGCTGGCAGCGTTGCTCATCCACTGACGAACTCTCAGGAGAATTCCTTGCGTGTCACCGTGCTCCACCCGGACGCCGTCGTCGCGGCACGTCGCGAGGCCCAGCAGGCCCTAGGCGCCGACGAGGTGTTCTTCCCTGAACCGGTGCTCCCGGAACGGACGGGATCCACGAACGACGACCTCGTCGGCGGGAAACCGCAGCACCTGGCCCTGGTCGGGACCCTGGAACAGAGCAGTGGCAAGGGGCGCCTGAACCGGGACTGGGTGGCTCCTCCCGGGGCCTGCCTGACCTACTCCGTCAATCTGGTGGTCCCCGCCTCCCTCCCCGCTGAAGCGCTTGGGTGGGTCACGGTGCTCACCGCGGTGGCGTGTGCAGAGGTGGTCAACGAGGTGGCAGGTCGGGACGGTGCCGCCGTGAAATGGCCCAACGACCTGATCCTGGACGGAAAGAAGTTGGCGGGCATCCTGGCCCGACTGGTGCCCGGAATCGACGGTGGCCCCCACCGGGTGATCTCCGGGATCGGACTGAACCTGGATCAGACCAGGGAAGAGCTGCCGGTCGGGACCGCGACGTCGCTGGCCTTGCAGGACATCGCCGTGAACCCGGACGAGATCCTTGGCAAGCTCTGGGCACGGATCGGGCTGGTGGTCGATCAATTCTTCGCTGTCGGAGGCGATGTCCTCACGCCGCTGTCCCGGCTGGCGGGGAAGGACGGCAGGCCGCGTTCCGTGGTGCAGGCGGCACGGGAGACCAGCTCCACCATCGGCGCGGAGGTGCGGGTGCATCTGCCCGGCGGTAAGGACCTCGTCGGGACCGCCGAGGATCTGGGGGCCGACGGCTGCCTGATCGTGCGAGACGCCCATGGCGAACGCCAGCACGTCCACGCCGGGGATGTGGTTCACCTGCGGCGTTCCGACGGTGGATACGTCTGATCTTCAAGCGGGCACGGTCATACGAGGGGAGGCTCCTCAGCAGTCGGTCAGGGTCCGGTGGCAGGATAGTTGCCGGCGTTGAGGGCCGACAAAGGCGGGGCTGAGCCCGCCGGACACACCGCACATGCGGGAAAGGGGGGCCAGACGCGTGAAGATTCCGCTCGAGGGAGACGAACACGTTGTGGTGCGCACGCGTGCACATCCCCGTGCCCTGCGTGGAGCCGCCTGGATGTTCCTGGTCCTCATGTTCCTGCTCGGAGTGGTCCTGGGCCTGCTGACCAGGGTGCCGTCGCTGGGGCCCGGGTGGGCCACGGCCACGCCGTATCTGGTGGGAGTGAGTTGGCTGCTGGCAGGGCTCGCGGCTCTGGCCTGGATCGTGATGCCCGTTCTACGCTGGCTGCGCACCAGGATCGTCATCACCACTGGCACGCTTTGGACGGTCCGTGGGCGCAGGACGCTGCAACGCATCCCGTTCTCCATGGTGAGTCGGGTCCGCAGCAAATCCGTTCACGGGGGAGGCTCGCACGGGCCGGGCACGCTGGAGGTCACCACGCCCAGGGGCGCGGTGTCGATCCGCCATTGTCCCGACGTTCGGGCCGCGGCAGCCATCGTGGACCAGATGACTCAGGAAGTACTGCGGATGCAGGCCCTCCACAGCACGGAACCAGACGATTCCGATGCAAGGCACGGTACGACGTGGTAAAGGTTGACCTAGGAAACATTCATTTCACATTCGTTGTATCCACTCGCGACCCCGAAGGACTCAGATGAACGGTGACGGCACGCAGGACTCCGGCCTGCCGCCGCTTCCCCCTGTGCCGCCGCCTCCTTCGGCTCCCAGTGGTGCACGAGCCGAAGACGGCGCGGCAAGCGCCGAGGACGCAGCGAGCACCCCGGACGCAGCCGGCACCGAGGGCCAGGGCGCACCGCGCCCGGACGGCGAGACGCGCACGGACGGCGAGACGCGCTCGGACGGGCTGGCGCGCACGGCCCAGCTCCCGGTCGTCGGGCAGCAATCCGCGCCCCGGCGACGGATGCCGTTCCTTGCCACCGACGGCGAGGCCAGGCCGGTGGCCGCGTCCGCTGCATCTGCCGCCTCCGCGGTGTCGAGCCAGCTTCCAGCGGTGCCGGAGAACGCGCCGATCACCACGTCGATGCCGGTGCTCCCGCGCACCAGCGATCCCGACCTCCCGGTTCGGGAAGCCGCGCAACGGCTGGAGCAGCGCCTCCTCGGATCGCAGCGGACGCTGCGCCGCCGCGAGGTCGCCGCCAACGCCGGGGTGTCGCTACTCTCCGCCCGTAAAGTCTGGCGTTCGTTGGGTCTGCCGCGCGTGGGCGACGACGAGATCGCCTACACCGAGAACGACGAGCAGGCGCTGGAGACCATCATCGGTCAGGTCCGCGCGCACACCCTGTCAGAAGAGGGCGCGCTCTCCATCACACGATCGCTCGGACAGCTCACCGACCGCATGGTGATCTGGCAGATCGAGGCCCTCGTCGAGGATTTGGTGCAGAACCAAGGCATGGACGACGCCCGCGCTCGCCGCCATGTGGTCCTGCTGCTGGAGGAACTCATCGAGCCCATCGAGGAGGTCATGGTCTACGCCTACCGGCGCAACCTGTCGGCGGCCGTACAGCGTCAGCTGGTGCGTGCAGGTTCCGCGCTCTCGGCCTCCAACGCCGGGCGCGACGGTACGGAGGACGACACCACGCTGCCGTTGGCGCGTGCCGTGGGCTTTGCCGATATGGTCTCCTTCACCGCGACGTCGCGGACCATGGATGAACGTGAGCTGGCCAAGCTGGTGCAGGGCTTCGAGGAGATCTGCTCCTCCATCATCACGGTGGCCGGCGGTCGGCTCGTGAAGACCATCGGCGACGAGGTGCTCTACGTGGCGGAGACGCCGGAGGTGGGCGCTCAGATCGCGCTGGCCTTGTCCCAACAGTTCGCCTCGGGTGAGCAGGGCATGCCGCGCGTCCGTGTGGGCCTGGTCTGGGGCCGCGTCCTCTCCCGGCTGGGGGACATCTACGGAGCCACGGTGAACATGGCCGCACGCCTGACCGCCATGGCCGAGCCGGGGGAGGTGCTGACGGATCACCTGACCTCGCGCGTCCTGACGGACGACGATCGCTTCGTGCTGACGGCGCGGGATGCGGTGGAGCTGAAGGGCTTCGGGACGGTCACTCCGTACGACCTCTCCTCCGGGACGGGTCACGGCCTCACCCTCGACTGATGGCAGTATCCGGAAATGCGAGCACGGATCGTGCTCGCATTTCCGGATACTGCCAGCAGAGCGGTGTGCGGCATGATGGACTCGTGAGTCAGACCGAATCCGCAGCCACCACACCCGCCGCCACGGAAGCCCTGGACGCGCCTGACCAGGACGTCCGCGACCGCTACGCACAGCTGGCGGACGACATCCGCAAGTACCGCTACTCCTATTACCAGCAGGACGAGTCGTTGGTCTCCGACGCTGAGTTCGATGCGCTCTTCGAGGAGCTGCAGCGTATCGAGGTGGCCCACCCGGAACTCGTCACCAACGATTCGCCGACGCAGGTGGTGGGCGGTGAGGTCTCCACTGCCTTCACTCCGGTGGACCACCCGACCCGCATGTATTCGCTGGAGGACGTCTTCAGCCTGGACGAACTGACGGCGTGGCTGACACGTGCCACCGAACAGGTGGCCCAAGTTGCGCCCAACGTGGAGCTGCGTTGGCTCACCGAGGCCAAGATCGACGGACTGGCCATCAATCTGATCTATCGGGACGGCAAACTGGAACGCGCCGTGACCCGAGGAGACGGCACCACCGGTGAGGACGTCACGGACAATGTGCTCACCATCGACTCGGTTCCGCGGCAGCTCGCGGGCCAGGGCTGGCCGGCACAGATCGAGGTTCGTGGCGAGGTGTTCATCGGCTCGCAGGATTTCGCGGACTTCAACGCCAGGCTCCGCGCAGAGGGGAAGGCGGAACTGGCCAACCCCCGCAACGCCGCCGCAGGTTCGTTGCGGCAGAAGGATCCGGCCAAGACGGCGCAGCGACCGTTGCAAGTCTTCTGTCACGGTCTCGGCGAACACGCCGGCCTCAAGGCCGACAGTCAGTACGAGACCTACCAGCTGTTGAAGGAATGGGGTCTGCCCACCTCGCCGTACAACATCCTGGCCACGAACCAGCAGGAGATCCTGGACTACATCGCCGACAAGGGCGATCACCGCCACGACCTGATCCACGAGATCGACGGCATCGTCATCAAGGCAGACGACTTCGCGATCCAGCGCGCGCTGGGCCACACCTCGCGCGTGCCCCGCTGGGCGGTGGCGTACAAGTACCCGCCGGAGGAGGTCTACACCCGGCTGCTGGACATCCGCGTCAACGTGGGCCGCACCGGGCGCGTGACCCCCTACGGCGTGATGGAGCCCATCAAGGTGGCGGGTTCCACCGTGGAGATGGCCACGCTGCACAACCAGGACGTGGTCAAGGCCAAGGGCGTCAAGATCGGCGACATGGTGGTGCTGCGCAAGGCCGGCGACGTGATCCCGGAGATCGTGGGCCCCGTGATCGCACTGCGTGAGGGGCACGAGGACGAACTGCGGGACTTCGTGATGCCCGCCGACTGCCCCTCCTGTGGCACGCGCCTGGCCCCTGCCAAGGAGGGCGATGTGGATCTGCGTTGCCCCAACGCGGAGCGTTGCCCGGCCCAGTTGAGTCAGCGCGTGGAGCATTTGGCCTCCCGGGGGGCCTTCGACATCGAGGCCTTGGGTGCGGAGGCAGCGCTGGCGCTGACGGTGGGCCCCGGCCCGGACCCGGCCACGCTGCCCGGCGGCGTCCCGAAGCCGGAGGGTCCCGGCCCGCTGCGCAGCGAGAAGGACTTCTTCGACCTCGCCGACCCGGACTCGGAGCTCTCCTTGAGCCTCGGGGAGGTCCAGGTCTGGCGGGAGAAGAAGTCCAAGGGTGTGGGCACCGGAGTGTGGAACCTGGCCCCGTACTTCTACACGCGCGCCACCAAGGCCAAGCCATCTGTCCCGTCCAAGAACACCGAGAAGCTCTTCTCCGAAGTCGCCAAGGCCATGGACGCCGACCTCTGGCGCATCCTCGTGGCCCTGTCCATCCGTCACGTAGGCCCCACCGCCTCGCGCGCGCTGGCCACCCGCTTCGGTTCCATGGAGGCCATCCGTGAGGCCGTCGCGGCCGAGGACGCGGTGGAGAAACTCGCCGAGATCGACGGTGTCGGCACCATCATCGCCGAGGCCCTCGTGGCCTGGTTCCACGCGGACTGGCACACCCAGATCGTCGACTCCTGGCAGGCCGCCTGGGCCGCCAACCACAAGGAGATGAAGGACGAACGCGACGAGGACCTGGCAGGCCTCCTGGAGGGTCTGACCATTGTGGTCACCGGTTCCTTGGAGGGCTTCTCCCGCGATTCCGCCAAGGAGGCCATCATCACCCGCGGTGGCAAGGCTGCTGGTTCCGTATCCAAGAAGACGCACTTCGTGGTGGCGGGTGAGAACGCCGGTTCCAAGCTGGAGAAGGCCGAGTCCTTGGGTCTGACCGTCCTGGACGAGGACGGATTCCACCGCCTGCTGGAGGGCGGCGCCGATGCCGTCTCCGGCGACGTCGATGCCGATACCGAAGCCGACGAGAACGAGGACGCATGAGCACCGAACCCACCCCGCGCGAACTCCTGGACCTGGCCCTGACCGCCGCGGGGTCGGGCGCCGCGATCCTCGCCGAGCGCACCCCACTCGTGCAGAGCACGGGCCTCGTCGCCGCGGATGACAAGTCCGCGGCGGGGGACTGGGTCACGGACTTCGACCGGGCGGCGGAACGTGCCGTCCGCGAGACCATCGCGGCCGCCCGCCCGGACGACACTCTCACCGGTGAAGAGTACCCGGACAGCGTGGGCGGCGACGGCTACCGCTGGTCCATCGACCCGCTGGACGGCACGGTCAACTTTGTGCGTGGCATCGCCTACTACGCCACGTCCGTGGCGGTCTCGGGGCCCGTTCGGCCCACACCCATGCCCGACGGCTCGACGCCGGAAGGTGCCGAGCCCGCCACCGCGTGGCTGGCCGGCGTCGTGGCGGCTCCCGCACTCGGCGTGGTCTACCTGGCCTCCCGCGGTGGCGGCGCCTGGAAGGCGCCGTGGCCGCTTCAGGAGGGCATCGCCGTCGGGCACACCGATCAGGAGGCGCCGCTTCCGGGTGCCGTGCGACTGACCGGACCGGACGCTTCCAACCCCGCCAAGGTGCTCTCCACCGGATTCGGGTACGACGCCGCCCGGCGTGAGGTACAGGTGCGGGCATTGGCCCAGTTGCTCCCGGACTTCGTGAACGTGCGGCGCATCGGTTCCGCTGCACTGGACCTCTGCCTCGTGGCGGAGGGCGCCATCGACGCCTACGCCGAACTCGGCGGGCACGAATGGGACTGGGCGGCCGGTGCGCTGATCGCCGAGGAGGCCGGAGTCCCGGTGGTGCGTGGCAGCAACGACGCCTGGACCAGTGCCGGGGCCGTGGACGTCGCGGATCTTCCCGTGGCATGAGGGCACGCGTCCTAGATTGAGTTCATGACTGGAACTGCCCTGGCCATGGTGCTGACGGCGGCCGTGCTGCATGCCGTCTGGAACCTGGCGGCCAAGCGGGTCTCCGGAGACGGCTTCGCGTTCGTATGGTGGTACAACCTCTTTTCCGTGGTGCTGTGGCTGCCCGTGGGGCTGGCGATGCTGTGGCAGGGCGGCTTCGCGCAGCTGGGGACCTTGGTGTGGGCCGCGCTCGTGTCCGGAGTGATCCACATCGTGTATCAACTTTCCTTGCAGACCGGGTACGCCAAGGCGGACCTGAACGTGGTCTATCCGGTGGCCAGGGGCGTTGGTCCACTGTTGAGCATGATCGTGGCCGTGCTGGTCCTGGGCGAGCGGCCCGGGGTGCAGGGCCTGGTCGGGGGCGTGGTCATCCTGGCCGGGATCGCGGTGATCACCACCGGAGCGGGGGCGTCGGCGAGTAGGACGGGCGGGACGGGTGCCCAGGGCCGGATGCGGTCGGGGTTGGCGTGGGGCGCCTTCACCGGCGCCGCGATCGCCGGATACACCCTCTGGGACGACCACTCCATGGCCTCGCTCGGGCTGCTCCCCGTGCCCTATTTCGTGATGTGTTGCGTGTGGCAGACGCTGCTGATGACGCCCGCGCTTCCGAGGGCCACGGGACACCGGCCGCTCGTCCCGGTGCTGCGCCGCAACTGGTGGCAGGTGCTCGTGGTGGCGGCCGCCTCGCCCCTGGCCTACATCCTGGTGCTGCAGGCCATGCGGACCACGGACGTCTCACTGGTGGCTCCGGCCAGGGAAACCAGCATCGTCATCGGCGCGCTGCTCGGCTGGCTGCTGTTCAAGGAGGCCCGTCCCGGGCGGCGACTGCTCGGAGCGGCCGTGGTGCTGACGGGCATCGCGTTGATCGTGGCCTGAGACGCACTAGTGTTGATCGGGTGAGTCATCCCCGTACGACGTCCCGAACCGTCCTTGCCCGTTTTCTCTCGCGTGGTCCGCTGGAGCGACTGCCCAAGCGTCCCGACGATCGCGAGTCGCTGTTGGAACTCATCGCCTGGCAGGTGCTGCCGGTTGGTGCCGTGGTGGACGAGCCGTCGCTGAACCTGCGGTTGCGCGCCTACACCGAGGACACCGCGATGCTGCGGCGTGCGCTCGTGGATGCCGGCATGGTGCTGCGGGCCGTGGATGGTTCCAGTTACACCGGCGCGGTGAAGCGGCCGGAGCTCGTGATCCGGGCCGTGACCGAGGAAGACGACCCGGAGGTCAACCGCATCACGCGGGCGGCCTACCTGGAACACTTCGACCCCGAGGTGGAATACCTGTCGTACGTCTCCGCCGCGGGGAAGTCGCGACGAGAGGACGCGGAGACCTGGGTGGCCGAGCGGGGCGGGATCATGCTGGCCACTGTCACCCTGGCGGAGGCCGGGGGCGTCTGGGCGGATGTGGCCCGTGCGCGCGAGCTGGAGTTCAGGCTGCTGACCGTGGACCCGTCCGTTCGGCGAACCGGTGCAGGCTCAGGGCTGGTGCGAGCGATCGTGGAGGAAGGGCGGCGGCGATCCAACATCGACCGCGTGGTGCTCTCCACCAACAGCGACTGGCACGCGGCGAACGCGATGTACCCGGGCCTGGGCTTCAGCCGTGCCCCCGAGCGCGATTGGACGCCGAGCGACAAGCCGGACCTGACCCTGCTGGTCTACACGCAGGACGTCTGAGGCCGAGGTTCTTCTGGGGGGTGGCCAGGACCAGGCTTTCGTGGGATTCGCATCGGCTCGGCGCGAATCCCATGGATCGGCGGTCCCGCACGGGATCGCGGGGTCGCCGTGCCGGCCCGCAACGTCTAGGCTCGGACGACCGAGTCCACTGCTCGTTGGACCTTGCCGATGCGCCGAGGAGACACCATGTCCATCATCCACAAGGCCACACTCGTGCCGAGCAAACTCGAACTGCTCACCGACTGGCTCCCGGTGCAGCCCTGGTATCAAGGGCAGGACAACCCCCACCTGAGTGTGGTGGGCGGATTCCGGCTGGACGATCCCGACGGCGAGGTCGGCCTGGAGTTCATGGCGGTCCGGGACGAGAACGACCTGACCTATTACATGGTTCCGCTGACCTACCGCTGTGCGCCGCTGCCGGGTGACGATGCGCTGGAGCACCTCGTCGGCACCCTGGACCACAGCGTGCTCGGCAAACGCTACGTGTACGACGGACCCCACGACCACGTGTGGCGCGAGGCGGTGGCCGCGTTGTTGGATGGTGAGGCCGAGCCGCAGGCGCGCGGCGTCTCCGATACACGAGACCTGACGGTGCAGCTGATGCCGGGAACAGAATCCGGCGAGGTGGGGGAGGGCACGGTCAACCGGGTACCCGTTCCGGGTGAGGTCGAGGGTCCGGGCGTGGTGATCCCCGTGGACGGACCGGAGGGCGAAGCGTTCCCCGTGTTGGTGCTGCGGGGCGTTTCGGGCGTGGCCGGTGGTCTCACTCCAGGTAGTCGTGGATCCACCGGCGGATATCGGCCAGGGTGCTGAACGACACCCGACCGATCCTACGAGTGAGA
>NZ_JALAGT010000135.1 GCF_022712295.1 Galactobacter sp.
GGATCGGCGGTATTGGTGATCTCGAAGCCAGGGGTGGCCACTGGGTGCTCGGTATATGAAGGCGGAGGAGTCACGGGCGGGCCGGTGGGCGGGGTGCCCGAAGCGGTCACGCGGTTCTTCACGAGTTCGCCCGAGGCGTTCTCATTGACCGTCACCGAGTAGGTGATGGTCAGGGTGTCCAGCGGGCGAAGCACTCCCTGCCAGGACAGATCCGTCCCGTCGACCGTCAGCTCCCCGGCCTGGTCGCCGCCGATGGTGGCGGTGGCGTCACCGTTGTACTCGGCCTTGCCCAGGACCTGGGAGAGGTCGTCCGTGACCGTGGCGGGATCCAGGTTGGTGGCACCGGTGTTCTGAGCCGTGACGGTGTAGGTGATCTTCTGACCGCCTTCCACCGTGGCGCCGGGGGCAGGATCGGAGGTCTTCTTCAGGTCGAGGCCGGGCTCAACCGCGGAGGCGAAGTAGGCCGAGACCATGTCGAGGCCACCAGGACCGTTGTACGGGGTCTTCGTGTTCCAGGCGTGGTCGGTCTCCATGGAGTCCTCGTCGCCACCGGTCAGGGAGACACCGTAGACCACCTGGTTCTTCTCCACCCCGAGTTCGGCGAAGTCCACGTAAACCCCGGTGACGGGCTGGGAGTCGGTCCAGTCGGAGGGGCGATAGTGGGCGTCCACGCCCTGCTGCTTCATCATCACCGTTGAGGTGATGGACGGGATCAGTGTGCCCCAGTGGCTGGCCTCCACCGGGACGATGGGGCCCCACTGGTTCGGGTGACCGTCCGCGTCCACGCCGGTGACGGCAGCAATCTTGAACGAGTCGTTACCGCCACGTTCTGCGATCATGATGCCGAGCTTGTCGGGATCCACCGCGGTCACGGGTGACACGTTGAGAAGGCTGGCCCGCTCGATGTTGTTCGGGTTTGGTTCACCGTTGCTCGCGACGTTGGCGAAGAGGTTGTCGGTGCCCGAGGTGAGACGGGGAGACGCGAGCGCGTACTCCATCGTCTCGTTGGTGATGTCGGAACCGACCACATCGGTATAGCCGGCAAGACCAGCACCCTTGGGGTTGGCCAACCAGAGATTGTCCCTGACGCCCTTGACGTAGTCGTTGTCGCGGCGCAGGAACTCGATTCGGGTGCCGGCTTCGTCGTTGGCGATGGCCTGATACTCGACACCGCCCACGCTGAAGGACCTGATGTTGGCACGTTCGTTGTCGCCCGCGCCGTAGTGCATCGTGACCGGTGAGCCCGGCGGCACACCGAATTTTGTGGTGGCCTTGTCCGACGTGGTGGTGTCCACGTCTACCTTGGGCGCCTGGTCGTAGTCGATGCTGACGTTGTCGACCTTGCTCACGGCGAGCGCCGGTGATGCCGTGGTCAGGGCCAGGCCGGCGACCAGCGCCGCACTCAGCCCACCGCCGATGGCGCGTTTGGAGAGCCGTTTTCGTCCGGAGCTTTCCGGATTGGGCGAGTTGGCACGGCCGCCCTCACTAAAGAGTTTCCTCATGGTTTCCTTTTGCATTCTCAAGGGTGCGGTGGACGTCACCGCATGGGTGCGCCGGAGAGCGCTGGGGATCGGGTGCGCCCTCCGGCCAGAGCAGGCCCAGACCGAGCACTGTCTCAGAAGGGGAGATTGCCAGGCACCAGGGGGCGATCTACCGACTTCATCCCGATCTCACCCGCGGGTGACCCTGAAATCACCCTGCCCACCGAGAACTCGAGTGCGGCCGATACCGGCTCCACGCCCTCTTCCCCCCGAGCGCTCCCTGAAACCCGCGGGCCTGTTTGGCCGTCTTCACCCTGAAAGCGGGTGACTTCTTGACGTGAACGGGTGATCTTTACCCCTCGTTTCATCGTTCGATGCAGGCACGCCTCGGCCGGGCTACAGTGGGCCCACACGCATCGAGCCTTGCAGGGAGGGGCGATCATTCTGGACGAAGCGCGCGAGTATGCCGAACCCAGCGCGTCCACATCAGCCAAGCCGGAACGTATCGATCGCATCCTTGACTCGGTGCAGGCCGCTTTCGACTCCGGCGACTCCGCGCTGTTCATCAAACTTCTGGAACGCAATTTCCTGGAATGTTGGTTTGGGATACAGCCGGCCGACCTGACGCGCATGCTGCGCGTCGCGTTTCAGGACGGCGCCCGTGGGACCGGCAAAGCGGAGAGCCTCTACTCCTTCCTCGGGGCGGCCGAGGGCGAGCTCCCACCGGGTGCACCTACTTTGGAGGATGTTCCACCGGACGTCCAGACCGGGATCGCCAGCGTCAGCGACTTGTTCAAGCTCCGCCTCAGCGGCCGTATACGGGAGGCCATGGAGGTCTTCGACCACGCGCAGGACGGTCTGATGGCGATCAATCCGCTGTTCAGCTCCGACGGCGGTTGGGAACTCGTGTTGCTGTTGCAAGGCGGCGTCACCGCGATGTTGGACGGCGATTTCGCTCGCGCCGTGCAACTGTTCACCACGGTGCAGTCCAAGCCGTTCCAACCGCTGCTCGGGTTCATCGTTCGTGACGCCTACGTCAAAATGGCACTGGTCCACGCCGCCTTCGGTGATCAGAGTGCGGCCCGCACGGCGCTGGCCCAGTCTCAGCGGGTTCCTCGTGGGCGCTCATGGGCGAATGAGCAGATCGATGCGCACGAGACCCTCACCCGCGCGCTGCTCGAGGTCGACAATCCCGATCACGCCCTTGAACTCCTGGATTCCATCCTGCCCTTCCAGGTGGGAGAGATGTGGCCGTTCCACGTGCACGCCACCGCACGGGTCCTGGCGCGAGCCGGTCGGCAATCGGAGGTCGCGCAACGGCTGGCCACCATGGATGCTCTCCCCCTCCCCCGTGTTCTCGGGGAAGGCTTCTGCGGCAGCATCATGAACGTGGCACGGGCAGCGGACAAGGTTCCGCACGACCCAGACAGCGCCCTCTTCCTCCTGGACCAGGCGGACGCTCGGGAACCCGAGGTGCAGACGATCCGGCTCAGGGCATTGTTGGCCGCGGGGCGCCCGGCGGAGGCTCTCAAGATGGCCGAACTCCTGCGCCGCAATCCCCGTGCCGCAGGATTGAGACAGTTCAAGTTCTGGGGCATGGCAGGCGAAGCCGAGGCGTATCTCGCCCTGGATCATCGCGAGAGCGCCGTCGAGGTCCTGCGCTCCTTGCAGGCCTTCAGTGGCGGACTCACCAGCCAGGAACGCTCCTACTTCTCCGCGCAGCTGCACGCCTTCGCGCAAGCGGAATTTCCCGACTGGGAGGTCGGTGTCCTCGGCCTGCCCGCGCAATCCTTCAACGGAGTCACGGGCCCACACGGCCTCACCGCTTCGATCAGACTGACGCGGAGGGAACGCCAGATCCTGATGTTGTTGGACCAGGAGAAAACTCGCAGGCAGATCGCTGAGGAACTCTTCGTCTCGGAGAACACACTCAAGACGCATTTGCGGGCCATCTACAAGAAGTTGGACGTTCCGGATCGCGCCACGGCGGTGATCAGGGCCCGCCGCGAGGGATACGTCTGATCGGTCGGAGGGCCCGGCGTTGTCCGGTCCGGACCGCCGCAGACCCAAGAGCGTCCAGGTACTGGCTGCATCATTCCCTGAACCCACTGGATACGATGTTCGCGTGCCCAGATCCAAAGTCGAGGACCGCAGCGCCGTGGGACCGGCAGCGTTGCAGCGCCGTACCCTGACCGTTCTGGTCATCATGCAGGTCATCGGCACCGTGGGCGTGGGTGTCGCCCCGTCCATCGGCATCCTGGTGGCGGAACAGGTTACAAGCAGCGAGGTGTGGGCGGGCCTGGCACGGTCGGCCTCGACCCTGGGTGCGGCGCTCTTGGGCCTTCCCCTTGGTCGCCTGGCCGCCGGCCGCGGCCGCAGGGTGGCGCTCTCCACCGGTTGGTTCACCGCCGCCGCCGGGTCGGCCTTGCTGATCTTCGCAGCCCAGGCCTCCGAGGTCGTCACGTTGTTCGTGGGGCTCCTGCTGATCGGCGCCGGCTCCGCGACCGCCTTGCAGTCGCGCTTCGCGGCCACCGATCTGTCCGACCCGCGCCACCGCGGCCGCCACCTGTCGCTCGTGGTGTGGGTGGGCACGCTCGGTTCCGTGATCGGGCCCAACCTCGGCGTCCCTGGCGAAATCCTGCACGCGGCCACCGGCCTGTCCGTCTTCGCCGGGGCCTTCCTCGTCGCCGCGGCCTGCCTGGCGCTGGCCGGCCTGGTTGCCGTGGTCCTCCTTCGCCCGGACCCACTGTTGACGGCGCGAAGCGCCGTCGTGGGACCCATGCCCGACGCCGTGGGTGCCGCTACGGCGGGAGCCCCGCCTTCGCCGTCGGGCACCACCTCCGTTGCCGCGCCCAAGACCGGCATCAAACCCAAGGGCGGGTTCAAGCGCATGTTCGCGGAGGTGCGCACCAACGCGGACGCGCGGTTGGCGTTGATCGCGGTGCTCACGGCACAGGTGGTGATGGTTGCGGTGATGACCATGACCCCGGTGCACATGGAGCACCAAGGCGGGTCGGTCACCTTCGTGGGGCTGACGATCTCCCTGCACGTGGCGGGGATGTACGCGCTCTCCCCCGTGGCCGGGTGGGTCGCGGACCGGTGGGGTCCACGCTCTGGGATGTGGATCGGCGTCTGCGTCTTCGTGGCGTCCCTGCTGGCCGGTTCCCTCCGGCCACACGACACAGGTTGGATCATCGCGTGCCTCATCCTGCTCGGGGTGGGATGGAGTTTCACCAACGTGGCCGGTTCAGCGTTGTTCACCGCCTCCGTCACGGAGGAGACCCGTGCGGCTTCTCAAGGCGGCCTGGATTCACTGGCGAACCTCTGCGCCGCGATCGCGGCCTTCGGTGCCGGGCCGTTGTTGGCCGTGACAAGTTTCGCGGCGTTGGCCTGGGTGGCCATGGCGGTGCTGGTTCCGCTGTGCCTGGTGCTGCCGCACCGACACAAGTAACACTCAGTCAAAAACACGACACGTTAGTTTTTAAATATGGTGACTGTCGCCTAAACTGCGACTCGTCCGACGTGACTTGCGGCGGACTTCATCACCCCCTCGGAGCGTTCATGCGTACCCTCACTCGTGCTGCAGTGCAGCGCATCATGGCCATGGTGGCCGCCTTCGCCCTGGCGATGATCGGACTCGTTTCGGTCGTGGCCGCCCCGGCCCATGCGGCGACCGACGCCGCCGCCACCCTCACCGTCACCGAGGCCTCCGAGGCTGCAGGTCTGAGCGTGAAGGTGGATGGCGAGAACTTCACCGATCTTCCGCCCGCAGTCGGTGGTCCCACCTCCGGCGGCCTCTACGCCGCCATCGTGGACCGCGACCTGGTGATCGACGACACGCCACAGGGCGCCGACGTCACCCTCGGGGCCGCCTACGTCGCAAACATCCAGAACGGGGTCTTCACCACCACGGTGACGGCGGCTGCCGACAAGCTGGACAAGGCCAAGAACTACGACGTCGTCACTTGGTCCGCTCACGGCAACATCGCCAGTGCCAGCCTGGTCACCCGTGACGAGATCACTCTGACCGCAGCCCAGAAGGAAGCCCTCTTCCCGGCCCCGAAGACCGTCGACGTTTCCAAGCCCACCATCTCCGGCACCGTCAAGGTCGGTAACACGGTCACCGCGAAGGCCTCCTCCGCGACGTCCGGCGCCAAGGTCAGCTACCAGTGGTTCAAGCCCACCACCGACGGCAAGCACTGGGCAAAGATCACCAACGGTGGCAACAAGTCCACCTACACCGTCCCGTCCGCCCTCAAGGGCAAGAAGATCCTGGTCAAGGCCACCGCCACGAAGACCGGCTACGCCTCGACCTCGAAGAACTCCTCGGCCAAGACCATCGCCAAGTGACTCATCCGGAC
>NZ_JALAGT010000014.1 GCF_022712295.1 Galactobacter sp.
CGTAGGGGAAACGCCCGGTCCCATCCCGAACCCGGAAGCTAAGCCCTACAGCGCCGATGGTACTGCAACCGGGAGGTTGTGGGAGAGTAGGACACCGCCGGACACAACCAAAACAGGTGTGGCCCCGCAGCCCCCCAGACACACTGGGCGAGGCGCGGGGCCACGCCCATACCCGTACCCAGAACACAGTCACCCTGCCAACCCAAACGGGCCGGCAGGGCTGCCCAGTTCAGACCGTGACTCACACCGGCCGGCTCCACCCTGTTTGAGGAACCGTGCAACGCTGGTTCACAACAACTCTGCCGCAACATCCCGGGCCACGGTGAGGCCGGACTCGATGGCTCCATCGAAGAATCCCGCCCAGAGGTTGGCGTAGTCGCCGCCGGCCAGGTGCACCCGGCCCTCGGGGCGGCGCAGCTCAGCCTGAGAACTGCTGTAGGCGCCCGGGCGGTGGATGAGCCAGGTCTCGCGTGCATAGGGGTCGTTGTTCCAGTCGTGGGCTGCGATCTCCACGACCTCGAGGTCGTCCCGCCACACGTTGAGGGCCTCCTGCACCGCCTTGACGGAGGTGACGTCGATCTTGGTCGCGTCCGCTCCGAAGGACACCAGGACCGCGGTATCCCCATCCACGAACTCGGTGCGCACCACGGAGAGTGGGTGAGAGCCGGTGGAATAGGCGAAGAACGGCTTCTTCAGCCCCTTGACCTTGATCCAGAGCTTCACGCCTTGGGATGCTGTGCGGGCCTCGGAAGCTGCTCGCTTCTCGGCCGAGAGTGCAGGAACCACGTCCAGTTCTTGCAGGATGTTCAGCGGCAGGGTGACCACGGCCTGGCGGGCTCGAACGGTGGATCCGTCGGCCAGGGTGGCCGTGACCGAGTCTTCGTCATGTTCCAAGCGCGTCACGGGGGAGGAGAGTCGGATCTCGCCGTCCACGTCCTCGGCTATGGCGTTCACGAGTCCCACGTTGCCGTCCTCGAGGCGATAGATGGAGCTGGCCTCGTGCATCACCTTCCAGGAACCTGAAGTGGCTGCGGACCAGCGCAGAGCTGCTGAATAGCCCACCTGGTCGAGGGGGCCATTGCAGTGTCCAACCCAGGCGGCCTCGTTGGGGCCGCGCTCGGAGTCCGGCAGATCCAGGCGGTCCAGGGCCTCCTGCAGGGAGAGTTGATCGGCCGCGATCCAGTCTGGGTCGGTGGAGACCTGGTCCGGCCGGGGAAGTAGGGCGCCCGCCCCGCCCACCAGGGCCTCCATGCCGTGGTCGATGACGGCCATGTACTGGGCCAGGTCTCCCTTGACGATCTCGCCGTCCGCCATCCAGTACGTCTCCTCCGACTTGGGGCCCCGGCCTACGCGCAGGCCGTAGCGGGTGACCTCGGCCCAGACGTGGGGTTGGGTCCAGTGCAGCCAGTTCCCGCCCAACTCGAGGTGGTGGCCAAGCCGTTCGGTGGTGTAAAGGCGTCCGCCCAGCCGGTCGCGGGCCTCCAGGACCACGACGGAGTGGTCCTTGGAGAGTTCGCGTGCTGCGGTGAGGCCCGCCAGGCCTGCGCCGATGATGACGACGTCGGTGTCGAAGGGTTGCTGGCTCATGATTCTGGCTCCGTTCGTGAGATTCGAGAGATGCGTGTCGCCCGTGAGGACGGGGTGGTGGCGGCCCCCGGACGGGCCGCCACCTGGCAGTGCCCCCAAGGCACTTGTCGTGAGCGTATGGGCGTTCCCGTCCACCGATCTATGCACCATGTGGATGAGAAATATTCTCGGTTTGTGCGCACGTACGAAGACGTAGGGCGGCAGACTGGGCCCATGGCAACACACATCACCGTGGGCGATCTGGTCGCCGATCCGATCCTGAACACGGAGGTCCTGGCGGGGCATTCGGGGCTGGAGGCGCACGTTCGCTGGGCTCAGACCAGCGAGGCACCGGATCCTTGGACCTGGCTCGGTGAGGGCGAATTGCTCATGACCCTTGGCCTGAACCTCCCGCACGACCCGGCGGCCCAGGCGGGCTTCGTCAGGCGGGCACGGGAAGCGGGCATCGTCGGTATGACTGTCGGCGATGACGGATACGCACCCGACCTCAGCGAGGCGATGCTCGCCACCGCGGACCTCTTGGGCTTCCCGCTGTTGCTGACCGGGCACAGCACCCCGTTCGTGGTGATCTCCCGGACGGTGGCCGCGGCCACGAACACGGCCCAGGGCCGCGGCGTCCTGGTGCTGTCGCGGCTGTACCAGGAGGCCAGCCTGCGAGGCCGAGACCTACGATCCACGTCCTGGATCCACGGACTCACCGGGGTGTGGGTCTCGGTGATGGAACAGTCCACGGGTAGCGCCGTGCTCGGCCCGGGCGGAGAACTCGGGGCCGAGTCGCGCCGGCATCCGTTGGACACGGAGCCGGCCACGTACCTCCAGGTCGACGCGGACCTTGACCCGCTGATCCTGATTCATCTCAAACAAGTGCTGGCCACCGATGCGCAGGCAGTGCTCCGGGAGGCCTTGGACGCGGCGCGTCACGGCGCGGAACAGATCAGCGCCGCGCTGGATCCGGCTGCGACGCGTGCCGCCCACCCCGGTGGGGCGGCAGTGGGCGGGGCACACGCCGTCGGGCAGCGTACCTACCGCGTGCTGGCCGTGCCCGACGGCGCGAGCCGGCTTGCGCTGTCCCTGGCCCTGGCGGGGTACCCAGCGTGGGTCGGCGAGGCGCAGGGTGTGGTGATGGTGGTCTCCGCCGAAGAAGACCTCGATGGTGTCCAGCCTCTGGTGCAGGAGGTGTCCGTGGACATCGGGATATCGCAAGTGCATGCGCGGATGGAGGATGTGGGGGCTGCCGTGAGGGAAGCCGCCGACGCGCTGACTACTGGGAAGGGGATCACGGAGTTCGTTCCGGAACCGGTGTCGCTGCTTGCCCGGTCCGTGACCGAGGCGCGGCAGATCGTGGAACAGGTGCTCGGTCCCCTGCAGGAGGAGCGCCACACGACCCTGAGGGTGACTCTCTTCACGGTTCTGGAAGCGGATCTGTCCATGCAGCGGGCCGCGGAAACGCTGGGTATCCACCGGCAGAGCCTGGGTTACCGGCTCAAACGCATCCGGGACTTGACCGGGCACAATGTGCACCGGGTCCCGGACCTGACCAGGCTGTGGCTGGCACATGAGGCGTGGTCCCTGCTGCATGCCGCGTGACACTACGCGGTGTGAATACACACGCGTCGGTGTGGATCACATGATCTACACCGACGCGTGTGTCACTGCACCGACGGGTGTGCTGAGCGATCAGACCAGCTCGGCGTTCAGCGTGATCTCGATCCCGGCCAGAGCCTGTGAAACCGGGCAGTTCTTCTTGGCGTCCTCAGCGATATCGGCGAACGTCTCAGCGTCCAGGCCGTCGACCTGTGCCTTGAGGTTCAACTCGCTGCCGGTGATGCCCTTACCCGGGACGAACCCCACGGCAGCCGTGGTGGTCAGCGTGCCGGCCGGGGTCCCGTTCTCCGCAAGGGCGTTGGACAGGGCCATGGAAAAGCACGAGGCATGGGCCGCGGCGATGAGTTCCTCAGGGGTGGTCGTCGCGTCCTCCCCCTCGGAACGTGCCTTCCAGTTGATGGGGTAGGTGCCGATGCGGGACGAGACGAACTCGACCGCTCCGGACCCCTCGGTGAGATCGCCGGTCCAGGTGGTGGTGGCCTTCGAGGTGACGGGCATGGGGTCCTCCAACTTGTCTTGGGTGTTGATGCGAGTGCTTCCTACGCTAGCCACGTGGGCGTGCCGACGCCACGGGTCACTTCTCGTCTGAACACGCGTCGGTGCGAAAGCACACGCGTCGGTACCGATGCCAGGGACAACACCGACCGGTGTGCCTGCGTACCGACATTCGTGCCGGCCCGGCTGAGTGTGAACAACGTCCCGCCCGCAGCGCCGAGGATCGACAGGGAACCCGATCTAATCTGGAAGGTATGTCTGCTTTCTACGGAACCGAATCCCCTCTGCCGACGCAGAGCCCCGCGGGGGACGCGCGCAGCGCCCTCGGCGCGATGCTCCAGGAACAAGGTGAGCGTCCGGCCCGGCGCCGTCGTTCCAGCGTGCCCGTAGGCCGCGATCTGGAACTGACGCAGTCCGTCCTGAAGGAGTTTGCGCAGCTGACTCACCAACACCGCATGAGCGATGCCCGCGAACTCCTGGCTTCGATCCACCCCGAGGAGGACGCGGAGCACCCCGCATTGCTGCACGTCCTCGGGGCGGGAACGTCGGCCTTGGACCAGTGGGTCACGCAGCCGGACCTGAAGGCCGCTGCCCGCAACGTGAAGCTCGTGAAGTGGGCCAAACCAGCTACGAAGGCCGCACGAGACCTGCTGGACGCCGCGCGCACTGGGAGCGCCCACGATTCGCTTCAGGCCGTGGCCAACGTACACGGCTGGGACGCGGCTTTCGAGGGCGTTGCCGTGGCGACGTCGTCTCTCCTGGCCGCCGTTGCACGCAAGCGTGGACTGAGCGTGGAGCGCGTGGGCGAGACGCTTCTGCCCGACGCCGCAGCCCCGATCCCGCGTCGCGCTTCCTGGCACGCTGAGGCCCCGAGCGCCGAGACCCGGAGCGCTGCCGACGTCGCGCCGCAGCCGCCGGCTGCCGAGCTCGCGACACCCGCGACACCCGTCGAGGCCGCGCAGGCCGCCGTGCCGGGACCCGCCGTCGGGCAGGAATCCGCAGTTGACCTGGCCGCCACCCCGGTGGTGGCGGGCATCGCCGCGCTGGCCGAGTGGATCGGCGACGGGGCCACCGTGACCGCGTCCGGGCAGCTGCGTCGTGCCGACATCGAACCCGTCGCCGCGATGCTGGGGCTGCACGCTCGCGGCGTCGCCAAGCGTCCCGCCGACTCGGAGAACGGCACGCTGCAGGATGCCTCCAACCCCCTTCAGGTGCGCTCCGCGTCCGACGTCGCGGCGCTGGGCCTGTGGTGGGACGTACTGGTGCGCGGTGGCGTCCTCGATGTCGTCAAGACCCGCGTGCAGGTCGCTGCCGCGGACAAGTACGTCGGCGAGACGTCCGCGGAGGACCTTGAAGGCTTCGTTGCCGCCTACGTGCTCTGGTCCATGAATTCCCTGCTGGAGGCCGAAGCGGCCTCAGCCAAGAAGGCAGCCGTGCCGGCCGCCGAGGTCGCGGCCCAAGTGGGTCATGCGCTCGTGGCCGCTGCCAACGCCGCGACGCCGGTGGAGGGGGCCCGCCCGGTGCCCGACGACGCGTCCCCGGCTTCCGTGGTCCTCTCCGCCTTGGAGGACGTCCAGATCCTTGGCCGCAATGCCGAGGGAGCGCTCTCGGTGACGTTGGGTCTGCGCAATGCCGTGCTCAACGCAGTGGCAGGCATGAAGGCATACGCGCCGGAGACCTTCGGCTGGTTCCAGGCCTGATTCTCCAGAGTCCTGAGGTCCTCGAGTGTCCTGAGGCCACGAAGCCCAACGAGGGGCGGCACCTGCGGTGCCGCCCCTCGTTGTTCCCGGAATCTTCGCGGGCGTTTCCCACGGGGGAGTGCTTGGTCGGGTCACGACTTCGGCGCAGGAAGCACGCAGATCTCGTTCCCGGAGGGATCTCGGAAGGTGCGCCAGGGCAATTCACCCCATCCGCCGTCGTACTCGTGGCCGCCGAGCTTCTTGATGAGCGATGCAGCGGCCTCCATGTCGTCTCCGAGCTCCAGCCGAAGATCGAGATGCATACGGTTCTTGGCGAATCGAGACTTGGGCCGCGACTCGGGGACGAACTCGAGCAGGGGCCCCCGCCCCGACGGATGTCGTAGAGCGCGAGGCGCCCTACTCGCCGCCTCGACCCAGCCGGTCAGGCGGTGCCAGAACTCGGCCGTGAGTTCCACGTCGTGAGCCTGAAGCGGCAGGGCCGCGATCGGACCGGACCCGGCGTATTCCGGGCGGGGATCCAGGACACAGAAGGGATTCGATTCCGGGTCCTGCAACACCGTCCACGGAACTGCTCCCTGTCCAAGGTCGCAGCGCTGCGCACCCGATGAGAGCAGACGGTCCACCTGTTCGGCGCCGGGTGTGGGCGCTACCGCTTCCGTACCGTTCAGGTCCAGGTGCAGCCTGAGCGGTTCGGCGGGCGGTGCGGACACGGGCTGGAAGCACAGGTCCAGCTCGGGACCGTTGGGAACGTGGAGGCGCCCCTCGAAGCAGTCCGGCTCGTCGGTGAGGGGGATCAGCCCCAGCGCGCCGGCCCAGAAGTGACCGAGCCGCTGCGGATCCACCGCGTCGAAGACCAGGTTCTCGAGGTACATGGTGGCCCAGCCTAGCTGGCGCGGTATGGGAAAGGCATGATGGTCGCATGACGCAAAGACGGCAGACCCCACAGCTCGAGATCGTGGTGCAGGACCCCGAGAGCGCCCGGACGGCGGTGCTCAATGGGGCAGACCGGGTGGAACTGTGCATGGGGCTCGGCGCTACCGGCGGCCTCACCCCCAGCCTGGGGCTCACCCAGGCAGTGGCGGCACAACTGCGCCGCACCCCCACCCACGCCGCGGGCACCGCCGGGCTCTCGGTCCTGATTCGACCCACAGAGGGTGGCTTCGACTACGATGACGCGCTCGTGGACGTCATGGCCAGGGATGTCGCGGCGGTCGGCTCGGTCCCAGGCGTCACCGCGCTGGTCTTCGGTGTGCTCACCGATCACAACTCGGTGGATACTTCCGCGATGCTGACCCTGGTCGATGCGGTCCGGGCCGTGGACGCACTCGACACCCGGGACGAGGCCCCGCTGGACATCGTCTTCCACCGCGCCATTGATGCGGTGCACGACCCGGTGGCGTTGGTGGAGGACGCCGTGCAACTGGGCTGCACCCGCATTCTCACCTCGGGCGGAGCGGGTGTCGCCGGCGACGGCGTCGAGACCATCGGAGCAATGGTGGCCGCGGCGGCGGGCCGTATCGAGGTCATGGCCGGTGGTGGAGTGACGCCGGAGGACATTCCTGCGCTCGTCGCGGCGGGTGTGGACGCGGTCCACCTGTCCGCGAAGCGGCAGGCGAGGACCACGCCGTCGGGCCCAGGCGGCGGCACGTCCTACCGCTGGGTGACCGAGGGGAACCTCGTGGTCGAGGCCGCGGAGGCGCTTGGAAGGTAACGCCCCTCCTGGAATAGCCTGGGAAGTATGCGTTTGACCGGATCGGGGCCTGGGGTGCCCCTGCTCTATGCCATCGTGGCAGAAGTGGTGGCGACCGTCAGCATGAAGGCCGCCTTGGACCTGCCTGCCCTCGCCGTCGTGGTGCTGGCGGGCTACGTGGCTTCCTTCTGGTGTCTGGCGCTGACCCTGCGCCGTGGCATGGGCGTAGGGAAGGCCTATGGCATCTGGGGTGCCAGCGGCATCGTCCTGGCTGCGGTCCTGTCCTGGGCCATCTACGGGGAGACCATCACCCCGGTCATGGGCGTGGGGTTCGCGCTGATCGCGGTAGGGGTGGTCCTCGTGGAGATCGGTTCGTCCGGCGGTGCCTCTCCGGCAGGGGTCACAGGTTCCATTCCGGTGGTGCCGATGCCGGGAGACGCGCCCCTGGGCGAGGCGGACGTGGCCGAAGCTGACCCGCTCGACTCCGATGCGTCCCAGGACGGTGAGTCCAGATGACGGCCGTCTTCGCCTTGGTCGGCGCCATCGTCTTCGAGGTCTCCTCCACGTTGGGGATGCAGCATTCCGACGGATTCCGTAAGAAGCGGTGGATCGCACCGGTGGTGTTGGGGTACGTGGTCTCGTATTCGCTGTTGGCCGTATCCCTGGGGCACGGCATGCCGCTGGGTGCCGCCTATGCCATCTGGGCCGCGTCCGGTGCCGCCCTCACCGCTGTCCTGGCCGTGGTGCTCTTCAAGGAGCGATTCACCTGGCTCATGAGCCTCGGGATCGCGTCGATGATCTGCGGGATGGCGCTGGTGGAGCTGGGGTGATGTGCGGGCCCTGCGCGTACCACCTGCCGCTCCTCAGCGTCCATGACGGTCGTATTAAGTTCTGGTCCTCCGGGGTAAAACCCTTGCCTTGGTGATACCCCAAGGGGAAAACTGATCGAGTCGCCAAAAGTGGCCCAGGTTACGGAATCCTCCGTGATGAGTCATCTGAGCGGCGTATTCAGTGCCTCGCTCAGCTTCCCCAGGAAGGCCGCATGTCAAAAAAACTTGCACCGTCTCTGTCCGCGCCAGGTAAGGGCCCGGGCCTCAAACGCAGCCTGGGGTTGTGGGCCATCGTTGGCCTCGGCCTGGGCTACATGACCCCGACGGTGGTCTTCGATACCTTCGGTTTGGTCGCCAAGCAGACCGATAACGTGGTGCCGCTGGCCTACCTCGTGGCGTTGGTGGTCATGATCTTCACGGCCATCAGCTACGGGAAGATGTCTGGCGCCATCCCCAGCGCCGGTTCCGCTTACACGTATGTGAAGGAGTCCATGCACCCCAATGCCGGGTTCATGGTCGGCTGGACCTCCCTCATCGACTATCTGTTGCTTCCCATGGTCAACTGCCTCATCATCCGCAGCTACCTGGAACAGCTCTTCCCTGGAACCCCCGGCTGGTTGTGGGTGCTGATCTACTGCATCGTGGTCACGACGATCATCTACATCACCATGCAGGGAACGTCTCAGGCCAACATGGTGCTGCTGATCTTCTCCGTGGTGGTCATGACGGTCTTCGTCGTCATGGTGATCTTCCAGCTGGTCCGCGGGGACGTCGGCGTCATCAACCCGCTCGAGCCGTTCTTCCACGATGGCGTGTCCTTCGGTGCTGTTCTCGCCGGCGCAACCGTGGTCTGCTTCTCCTTCATCGGCTTCGACGCTGTGACGATGTACGTGGAGGAAGCCAAGCACCCCTCGATCATGCCGAAGGCCATTCTCTACACCGTCATCATCGGCGGAGGCATCTTCCTGGTGGCCGCCTACTTCGCGCAGCTGCGTTTCCCGGGCTGGGAGGTCTTCCCGGACTACGCGATCGAGGACTCCACCCTCCCGCAGATCGGCCACGGAGTGGGTGGCGGCGTGCTGCAGGCCGTCCTCACCGCAGCCGGTTTCTGCGCCACCTTGGCCTCGGGGCTTGCCTCACACGCCTCGGTGTCCCGCATGTTGCTGGTGATGGGTCGCAACTCGGTGCTTCCCCGTAAGTTCTTCGGTCATATCAACGCCCGCACTCACACCCCGACCTTCAACATCATCCTGGTCGGCGTGGTCAGTCTGTTGGCGGCGGCCTTCACCCTGGAACTCATCGCGGCCTTCATCAACTTCGGTGCCCTGATCGCGTTCACCTTCGTGAACCTGTCCGTGATCGCCTGGTTCGCCATCAAAAAGGGCCGTCGTCACACGGGGCGTCACATCTTCAACTACATCGTGATGCCGCTGATCGGTACCGCGATGACGGTGGTCCTGTGGGTGAACCTCAGCTTGGACGCGTTGATCGGCGGAGCGGCCTGGGCCGTGCTCGGCTTCCTCTATCTTCTCTGGATCACGCGTGGCTTCAAGAAGCCGGTGGCCGGGTTCGACGAGGGCCAGCCCGTGACCGGCGCCATCAACGAGGTGCTGCGCTGATCCTCAGCCCTCAGGACCGTCTCTGCCTCAGCCCTCGGGATCGTCTCTGAAGAGGTCGTCCTCGTCCAGCATGGTGTAGATGCCGGCGAGCCTGAGCCCTTGGGCCACCGTTCTGCGCAGGGTGGCCGGGACCGCGGGGTGGTTCCGGTCACCCGTCACGAACCCCAGCCGGACCAGGGCCGCCAGGGCCGCATCCACGGCCTGGTTCGCCTTGTCGTCCATGTCCTTCAGCTCGTCGGCGGCGGCCGCGCGGGCCTGAGCCTGCGTGAATTCCTGTGAGGGCAGTGCCGGAGCAAGAGTCCAGGCGAGCAATTCGGTGGCCTCGACGCGGCCGTGGAGCTCGGTGATGCGGCTGACGGCCTCGGCCAGGAACCCGTGTGCCACACCCTCCACCGTGTCCACGGACGTTCCGGTGGGGGAGTGCCACCCGGTAACCGGGCCCGCGGTCACCTGGCCGTGGGCCACATCGAGGACCTCAGAGGTGATGAGGCTGTCCCACCAGGAGGTCAGCAGCGGCAGGTCCTCTTCGGTGTAGGTCGCGCCGGGGAGGAGGTGGGCAAAAACCGTGGAACGGTCCTCTTCGCGCGGTTCGCCTGCCCGGTCGGTTTCCCGGCCGTCGCCGATCCAGGCCAAGAGGTCCTTGATACCGGCCATGCTGCTCAGGGCCAGCAGTGCATCGCGTCGGACGGCGGCATCCGTGTCCAAGGCCGCGATGGCGGCCGCGTCATCCAGGTGCCTGGCCAGGGCACTCTCCTGATCGAGGAAGTCCTCGGCCAGGCTTTGGTTTCCGAAGTAGTCGTCCAGTTTCTGCTGGGCCTTGAGTCGTGCCCGCTGCCAGGGCGCGGGGTCGGAATCGTTGTCCTCGCGGAAGCCCAGGTAGTCCCCGAGCACGCCGAAGCAGGCCGCAGCAACCTGTTCCCCGACCTGCGGCTCCACCTCCGCGGCGTCCTCCACCTTGGTCAGGGCCACGTCCACCAGATGTGCAACGGCGTCCGGCGTGACCGGGTTGGTGCCGGTGGCACGTACGGAGGCCAGGAGGCCGTTGAGTCCCTTGACCTCCAACTCCGGGCTGGGAGCGGAGATCTCGGACTGGGTGCCCAGCCACGCTGAGAACTCCGTCAGCACACGCTGGTCCGCCGGGGTCAGCCGAGAGTCCAGTTCCGCCTGTGCCGCCCGCTTGGCCGGGTTGCCGATGCCTGCGTTCTTCCTTGCCGGTTTCTTCGCCACGCCCTCCAGCCTACGTTGCTGCTCCGTCGACATTGCTGCTCTGTGCCGTCGGGCCGACACAGCGTCGGTCGGGAGACACAAGGTCGGTGCGCAGGACCGAGGCAGCGCCGACGCTGTGCAGACCTGCCGACGGTGTGCGTTCCTGCCGACGGTGTGCAGGCGGGCGTCCAGACGGTTCAACCGGCCAGTGAGGTCAATCGGCCAGTTAGGTCAACCGGCTCGAGGTCAGGCCAGCACCCGCACCGTGTCCAGCGCCGGATCGGCCGCACCCCGGACGTAGCCGATGGGTGAGGCGGCCACGGCCCGGAGGTAGTCCAGGGATTCCCTGGTGATCTCCTCGCCCGGCACCACATTCGGGACACCCGGAGGGTAGGCCGCCAAAGCACCGGCCGAGACCCGTCCGATGGCTTCTTCCGCGGGCACCGTCACGGCACGTGCAAAGTAGGCCTCGCGCGGGGTCGTGCGCAACGGCCCCGGCGAGGGGAGCGACAGAACCTGAGCCGCGTCGTCGGCCGTTGGGCTGCCTGCGCCGGCCTCGATCACGGCGCGCAGCGCCGACTCGAAACGGTCCAGATCCAGCACCTTTCCCGGGCCGAGGAACGCGGCCACCGCGCCGATCGTGGCGATCTCCACGTAGACGGCGTGCTCGTTGGCCAGCGCCTCGCGGACTTGGTATCCGGTCAGGCCGGTGGCCAGCACGTCGATGGAGACCCGCAACGGATCGGTGTCGACGATGTCCGGATACTCCGCAAAGGAATCGCTGGCGACCTCGAGCCCCGGGATCGAGCGCACCCGCTGCCGCAACGCCTGGGCCTGCTCCACGCTGTCCTCCAACGCGTCGCCGCCCAGGACGAGCGAGCGCCTGGCCACGTCGATGGAGGCCAGCAGCAACGATGAGGCGGACGTGGTCTGGGTGAGCTGATAGGCCCGTTCCAAGACCGGTTCGAGCGCCTCCGTGAACGGGCCGGAAGCCAGATGCAGCAGGGCAGCCTGACCCAACGCGCCGCCCATCTTGTGCGTGGAGGTCACCACGATGTCGGCACCCTGCGTGGTGGGGAAGTCCGGTAGTGACGGGTGGAATCCGAAGTGCGCACCCCAGGCGGCATCCACGATGAGCGGCACCCCGTGTGCATGCGCCACCTCAGCAAGACCGGGGATGTCCGCCACTGCCCCGAAGTAGCTCGGGGAGACCACGTACACGGGGCCACGGGTGCGGGTCAGCGCGGCATCGAGTTGCCCAGGCGTGAGCCCGTGGTTGATGCCACGCCGGACGTCCACCTGCGGCAGGATCCACTCGGGGGTGGCCCCGGAAACCACCAAGCCGTCCGTGAAACTGGAGTGCGCCGAGCGCTGAGCCAGGATGGTGTCGGAAAGCCCCAACGCGTGAGCCGCGATCACGGCCATGCGATTGCCCTGGGAGGAACCGTTGGCGAGGAACCACGTCCGCTGGGCACCCCAAGCCTCCGCGGCCAGCCGTTCCGCCTCCACGTAAGGCGACTCCGGACCCACGTCGATCCCGTCCACCAGGACGGGGATGTCCATGCGGACGGCGCGCTCGCCGACGAAGTCGGCGAGATCCTTGCTGAGGCCGTCCGGTGTGGCGGCGTGCCCGGGAACCATGAACATCAGCGGGGCCCGGTCCGCGTGCCGCTGCAGTGCGTCGGCGTAGGGCGTCGCGGCCTGGGCCGCGGACGTCCGGGCTGCAGGATGCCCGACGGCGTGGGCTCGGGGCTGCGTCACAGGGCACCTTCCTCGGCGCCGGCCTTGGTGCCGGCCTTGGCCTCGGCCCTGGTTGTGACGACCGGGACGGGTTGGGTACCGGGGACGTGGGTGCCGCGCAGGGACTCGCCCTTGGTCTCCAGCAGGGTCAGGCCGGCGATGAGGCCGATGACGCCCGCCACCGTCATGTAGATACCGGGCATGATCACGATGCCGGTCTTGGCGATGAGCCACTGCACCACCAGGCCTGCAGTCCCGCCGAAGATCGCGGTGGCGACGTTGTAGCCGAACGCCAGGCCCGAGTAGCGCACCTGGGTCGGGAAGAGCGCGGACAGCGTCGCGGAGAGAACCGAGGTCAACGCCACCAGCAGCAGGCCGAGCACGGCCAGACCAAGGAACTGCAGAACGGGGTTGTCCAAGCCCATCAGCAGCACGGTGGGGATGGAGAGCAGCGTGAACCCGAGTGCGGAGCCGATGATCACCGGCTTTCGTCCGATCTTGTCGGAGAGGCTGCCGAAGAACACGATGGCCACGGCCATGAAGGCCTGCACCACCACCAGCATCATGCCTGCGGACGTGGAGGACTGTCCCAGCGTCTCGGAGAGATAGGTGGGCATATAGGTCAGCACGAGGTAGAAGGCCACGTTGACGAGGATGACGTAGCCGGTGAGCTTGAGCAGCTGCTTCGGGAAGGAGACGATGACGGTGCCAAGCGCCTTCACCGCAGACTCCTGCTTCGCCTCCGCTGCGATCTCGCTGAAGACTTCCGGCTCGTCCAGGGAACGGCGCATCCACAGCGCGATGAGTCCCACGGGCAGGGCCAGGAGGAAGGGAACCCTCCACCAGAAGTCCATCATGGCGTCGTGGCCAACGAGAAGCGTCAGGCCGGTGCAGACCAGAGCGGCGAGGCAGGTGCCGATGAACGTGCCGGAATCCAGGAAGGCCCCGTAGAAACCACGCTTCTTGTCGGGGGCGTGCTCCGCCATGAACACGGCGGCGCCGGCGTACTCGCCACCGGCGGAGAAGCCCTGAACGATGCGTAGCGTGAAGAGCAGGATCGGCGCCCAGATCCCGATGGTCTGCGCGGTGGGGAGCAGGCCGATCAGGGTCGTGGCGCCCGAGATCACTGCGACGGTGATGACCAGGATCTTCTTGCGTCCCAGTCGGTCACCGAGAGGACCGAGGACCATACCGCCGATGGGGCGCAGCATGAAGGAGACCGCGAAGCCCAGCAGCGTGAAGAGGATCTGCGTTGACCGGTCGGAGGTGAAGGGCTCGAAGAAGTGGTAGGCCACGTAGGTGGTCAGGTAGCCGTAGATCCCGTAGTCGAACCATTCGAGGGTGTTGCCGAGAGTGCCTCCGAAGATGGCCTTGCGCATCTTCTTCTTTTCTTCCGGCGACATCTCCGGAGCAGCGGTCGTTGGGCCGGTGTCAGCGGATGACATGGTGGGTTCCTCCAGTGCTTGCCTTCATGGGTACGTGCATCGTTTCTCTGGTGGTATTGGCAGCGCTGAACGTTTCAGCGGCGGATGAGCTCACGTGGGACGTCGGTCAGCATTTCGACGCCGTCCGGGGCAACCCTGACGGATTCGCTGAATTCGCAGCCGAATCCGTCCATCCACATGCCTGCGATGATGTGGAAGGTCATGTTGGGCTGCAGGATCGTGGTGTCGTCCGGACGGATGGACACGGTGTTCTCGCCCCAGTCGGGCGGGAACCCCACACCGATGGAATAGCCGAGTCGGGACTCCTTGCTCAGCCCGTGCTTGGCGAGGAAGCCCCAATACTCCGAGGCGACGTCGCCCGAGGTACGCCCTGGACGGATGGCATCAACGGTGAGGGTCAGGGCCTCCACGGTCAGGTCGGCGAGGCGTTCCACCTCCTTGGAGACCTGGCCGAGCGCAAAGGTCCGAGAGCACGGGGCGTGGTAGCGATGGTGGGCTCCCGCCATCTCGATGGACACGGTCTCGCCCTGTTTCAGCGGGGCCGCCGTCCAGGTCAGGTGCGGGGCATCGGCGGACTCGCCGGTGGCGATGAGCGGCACGATGGCGGTGTAGTCGCCGTCCGCGGGCGTGCCGTCGGGCATCGTGGTGCCGGTGGCCTGCGCGGCCTGGAGCGCCGCCGCGACCTCGTTCTGTGGCCGTCCGTGGGCCAACATGTCCCCGGCGATCAGCATGGCGTTCGTCGCCACGGCACCTGCCCTGCGCATCAGGTCGATCTCGGCGTCGGACTTCACGACGCGCAACCAATTGACGAGGTGACCGTCGTCCATGAAGGTCACGCCGGGGAGGCCGGCGGTCAGGCTCTGGAAGGAACGCACGGAGAAGTGGTCTGCGTCGGATTCGAACCCCACGGGAGCGGAGACCAAGAGCGGCATCCAATCCAGTGCGATCAGCTGCTCGGCCACCCAATCGAAGGGATGGATGTCGGCGCGATGGATGTAGGTCTCGGGGTAGGGCAGGACCTCGTCGTCGCTCAGTTCTGCGGTGCGGAAGGCCACCCGCATGTCCATGTCGCGCCCCACCAGCAAGGTGCGGGCATCCTGGGCCGAGATCAGCAGGAACTGGGGCATGTAGAAGGACCATGCGTTGTATCCGGTGAGGTAGAAGATGTTGGCCGGATCCGCGATCAGCAGGGCGGAGAAGCCCTGCTCTCGAGCCGAGGCTGCGGCTCGAGTGCGGCGGTCGCGATAAACGGATGCGGGGAAGAGCATGGCTGTCCTTGGGGAATCGGGGGGGGTGATGATGCGAAGCGGTGTGGGTCAGTGATGCAGGACGAGGTCGTGCAGGACGCCTGCCCCGAACCTCAGTGCGTCCACGGGGACGCGCTCGTCCACGCCATGGAACATGGCGGGGAAGTCGAAACCGGGTGGCAGCAGCAGCGGGGAGAACCCGAAGCCGCGGATGCCGAGCCTCGCGAACATGGGGTTGTCGGTTCCCGCGGGCACCAGGTAGGGGAGCAGGGTGGCGCCCGGAAGCGCCCGCTCCACACTGGCGCGCATCGTCTCGACGAGGGCGGTGTCGAAGGAGGTCTCGACGGCCTCGACCTCGTCCGCGATCTCCACCTCGATGCCAGGGCCGGCCAGCTCCTTGATGCGGGAGAGCACCTCGTCGCGCTGCCCAGGAAGGAAACGTACGTCGACGAGCGCCTCCGCGGTGCTCGGGACCGTGTTCTCCTTGATCCCTGCGTGGAACAGGGTCGGGTTCGCGACCGTGCGCAGACCCGGGGTGACGAAGGTGGAGCAGGCACCGGTGGCTCGGGCCAGCGTGTCGGGATCGCTGTCCTCCGGTAGCCCCAAGAGCCCCGCCAGCCCGCTCAGCATGGCGGAGGTGGTCTCCGTGAGGCTGACTTCCCACGGCTCGTGCCCGATCCGCAGCACGGCTTGAGCCAGGTCCAGCAGCGCGCTCTCGTCGCGGTTGATCTGGGAGCCGTGGGAACCGCGTCCGTGGGCACGCAGGCGCAACCAGAGGATGCCCTTCTCTCCGGTCTGTACCAGGAACACAGGGCGTCCCTCGATGTCCACGCTGAAGCCGCCCACCTCCCCGATGGTCTCCGCCACGCCTTCGAAGGCCTCCGGGTGCTCGCTGACCATCCAGCGCGCGCCCACATGGGAGTTGTCCTCTTCATCGGCCAGGAAGGCCAGGACCAGGTCGCGTCGAGGGCGTTGCCCCGAAGAGAGCAGGGAGGCCACGGCGGCGAGGATCATGCCGACCATCCCCTTCATGTCCACGGCGCCCCGGCCCCAGAGGAAGCCATCCCTCACCAGACCGGCGAAGGGATCTACGCTCCACTCCTGCGGATCGGCGGGGACGACGTCCAGGTGCGCGTTCAGCATCAGCGCAGGCAGCTCGGGATCCTGCCCCAGGACGCGGGCGATGAGATTGGTGCGTCCGTCCGCGACCTCGTAGCGGGTGCACTCCACTCCGAGCCGCCCCAAGAAGGCCTCGACATAGTCGGCAGCCGCGCGTTCGCCGTTGGACCTGCCGCCCCCGAAATTGGTGGTGTCGATGCGGATCAGCTCGGCGGCCAACGCCACGGGGTCGGTGGTGACGGTGCCGGTGGGCGCGGGGCACATGGGCTGCGGTTCTCCTTGCTCAGGTGGGGGTTCTCAAGTCCTTGTGAAAGTCCTTGCGAGGTGTGCTGCTGCCGCTACGTTATGGCGTGATCATGGCGGGAAGAAGTGGGCGGTCCTTGTTGCTATTGTTAAGTTGAACTTCAATGTGCACATGGAAACATGCAAGAAATACTGGGGTAATCGATGCTTGATGTGACGCGTCTTCTGCTGCTGCGTGAGTTGGAGGTCAGGGGCACCCTGGCGGGCGTGGCCAGGGTGCGAGGGATCAGCACGTCCGCTGTGTCGCAACAGTTGCGCAAGCTCGAGACCGAAGCCGGATCTCGGCTGTTGGAACAGCGGGGTCGCTCCTTGGCGCTGACGCCCGCCGGGCAGCGGCTGGTGAGGCGCGCCGACGAGGTGCTCGGCATCCTGGAATTCGCGGAGTCGGAGTTGGATACGGGCCGAGAACGAGTCCATGGCCTCGTGAGGGTGGCAGGATTCGCCACCTTTGCCCGGCGTCACCTATCGACCCTGATCCTGGCCGTGGGTCGGGAACATCCCGATGTGGAGATGATCTTCCATCAGATGGAGCCGGACGAGGCGTTGGCCGAGGTGGCTGGTCGGCGCAGTGACGTAGCCATCGTGGACCAGTTCCCGCACATCCCCGAGCGGGTGGACCGGAATCTGAAACGGACGTTCCTGCAGCGCGATGACGTGATCGCGTGCCTGCCGGCCGGCACCGACCCGGGGATCGGTGTGGAGAAACTCTCACGCTTGCACTGGGTCGTGGAACCTCAGGGCACGGAGGCCAACGCGTGGGTCAAGCGGGTGTGCCGCAAGCTCGGCTTCGAACCGAGGGTGGTCTGCGAGAGTTCGGACCTGACCGTGCACGAGGCCATGGTCCGTGCCGGTGCCGCGGCGGGTTTTCTCCCTCAGATGCTCCTTCCGGACGGGCAGACGGACTTCGGGTTGCCGCGTCTACGGATGCCCGGGCGACCTGATGGAGAGGAATCCATGTGGAGGGACGTGCACGCCGTGACACGGCGCAGCGCCGTCACCTCGCCGGCCATGCGCGTGGTGCTGGAGACGCTGACGAAAATCATGTCCGCTCAGAGCCGCGTGTAATCGGTGCTCATCACGTAGTCCTTGCGTGGACCCGTCACCCTCCAGATCAGGGTCCATGTTCGCTCCGAGGAGCGTTCGGAGAACTCGCCTCGGTACAGATCCGGCGTGCACACGTGCACCACGTCCATGCCCGACGACGTGGGGCCGCCTTCAGCGCCCACGCCGCCGCCGGCGGCTGTGGCTCCCGGCCACGGATGGAAGTACCGGCCGTCCTCGAAGGTGACGTGCCAGGCGGCCGCGAGCCGCGCCGTCGGGCCTTGGCCCTGGCTGTGGTCCTGGTCCGGGCCATGGCCCGGAACCAGGAACATGGTCCGGGTGAAGGGAAGGTCCGTACGGACGTGGTGCATGGTGCCTGACTCGTGCCAGCGGATGCGGCCGTCGGCCTCTGCCGTGAACTCCGCCAGACCGGTGACGGTCACGTCCTCGCCACGGTGGTCCTCGATCTGACGCTGCAGCCGCCAGGTACCGACAAGCTGCATGGGGTCCATGAGCACCAAGCGTACGCGGGTGTACTCAGGCGGAGACGGGTGCCCGCCTCGAGGAGACGGACCTGGTGACCGTCTTGACCAACATGAAGGCCAGCAGCACGATGCCGACATAGCCGTTGATGACGTAGACCAGGTTGACCATCTGGTCGAAGGGCAGGATCAGGCCGACCACGGTGCCCAGGGCTGCCAGGCCAACCGTGCCGTACTTGAAGCCACGGGAACCATCGCGCCAGAAGCGCTGGGACACGGTCCAGAGCAGCGGGACGCCCGTGGTGTAGATACCGGCCAGGATCATGGCGGAGATACAGGCAGCAATGACGGGGCTGAGTTGCTTCGCGATGACCAGCATGGGGATCTGGGAATCGAACACGGACTCGACGGTAGCGAGCAGGCCGAGGCCCACCACGATGCAGGCCAGGGAGAAGAAGACGCCGCCGGAGGTGGAACCGATGATGACCTCCTTCTTGGAGCGGGAGGTGGCGCCGAGCGCGGCCAAGAATGCGGCGAGCCACAGCATGCAGAAGCCCACGTAGGAGAGTCCTGCCATGAACCAGTTGGACGAAGCCGTGGTCATGTCCAGCGAGAAGGCCAGGTTGTGGCCGTCGGTCAAGCCGCCATTACGGAAGATGGAGATCAGGCCGAGAGCTACGGCGATGATGGCGATGACCGGTCCCACCTTGCCGATGACGTCCACGAGGCGGTTGAGGCCGAACCAGGCGGTCAGGCCGACCACGGCGGCGAAGGCGACGCCGCCGAGGTACTTGGAGAGACCGTAGTGCTCCTCGAACACGGCGCCTGCGCCGGAGACCATCACCGTGAAGCTCAGGAACACGAACAGGATGGAGAAGTAGTCGAAGAACTTCCCGATGTACTTGCCGCAGTAGTAGCCGAAGATGTCCGATGGCTTGTCGAACTTCTCACGGCGCCCCGTGGTCATGAACTCCACGCAGACATAGGTGATCAACACAAGCACCACTACGCCTGTGCCGAAGATTCCCCAGAAGCCGCGGGAGGTGTAGTACTGCATGATCTCCTGGCCGGTGGCGAACCCTGAGCCGATCAGGAAGGCCAGGATGGCGCCTGCGTACGTGATGATTCGGCCGACGCCGGCCTTCTCGGTGGTGTCCAGGTTTCGGGGATTGCTCTTGGCCGCGGCGGGTCGGGTCATGGTGGCGGGACGCTCCGTAGGGGGTTGTTGAGCTGACGATCTCACTGAGCGCCAACTGATATATCACAGTGAGTCTAATCACCTCCGCGTGAGCTATGCAACAACCGTTGGAGTTGGCTGGTCCCTCGCAGGATCACCTTCGGTCCGGGCGGATCCTGACCGGTAGCCGGTCGAAGGCGATCAGCGTGTTGTTGAGCCGCCGCCGCGGTTCCCCTGCCGGTTCGATGCTGGCAACGCGTTCCACCAACGCGCCGACGAGGGCCGCCGCCTCGGCCCGAGCCACATGCTGGCCAACGCAGTGGTGCACGCCCATTCCGAACCCCACATGCCCCGAAGGATCGCGGTCCAGATCGAAGGCGTAGGGGTCCGCCCAGCGTTCGGGGTCGGTGTTCGCGCTACCCAGCAGCATCAGGATCTTCTCGCCCTCGGGGATCACGGTTCCGGCCAGCTGGACGTCTCGGGTGGCGGTGCGGAAGAACGTCTGCACGGGGGAGAAGAGCCGGACGGCCTCGTCGAAGGCCCTGCGGATCAGCTCGGGTTCGGTGCGCAGCCGATCCCACGCCGCGGGGTTCTCTGCCAGCGTGTGCAGCAGGGCGGAGAGCCCATTGACGGTGGTGTCCACACCGGCCGTCAGGAGGGAACGCACCACCAGAGGCGCCTGCTCGTGGGTGATCTCTCCCCGGTCCGCTGCCTCGTGGATGGCCATGCCGAACCCGCCGGGCAGCAGCCCCTCACGGGCGGAATGCTCCCCGACCCAAGCGCTGCGCTCAGGCTGGCCCACCATGGCCTCCTTGAACAGCCGGTTCTGCGGTCCGAAGGCATTGAACACGGCGGTCCCATAGGGGATGAGATTCTCGCGTCCTTCCTCGGGCAGCCCGAGCGCGTCAGGGAAGACCCGCTGAGGGAAGGCCTCCGCGAAGACCTCCGCAGCGTCCAGTTCCACCGACCCGTCGACACTCGTGGCAGCGCCCAGGACCTCGTCCACCAGGTCTCCCGCGATCCGATCCCACCCCTCCTGCAATGAGCGCAACTGCCTCACCCCGAGCAGGGACTCCAGGACGTGCCTGGGGGCGTCGTGATGCGGAGGGTCCGCCTCCAACAGCAGGCTGGGCGGACGCAGTGGAGTCTCCTTGCGGAAGTTCATGACGCCCACTCCGGCACCGGACTCGAAGGCCTGCCAATCCTTCAGCGCGGCGGCGACCTCTTGATAGCGGGGGAGAGCATAGACGCCGTACTTCTCCAGGTACACCACGGGGCCCTGCGAGCGAAGGTGTTCGTGGAAGGGCCTCGGGGTGTGCAGGTTGGCTTCAGCGAAGGGGTCGATGTCGCTTCGCGGGATGTCAGCGGGGACGGGTGTGTGTCGGTCCGTGGTCGTGGTGGTGCTCATGTGGTGCTCCTGGGAGGGCAGTGATCAGAGGTCGACGACGAGTTCGTCGGAGAGGGAACGGGAGACACAGGGGAAGAAGCACCCGGCTGTGTCGCGTTCGGCCGGTTCCAGGACCGAGTCGCGGTGGTCCGGGGTGCCGCAGAGGACGGCGAGTTCGCAGGTGCCGCAGACCCCCTCACCGCAGGAAGTCACCACGGACACCCCGGACTGGCGCAGGGCGTCGGTCACCGCGGTGTCCGGCTGGACCGTGACGCGGCGGCCGCTGCGGGACAGGACCACATCGAACGGCGTCGTCCTGGCCGGTGCCGATAGTTCTCCCGCACCGAAGCGTTCCGCCCGGTAGGTGCCTGCCGGCCAAGATTCCGAGATGGTCGCGAGGTCGTCGAGTAGTGCCTGAGGCCCGCACGCGAAGACCTTGCGTCCGTCGACGTGTTGTCCCAGCTCACGACGCAGGTCGCACCGCCCCAGCTCGGCAGAGACGTGCGTGAACACTGCGCGGGGGCCGTCCTGCGCCGAGGTGCCCTTGTATCCCAGCACCCGGTTCTGCTCCGCGGTGGCGCCGGGCCAGGGGCGAGCACCGACGCCGTTGACGCCAAGCTCCTCCAGTCTGGAGGAGAAGGCCAGTCGGTCCCGATCGTGCCCCAGGTACAGCAGCCGCCAGGGGATCCCCATGGCGTCCGCTGCCTCGATCATGGGAAGCACGGGGGTGATGCCGATGCCGCCGGTCACGAAGAGGTAGCGCTCGGCCGGGGTGAGGCGGAACGTGTTGCGGGGACGGGAGACGGCGACCTCGCTGCCCACGGTGAGGTGCTCGTGGATCCAGGCGGATCCGCCGCGTCCTCGCTCCTCACGCTGCACCGCGATCGTGTACGACTGTGCGTCACGGCGATCCCCGCACAGCGAGTACTCGCGGGCCAGCTCGTCCGTGAGTCGGAGGGTGACGTGGGCGCCCGGGGCCCAGTCGGGGAGTCGGGCGGCGTCCGGATCCATCAGGGTGATGGCGATGACGCCACGGGCTACCTCTCGTCGTTCGGTCACGGTGAGGCACAGGTCGCCCGTGGTGCTGTGTGCGGCGCTGGAGTGGGCGCCGGGTGAGGCGGTGGTGAGGGACATCATCGGCCCTTTCAGGTGGGTGCGTTCCTCACCAGAATGTGGCGTGGGTCACCGAAATGGGATGAGAGTTTCAATCATTGAGACTCCGGCTTTCTCGTGTCCGTCCGGTGGCGCGAGATGAATGTACGCCGAGTCTCGTCCCACACGGATTCAGCAGCCTGTTCGGAGCCCGCCTCGATCGAGCGGGCAGCCGCCTTGAGCAGAGGGACCCAGCGTTTGGCCTCTCCGTCGTTGGGGACGATGACACTCAGTGCGCCCCAGGCCTGCCCGCCACGGAACACCGGGACGGCCACCGCGGAGGTCCGCACGTCGATGGCCCCCTCGAGCACGGCCACACCCTGTGCACGGACTTCCGTCAGCAATGAACGGAACCGAGCCGGGTCCGTCGTGGTGAACTGCGTGAACCGTTCCAGCCTGCGCAGCAGGGTGGCCTCGGCAGCGGCCTCGTTGTGGGCCAAGAGGGCCAAGCCGGACGACGATGCATGCGCAGGCAGCCGCCCGCCCTGTACCGAGTAGTTCACGGTGGCGTCCTTCGCGGACAGGCGCTCCAGCACCAGCACGTCGGTTCCGTCGAGGACCGCCAGCTGAGCATGCTGGCGGACCACCGCGTGCACACCGTGCAGGGCGGGCAGTGCCGCTTCGCGGAAGTCCCGCACCGGCGCCGCAAACTGGCCCAGTTCCCACAGCCGGAGCCCCGGCCGAAGCCCCTCCTCGCAGCGTTCCAGCCAGCCGATCTCCACCAGTTGTGCAACCAGCCGGGACGCGGTGGGGACCGGAAGTCCCGCACGTCTGGCGAGTTGGGCAACTCGCAACGTCGGATGGGCGGCATCGAAGGCACCAAGGAGACGATCCAAGCGGGCGGGCATCGATTCGCCGGTGGAGACACGGGGCATGGCCTCACCCTAAGCCCGATGCACCCGGATAGGATTCTTCACGCTGCGGGTGAGGCCCCCTCGCGGCCACCCATTCCCTCAGAACGGAGTGGGCATGCACCGGGGTCGAGGACAAGGATGCGCGGTGTCAGACCCACTACCCCGTGACCCCATCGCGACGGCCAAGCGCAATTGGGACCGAGCCGGCTGGAGCGACGTCTCCGACTCGATGGCGGCGGTCACCTCCATCATGCGCGCGCAGCAGATCCTCATGGGACGGGCCGAAGCCATCGTGAAACCCTTCGGGCTCACGTTCGCCCGGTTCGAGATCATCCAGTTGCTCAGCTTCTCCCGCAAGGAGCAGATGCCCATGTCCAAGGCCTCGCGGCTGCTGCAGGTGCACCCCACGTCGGTGACCTCGGCGGTGACGCGATTGGAGAAGGACGGCCTGGTGCGTCGGGAAGCCCACCCCACGGACGGGCGGACCATCCTGCTGACACTGACGGACGAGGGTCGCGACCGAGCCAGAGCCTGCGCGGAGGCACTGAACCAGGAACTCTTCACCGATTCCGGGCTCAATGCCCGCGATGTGGCCAGCCTCAACCGGATCCTGGCTCGCTTCAGGCAGAAGAGCGGCGACTTCGCCGCGCCGCTGGACTGAGTCGGCGACCTTCCTACGGTCGTGAACCACAACTCCGGTGTCCACTGGCCAGTGGACACGGCGGGCTCCAGTGGTGGTTGCAACACCTCCACCTGAGGAGGTGCGTCCGCCGTGACGTCTCACGCTACGACAGCGGCCTTGAAGCCGGCTTTCATGAAGGCATTTAAGCTCATTGGTTCCGTCAAGCCTGCTGCGGAGCAGGTTGGAGTCAATGTCTTTACCGCCTGCGACTGGGTGAGGAAGGCTGGCCTAAAAACAAGCCGCCTTCCTCACCCGGCCGCAGAGAAGTTCTTCAAGCTCCGCGCGAAAGGTATCCCTCGGAAAGAGGCCGCGCGCAGGGTCGGCGTCTCTTATCAGGCCGCCTATCGCTGGGACAACGGCATCAAGAAGCTGGGCATCGGGACCGTATACCCCGACGGAAG
>NZ_JALAGT010000136.1 GCF_022712295.1 Galactobacter sp.
ACGTCGAGAACGAACTCAATGGCCGGCCCCGCAAACGGTTAGGATGGCATACGCCCGCGGAACACATGCGGGAGCTCATAGGATCCTGAACACCACCGGTGTTGCAACAACCGCTAGAAACCGCCCACCGTAGTTGTGGTTTCGAACCGTTGTTGTGCCGACGGGCCAGCAGGATCACACGAAGGCCGAGACCCCCGTCAGCGCTCGGGCCACGATCAGTGAATTGATCGTGTAGGTCCCCTCGTACGTGTAGATGATCTCGGCGTCCGCCATCAGTTTCGCGGCGATGTGTCCGGGTTCCGTCACGAGTCCGTTGCCGCCGTGCAGATCCCGGTTCAGCGCCGCGGCCTCACGGGTCAGGCGGGTGCAGGTGGCCTTCGCCATGGCGGCCTGCGCCATTTTCAGCCGACCGTCCTCCTGCAGCCTGGCCATCTGGATCATCATGCCCATGGCGGCGGTTGCGTTCCCGCCGATATGGGCGATCTGGCCTTGAACCGTCTGGAAGTGCGCCAGCGACCGACCGAACTGTTCGCGGCTGCCTGCGTAGTCCCGGGCGTCGTCCAGCACCGCGTGGGCCAGACCAACGGCCTGCCATCCCACCCACGCTCGTGAATCCAGCAGCAGTTCGTTCGCGGTGTCGAAACCGTCTCCCCCGGGCAGCCTGTCCGCTTCAGGGACGAACACGTCCTCATAGGCCAGGTCAGCGTTCTGCATGATCCGCAAACCCAGTTTGGGCGTGATCTTCGAGGACGTGAACCCTGTTGAGGTCGGTCGGACGAGAAAGGCCTTCAGTACGTCGTCGGCCTCGTCGCGGGCCCACGTGATGACCACGTCAGCCACGGTCCCCATCCCGATCCAGCGTTTGGCGCCGTTGAGGAGCCAACCACCGTCCACGCGTCTTGCCGTGGTCGCCAAGCCTCCGGCCACGTCGGAACCGTGCTCCGGCTCGGTCAGGGCGAAGGAACCAGTGGCCTCGAATGCGGTCAGGCGTGGCAACCATTCCTCACGCTGAGCGCCCGATCCGAGGCGGTCGATCATCCCGATCACCAACTCGTTGTGGATCCCGACCAGGGCGCACAGCGAGACGTCGGCGCGGGCCACCGTGGCGTAGACGAGGCCCTTGAACAGCCGCGAGGTCCCGTCCAATTGCAGACGTCCCAACCCCAAGGAACCCGCCAACCGAAGCCAGGAACCGGGCAGCTCCTCCCGGTTCCAGTATTCGGCCGCCTCGGGACCGATCTTCTGCTGAAGTGCTCGGTCAAGGTCGATGAGCCGCAGGCGTTCGTCCTCGTCGAGAATCTCGGCCGCCCCCAACAGGTCGCGGGACCCCTCGGCGAGCAACCAACTCTTGGGGGAGTCCCCGGCACCGGCGATCCCTGTGCGGCGCGAGCCCGGCGCCGGGGCGGTCCCGGGAGGTCCGGGATGGGGCGACGGTTGCGGTGACGAGTGGGCGGAGGGGTGCCCGGCACTCACGACGCGCTCCCGGTGGCCTCGCGGATCCTGTCGATGATGGCGGAGAAGTCCAGCCCGGCCCCGCCGGTGTCGCGGAAGTCGCGGTAGATCTCCTCTGTGTGACGCCCCAAGGCGGCCGATGTGCCGGTGGCCTCGATGGCGGCGAGCGCCAGACCCAGGTCCTTGGCCATCAGCGCCGACGCGAATCCTGGGGCGAAGTCCCGATTGGCGGGGGAGGTGGGGACCGGCCCGGGCACGGGGCAATTGGTGGTCAAAGCCCAACACTGCCCTGAGGCGTTGGAGGCCACGTCGTAGAGCGCCTCGTGGGAGAGCCCCAGCCCCTCACCGAGGACGAACGCTTCGGCCACCGCGATCTGGGAGATGCCGAGGATCATGTTGTTGCAGACCTTGGCCGCCTGCCCCAGCCCGGATTCGCCGCAGTGCACCACGCGGGAGCCCATGATCTGCAGCAGCGGTTCCACTGCAGAGAAGACCACCTCCGGCCCACCCACCATGAAGGCCAGCGTGCCGGCCTCGGCCCCGACCACCCCGCCGGACACCGGGGCATCCGCAGCGGGGCGTCCCGATTCAACGGCCAACCTGGCGGCCTCGCGGGCGTGCTCCACCGAGATCGTGGAGCAGTCCAGCATGATCGCACCGGGAGGCGCGGCGGAGAGCAGCCCCGGTGAGCCATCCTCCCCGTCCCGGTACGCGGCGAGCACGTGCTCACCCGCTGGGAACATGGTCAGCACCACGTCCGCGTCCCGCACGGCGGTTGCGGCGGATTCTGCGGTGTTCAGGCCCGCAGATCGCGCGGCCTCGACCGCGGCCGGAACCACGTCGAAGGCCGTGAGCCGGATCCCCGCCTGGACCAGGTTCTTGGCCATGGGCAGCCCCATGTGGCCCAGTCCCAGGAAGGCCACTTTCTGATCAGGAATGGTTGGTGTACTCATGACTCCTCCTCATCGAGGTCCGCCCGGAAAGGGTTGGCTCCGGACAGAATTCAGCTCAGTGCGGCGTTCACCGGTGAGACGTCGAGCGGCAGGTTCGGCAGCGGCGCAAGGTGGTCATGACCGGTCCCCGGGGCCACCTCCTCCAGCGTGGCGGGCTCCCAACGCGGATGGCGGTCCTTGTCGATCACCTGCGCACGGATCCCCTCGGGGAAGTCGTGCCCGGCCAGGAGTCGCGCCCCTACGCGCCACTCGTTCTGTAATGCTTGCTGCAGATCGCCCTCGGCACCGGCCCGCACCGCGGCCAGCGCCACGGTCACGGACGTGGGCGACTTGGAACGGATTACCTCGGCCTCCTCGGTGAGGCCTGCGGCCTCCAAGGACTGCACGACGGCGGTGGCCGGCCGTCCGTCCCCGTCGGCAAGGCGCCCACCGGGGGCCAGCCCGTACGCGTCGTCGAGCATGGCCCTGCGCGCAGCGAGGCCGGAATCCGGCGCCGCGCGCGCGTAGCGCGGCAGAACGATGTGGGGCCCCTCCGACTCCAGGCCCTCCAGGACCTTGGGCAGGGACTCGGAGGGGACGAACACATCCGCCAACCCGAGGTGGATGGCGTCCCCGGCGTCCAGGTGTGCACCCGTCAGGGCCGCATGCGCGCCGGTGGCTCCCGGGGCGTGGCCCAGCAGGTACGTCCCGCCCACGTCCGGACTGAACCCGATCTGCGTCTCGGGGAGCCCGGATCGCGTGCGTTCGGTGACGACCCGGTGGCTGCCGTGGGCGCTGAGACCGATCCCGCCGCCCAGCACCAGACCGTCCATCAGCGCGACGTAGGGCTTGGGATACCGGGAGATCAGCAGGTTGAGGCGGTACTCATCCCGCCAGAAGTCAAGGGTTGCGTAAGGTGTAGACGCGGTGCGATCCGGACGGGTCATGTCCTCGTGGATCGCCACGATGTCGCCACCGGAGCACAGGCCGCGCTCGCCGGCCCCGGTGATGGCCACACGCTCCACGGTGTCGTCCTTGGCCCAGGCCACCAGCCGTGACCAGATCAGGTTCACCATCTGATGGGTCAGGGCGTTCACCGCGCGGGGTCGGTTCAGGGTGATGAGACCGAGGCCGCCACGTACTTCGAAGAGGACGGGGTCTTCGGCTCCGGACGGTTCGGTCATGACGCTCCTTGCGTATCAGGCGTGGTGATCGGGGTCACCTTCTCCTGTCACGGTACCTGGTCATTCCGCTGCCGACCTGTTGCCTGCCACACTGGTTGCATGACCCAGCACCCGAATGGAGTCCCCGTTCCCGGCTCGTTGCTGCAGCACGACCTGCTGGTGATGCAGCAGATCACCAGCTTCAACAGCAATGACATGACCATCCTGGATCCGTTCGAGGCACCCATCGGCCACGTCGTGACCAAGGGATCGGGCGCCGCACGCTTCCTCATGGGGTCCCGCGAGCTGGATCTCGTTGACGGGGACGGGACCCCACTGGCGCACATCTCCGACACCATCACCTTCGGCCGCGACCGCTTCGAGGTCACCTACCCCGACGGTGCGCCGCTGGCGCAGGTGCTCAAACGAATGGCCTTCTTCACCACCAAGGTGGAGGTGAACGTCGCGGACGGGTCCCAGCTGCAGCTCAACGGCAACATGTTCGGCTTCGACTTCCGCTTCATGCTGGGTGAGTGGGAGATCGCCTCGGTCTCCAGGCAATGGGCCGGGATGTCCAAGGGCCTCTTGGGGCATTCGCGCTATGCCATCCGGATGCGTAGCGACGCGCCCGATCCCGTGCGCAGGGCCATCATCTCCTGCTGCGTGGTGCTTGACCTGATCCGGGAGAAGGAAAACCGCTGACCGCAGTCCGGGCTCGGGAGGCGGCTCAGATCGAGGCCACACCCAGCGCCACTGTCCCGGCCCAGACCACGGCCACCACCACCGCGTCGCGCACTCTCAACGTCTGGGCGTGGTGCGTGGTCCGGGTGGGGTGGGCCCCGAATCCTCTGGCCTGCATCGCGATCGCCAACTCGTCTCCGTGCCGGAACGCCGCCATCAGCAGCGGCACAACCAGCCGGGTTCCGAGCTTGGCCGCACGCCAACGGGAACCACGCGAGCGCAACCGGGCCAGGGTCCTGGCCTGCGCCAGATCGGTCCGGATCAGGGTCACGAAACGCGACCCCAGGCCCACCACGTCCAGCACCCGGTACGGGGCACGGGTGTCTCTGATGAGGGTGTCCGCGACCACCCGCCAGCGCACCCACGCCACCGTGACCACGTAGAGCGCCAGGATGACGACCACGCGCAGCCCGGCTCGGAGCGCGGACAGGGCGGCCCATTCGGTGGGCTGCAGCGGTAACCAGACGATCCGCGGCCCCGGTGAAGCGCCGTCTGCTGCGGCGGGTAAAGACAGCGCGAACCCGAACCACAACATGGCCGTGGCCACCGCGCCGGTCACCAGCACGCTGGTGCCGAGCCGCGGGCTCCGCACGAACGCGAGCACCAGGACGGCGGCCGTCACCACCAGTGCGAACCAGAGGTCCGTGGCCAGCAGAGCGAAGACAAACGCTGGCAACGGTAGCGCAGCCACGGCCAGTGGATGCAGCCAGGGGCGCGGTGTGGGAGGGAGCGGCGCGGTGTTCACCAGACCACCCGCCCCTCGGTCACAGTGAGGACCCCCGTGGCATGAGGCAGCCAGGGATCGGGGTCGTGCGTGGCGATCACTGTCACCCGATTGCGGTGGCCGTCGCGGACCAGCTCCAGCACCCGAGCGGCCCCGGGGCGGTCCTGAGCGCTGGTGGGCTCGTCCAAGAAGAGGGCGGCGGGGTCGCCCGCTATCGCGAGCGCCACGGCGAGCCGTTGGCGTTGGCCGCCGGAGAGCGTGAGCGGGTGGGCGTCCGCGAGGTGTTCCAGACCGGTCGCGGCCAACAGTTCGTCGATGCCACGGCCCTGGGTCGCCGTGGCCAGCTCGGCGCGCACGGTGTCGGTGAACATGAGCGATGCTGCGCGCTGGGGTGCGTAGCCGATCCCGGCGCGGACGCGGGCTCGTTTCCGCGGCCGGATCCTGCCGCCACGGTGCGGCAGCTCGGTGGCGAGCGCCCGCAGCAGGGTCGTCTTGCCGCTGCCGTTGTCCCCGGTGAGCAACACAAGCGAACCCGCCGGCAGGTCCAGGTTCACGCCGCTGAGCACTCGGTATTTCCTGAACCCCACGTCCAGGCCACTGACCGTGATGCCCGACGTCGCGTGCCCGGCTGCCCCGTCAGCCCCGTCGGCTGCGCCGTCGGCCCCGTCGGCCCCGTCGGCCGCCGCGTCAGTCCTGCCTGCCGTGTCCGGTCCCTCGGTGGCGGTGGCCTCCACGGCCGTGGGGCGCGGGGTGGGCCATGTCCGGGGAGGTCGTAAACCCAGGTGGTTGGCCTGCGTGGCATGGTCGCTGAAGATCGCCTCGACGGTGTCATCGAGCACCACCGACCCGCCGTCGAGAACGATCATCCGGTCCGCACCGAGGTGGGCGTCCGGGCGATGGTCCACCGCGATCACGGTGAGGGGCCGCGCGGAGGCGGCCCTACGCCGTCGGGCATCATCCAACGCCGCGACGAAGGCGGCGGTGGCCGCGGAATCCAAGGCGCTCGTGGCCTCATCCAGGACCAACACATCCGGGTCCTGCGCCAGGGCGGCGGCCAGCGCGACGCGCTGTTGTTCGCCGCCGGAGAGCCGCATGACGTCGGCTGCAGGGTCAACATGGGCCAGCCCCACCTGAGCCAACAGGTCTGATGCACGCTCGGCGGACAGGTCAGCAGGCAAGCGGGTGTAGTCGGGGCCGGAGGTGACCTCGTCCAGCACGCTGACACGGTGCAGTTGCACATCGGGGCGCTGCCACACGGCACCCACCAGGGAACTGACGGACTCCGGATCCGTCCGGCTCAGGTCGGTCCCGGAGATCTCCACCGTCCCGGTCACCGTGGCGTTCGTGGCGCGGGCCAGGGCACCCACCAGGGCCAGGGCCAGTGTGGACTTGCCGGACCCGGTGGGGCCGGCCACGAGCGTGTATCCGCCTGCTTCGAAGTCCAGATCCAGGTCCGCGAGGATTCGGGGCCTCTGTGCGGAGGCCGCGGGGCCAGATGATCCCGGCATGGCCGGGTAGGTGACGCTCAGCCCACGGACCCGCACCGCGTGCCCGCTCAGCGGGTCGTCCCCTCGTCGGCGACGACGGCGGTGGCCGCGTCCGGCCGGTACCCGGCCTTCAACAGGCCCAACACGATCAGGTGCGCCAACCAGCCCCAGAGCGCACCCGTGACGATCCTGATGGCCAGCCCGAGCAATTGCAGCGAATCGGGGAGGTCCTGGAACTCCTGGATAGTGAACATGGCCGAATAGCTGGAGGCGCCGGCCAGGATTCCGGCCGACATGGCCCACCACAGGCCGGCGCGGTCCCCGGGCCGCAGGCCACCCTTGGAGCGGCGCGCCAACCGGGCCAGGGCGAAGACGATCTCGACGCAGACCGCGGCGACCAGGGCCATGGTGCCGACCCCGATCGCGGTGCCGACCAGGCCGGTGATCAAGGCCGGTCCGAAGCGGGGGATCAGCAGCGCCGCGACCAGGATCATCAAGTACCACGGGATGAGTGCGGAGGGGGAACCGAACCACGGGGCGGTGGACAGCGTCAGCCAGCCCACGAAGCGCCCCAGATGGATCATGACTCCGGTGAACGCTCCGAGCACCACACAGACCAGTAAGGACCTGGTGGTGATCCCCATGAAGGATCGGCGGTTGAAGGATCGGCTGTCACGGGATGTCTGACTCGGTGAGGTGTTCACAGCGCTCCTGCGGACGTCGGCGGTGGCGGTGGCGGTGGCGAGGTCAGAATTGCGCAATCCAGATCTGACCTTATTG
>NZ_JALAGT010000137.1 GCF_022712295.1 Galactobacter sp.
CCCCACACCTCCCGCCCGCGCCGTCGCCCCCCCGACTACGCCCTCGGCGGGGCCCGAGCCCGATTCCCGCGACAACCCCCTCGTGGGGGGGCCCCGCCCCACCCGGGGGCACCACCCCTCTTTACGTGCTCTATCGGTTGAGCCGCATAGCTGTATTCAGCAATGTCACACCCCGGCGTAGGAGTGGAAGCCCGGGAAGATGATGTTCACGGCCGTGAAGTTGAAGACCACGCAGCCGAAGCCGATGATGCTCAGCCAAGCCGAGGGGACGCCGGTCCAGCCTCGCGTGGCACGCGCGTGGAGGTAGCCCGCGTAGACCACCCAGATGATGAACGTCCAGACTTCCTTGACGTCCCAGCCCCAGTACCGGCCCCAGGCCGCTTCCGCCCAGATGGCGCCGAGGATGAGGGTGGCGGTCCACATCACGAACGCGATCGCGTTGACGCGGTAGGACATGTTCTCCAGCGACACGGCGGAGGGAACCATACGCATCCACGGCAGCTTGTCCGGCTTGCCGGCGGCCAGGCCGCGTTGACGGTAGGTCTGCACCAGCTGCAGCACGGAGAGCGCGAAACTGATGGCGAACATCGCGGACGCCAGAACGGCGATCGAGACATGGATGATGAGCCACGGCGACTGCAACGCCGGGATCAGTGGCTGCACGGGCGTGGGGAAGCCCATGGTCGCGGCGCACATCATGATGACCACGAGCCCGGAGATGAAGACACCCATGAAGCGGAAATCCTTGAAGATCAAGGACACCAGGTACACCACGGCCACCACGAGGGCACCTGTGGTGAGGAACTCGTACATGTTTCCCCACGGCACGCGGCCAGCGGAGATGGAGCGCATGACCACGGCCGCCAGGTGAACCACGGCGGCAAGGATCAGCAGTGCGATCGAGATACGCAAGGAGTCCCGCCGCGGTGCAGCGGAGTCGTAGCTCATGTCGTCGTCGACGAGCTGGCCGTCCACCGACGCGTTGCGGTGGGTGGTTCGATCGGTGGTGTCCGACGACGCGGCGCCCCTAATGGGGCGCGTCACCTGCCCGACCCCGACGAGTTCCTTGGCCTCCTGGGCCTTCAGCGACGCCTCGAGTTCGTTCACGGTCCGCGAGGAACGGATGAGGTCGATGGTGTAGGCCACGAAGGCCGCGGCGTAGGCGATGCAGGCGAGCAGCATCAGCAACTCGGACGTGCGCCCGAGTTCCAGGTTGATCTCGGTGGCTCCGTAGGCCAGGACGGTACCCATAGTGATGATGCTTCCTCTCAGTCGCGCAGCGTGCGCTGCACTCCGTGAACCGTGGAGACGACCTCTACCCCGGTCAGACCCGGGAATTCCTTGGTCAATGCGTCCCGTAGCGCCTGTGCCTCCACGGCCAGACGGGGATCCTCACCCCTGGCCAAGAGACCGAGTTCGATGATACGCCCGGAGTCTGAATCGGCGGGTGTGAGTTTGACCCACACGCGGCGCCGCGGGATGAACAGGCTGGTGACCAATCCGAGCACGGCGAGGCCTGCGAAGACACCGACCCAGCCCTTGGCCGGATCGTGACGGACCTCGATCCCTATGAAACGGTCCACCCCGGTGAATTCGATGGTTCCCTTGCCGTCCGGCAGTTCGTAGGTCTTCGCGTCACCTTCACGTCCCAGCGTGATGCCACCGGCCTCGAGCTCACGATTGTTGAGTTCCTTGAGCTTGGAGGTGTCCAGCACGTAGACGTTCTGGGGCTTGCCGTCATCGAGCCCCAAGTCCCCGTAGAAGGAATTGAGGTTCAGCGTGGGCGCCAGGGCGTCGGGATCCGCCGAGTAGGCCACACCCTGTGAGTTCAGCGCCGTGGTCGGAAGGAAGAAACCCTGGAAGGCCAGTTGGTCCGGTTTGGCGTCCGGCACCTTGATGACACTCAGGGAGGTGTTCATGGAGTCCTGCGACTGGGAGACCACGGACTCATCGAAGACCACGTTTCCCTCACCATCGCGCACCTTCACGTGCGGGGCGTAGCCGTTGCCGAGCAGATACACATCGCTGCCGTTGATGCGCAGCGGGTGATTGGGCCGAATCGTTGCCTTGCGCCATTTGGCTCCCGGCTCGTCCTTGACCAGCACGTCGGCGCTGAAGGCCACGGGAGTTCCGTACTTGCCGTCCGAGCGTTCCTGGCGGTTGTACTCCACGCTGAACTTCTCCAATTTCACGGAGAACGGAGCAAGCGACTCCGCATCGGTTCGGTGCCCGGGCGAGAACTGGTCGTAATCGATCAGGGTGTTGGTGAAGCCCTGTCCCTCCACGAGGGCACGCTGCCCGGAGTACCCGAACAATCCGCCCAAGGCCACGGAGGCCAGCACACCGATCAGGGAGTAGTGGAAGAGCAGGTTGCCCCACTCACGCACGTATCCGCGTTCGCCTGCGACCGAGGCCCCCACACGGGCCTCCGGCTCACGCACCTGGACGCGATAGCGTCGCTTCTTCAGGATCCGAGCGATACGCGCTTGAACATCGGCATCCGACCCCACGTCGTCGGGCAGGAGCAGGCGAGAGGACTCCGGGAGACGAGCGAAGCGCGCCGGGGTCCGGGCCGGTGGTCGGCGGGAGGCTGAGACATGCTGTTTGGTGCGTGGCAGCACACAGCCGATCAGGGAGATGAACAACAGGATGTAGATCGCGGAGAACCACACCGAGGTGAACACATCGAAGAACTGCAGCTTGTCCAGCAACGGACCCCAGAACGGGTTGTCGTTGATGTACTGGACCACCTGTTCGGGGCTCTGATCGCGCTGCGGGAACAGGGATCCGGGAACGGCAGCCACCGCGACCAGCAAGAGCAGGAAGAGGGCCGTGCGCATGGTGGTCAGCTGGGTCCAGGCCCAACGCAGCATGCCCCAGAACCCCAGTGCAGGGACGGCGACATCACCGTTCTTGGATTTCTTGGACGGCTTGTCCTTGGTCATGGCTTCCTCCTTCCCGCTGTTCTTCGCTTTCGGTGTTGTTTCGTCCTGCTCATGGCTCACAGTGGCAGCACCACCGAGTTCTGGAACCAGCCTTGCAACGAATTCATCCAGCGGCCCCACAGTCCGGTGGCCATGAGCAGACCGAGCAGGATCAGTACGCCTCCGCCGATCCGCATCACCGCGAGCTGGTGTCTGCGGAAGAAGGCCAGAGCCTTGGTGGCCTTGCCGAACGCCAGCGCCACGAGCAGGAACGGGATCCCGAGTCCCAAGCAGTACACCAAGGCAAGCAGTGCGCCGCGAGTCGCGTCTGCCCCGGAGCCCCAGGCCAGCGCCAGCACCGCGGAGAGGGTGGGACCCATGCAGGGGGCCCAGCCCAGCCCGAAGGTCAGACCGAGGACCGGAGCGGCCCAGATGCCCGCAGGGGGTTTGGAATGGATTCGCGCTTCCTTCTGCATGAAGCGGAAGCCGCCCATGAACACCACGCCCATGACGATGATGACCACACCGAGGATCTGGAGCACCCAGGGGTACCGGTCCGCCTGCAGCGATGCACCGATCTGGGCGAAGACCACGCCGGCGAGAACGAACACCACGGAGAAACCCAGCACGAAGAGTCCGACGCCGGCGAGCATCCGCCCGCGCTTCCGCTCCGCCAGATCCGCACCGGCCAATCCGGTTACGTAGCCCAGGTATCCGGGCACCAGCGGCAGCACACACGGGGACAGGAAGGAGAGCAGCCCGGCCAGGGCCGCGATGGGAATGGCCAGCAGCAGCGGTCCGGAGAAGACTGCCTCGGCGCCGAAATTGGCGGCGATCACTTCGAGTCTGCTCCGCCGGGCAGGGCCGACTTGATGAGGGCGCGCAACGTGGATTCCTCGGTGGCGCCAAGCACACGTGCCGTGATGCGGCGGTCCTGATCCAGCACCAGCGTGGTGGGGACGGCCTGCGGGGGCACGTACTTGGTCAGCGCGAGCAGCACTCCCCCGTCCACGTCTCGAATGGAGGGGTACTCCAGCTCGAAGGTCCGATCGAAGGCCTGAGCTGCGGCCTTCTCATCGCGAACGTTCACCCCGATGAACTGCACGTCCTGGTCCCTGAACTCATCACTGAGCTTCTTGAGTGTGGGCGCCTCCGTGCGGCACGGCGCGCAGGCCGCGTACCAGAAGTTCAGCACGGTGGCCTTGGCGGTCCACGTCGAGGCGTCAACTGTCTCGCCGTCGAACGTCTTGGCGGTGAATTCCACCGGCTTCGAACGGGAATCGCCTGCATATTCTTGGACGGTTCCATCGCCCGCGATGTAGCCCTTGCCGTCTCCCTTGCGCGCCTGTTGGGCAAGGTCTGATTCCTTGCTTGAACAGGCGGCCAAGGACAGGGCAAGTCCCGCCAGTCCTGCGACCCCCAAGAGATTGCGTCGGCTGAGGTCGTCCTTCTTCACAGCTCAGGCCCCCGGAATATTGACGGCGCCGACCAGCAGCTCGGCGGCAGGTTCCGAGTAGTCCAGGCCCACGAAATTCCCGTCCTGGAAGTGCAGGGAGGTCACTGAGGCCAGAGTGCAAACGCGACGGCCGGCATTCAGACCGAGCGAGCGGCCTTCTGAGGCCAGTCGTGTGACCCAGATGGGCAGCTGGTGGGACACGATGACGATCTCGTCGGCTTCACCCTGAGCCAGGACCTGGTCACGGTGATCAGCCACAGCACCGGCCATGCGTTGGACCTGGTCGGCGTAGGGCTCACCCCAGCTGGGGCGTAGGGGGTTGCGCAACAGCGGCCAACGCCGTGGGTCACGCAGTCGCTTGGCCACCTTGTTGAGCCCCTGCAGCTTGGAGGCGGCCTCGATGACACGCGGCTCCACGACCGGTTCCAGTCCCAAGGCCTCCGAGATGGGCTCGGAGGTCTGCCGGGCGCGCAGCAGTGGAGACGTCACGAGCCTTCCGACGGCGGCACCGTCGGCACGTCGCTGCGCAAACCAGTCCGCCGTCATGCGGGCCATGTCGTGGCCGCGCTCGGACAGACCGAAATTGGGCAGGCGACCGTAGAGCACGCCGTTGGGGTTGTGAACCTCCCCATGACGCACCAGGTGCACTATCGAGGCAGACATGGCCTCATTGTCTCAAAGCGCGTGCACATCCGAGAAACCAGGAGCCATGAGCGGGCTGTGAGATATCCGTGATTGTGAACGTAGATCGTCACATCCCTTTTGCTCCTCCACCGCATTGGCCAGACTGAAGTGAGGCATGACACTGGACATATTTGAAGGTTCATGCTTATAGTTGATGCATCAACCAACGCGGTGAAGGCCGCGGACGACTTCGAAGAGTTAGGACGTACTCACCATGAGCATCCCCGCAGAACTGAACGGCACCTGGAACCTCGACCCCACCCACGCGACCCTGGGCTTCGCCATCCGCCACGCCGGCGTCTCGAAGGTCCGCGGCCAGTTCAACGACTTCACCGGATCCGCCTCCACCGAGAACGGCACCGCCTCCGCCGAGGTCGAGATCAAGGTCGTCTCCATCGACACCCGCAACGAGGGCCGCGACGGTCACCTGCAGTCCGGCGACTTCTTCGATGCTGAGCAGTTCCCCACCATCACCTTCAAGACCACCGCCGTGGAGATCGACGGCGACGACGCCAAGATCACCGGCGACCTGACCATCAAGGGTGTCACCAAGTCCATCACCCTCAAGGGCGAGTTCAACGGTGTGGCCGACGATCCCTTCGGCGCCCACCGCACGGGCTTCTCGCTGACCGGCTCCTTCAACCGCGGCGACTTCGGCCTGACCTGGAACGCTGCTCTGGAGGCCGGCGGCTTCCTGCTCGGCGACAAGGTCAAGCTGGACCTCGAGGCCGAGTTCGTCAAGGCCTGATCACAGCCCTATCGCCGCGAGCCGCCAAGGCTCCCGACGACGACGGGCCCGCAAGCTCTGGTTGAGCTTGCGGGCCCGTCGTCGTTCCCGCGTCCGTCGCAACTCGATAGGCTGGTGCCATGACGTCCGACGGCAATGGTTACGGAACAGGTCCCGACGAGACTCCGCGCTACGG
>NZ_JALAGT010000138.1 GCF_022712295.1 Galactobacter sp.
GCTCGGAGGGCTGCTCGCTTGGTACTCGCTGATCCACACCGATGCACCCGGTCTGGAGTCTGCGCTCGCGGAGTTCGCTCGCTGTGTCAGGCCGGGAGGAGGTCTTCTGCTCGGGTTCTTCGCCGGTTCCGCCCTTGAACCTTTCGAACACGCCATAACTCCGGCCTACTACTGGCCCGTCAGCCTATTGGCCGCACAAGTCGCAGCAGCAGGATTCCACGTAGTGCACACCGCGCCCCGTACCGACCCAGGTGCGCGGATGCATGGTGAAATCATCGCGGTCCGGAGCGTGGACGACTGAGGACGGCGCTCTGATTGCCGTTCACCGACACCATGCCCGACGGTGGGGCCCGCATTCAATCTGATCAGCCAAGGCAGCGTTCAATCGGCGCAACCGGCAGCTTTCTGGCCCGGGACGCAGGGGCCGGAGACGTGAAGGTGCTTCGTACGCCAGATATCCACCGTGAACGGGGCGGAGGCCACCTGCGTGGTGCCAGGGATTGGTATCCAACCGCCACCGGCAACCTGGTATTCACCCTCGAACGTGGTCACCACGCGCACCGAATACGTCCCGGTCTCCGTGTATCGGTGACTGGTCGCCGTATCCGTCTCGAACGCCGTCGCAGAATCCTGCAACACCGACTCCGGCAGCGGCCCACCCGGCTCACTCGTCGTCACCGTCGCCGTGCCATCCCCATAATCGAACGAATACTCAACCGGTCGGGCGCGCACCAGAACACTGCTCCCCAATACCTCAGCCTGAACCTGTTGCTCCTGCCCCACGGCCCAAATATTCGTCACCCCATTGCGCAACCCGAAACCGCCCAGATCCGCTTCCACCCGCGAGGCAGCTATCGGCAACACCGTGAATTCCGACAATGACATCCCCATCGCAGCCATCGCAGCAGGCTCGGTACCGCTGACGTCGGGCCCCGCACCCGCCACCGGAGGACCACCACCGCTACTACCGCCCGAGGCAGGAACCGCAGGACAAAAATTCGCCATCCCGATCATGCACCCCACCCGCGCCAACGCCGACCGCATCGGCACCACCACAAGATCCTGCCGCTTCTGCTCCGGGCTCCGGGTATCCACCCACCCCGAAGCACGAGACCCAACAGACGCCGACGACTGCGGTTTTGGCCGGACCACCCCATACATCTGTGGCCTGGAATGCTGCTTAGCTGATCGAACTGGCCCACGCTTCGGAGTAGTCGCGCGGCCTGGGATTACACGCTCGGCACTTACTCGAAAAGCGCCATTGCTTGAAGTTCCATAAATCTCATTATCATCTTTCTCGGCAGGAACTATTCCAAGTGGAAACGCGCTAGCGAGAAGAACTATCATGAGATTGACCGGCTTCATGATCCGTCCTCAACAAGATTCAGCTCATCGAGTCGAAAGGAGTCATCCTCGAACATAAGCCATACTCGCATATGACTCCTGACCCCTCCCTTAAGGGAAAGGTTAGGAACTTCAACGTTTGGAGAAGAATAGAATCGCGCAGGAGAGTCATATATCTCTACATCAACTATCCAGGGATAGTCGTCCGTGGATTGGAATCTAAGCGGAACATCTGTCAACAATGCACCTTTGCCAACTCTCCAGTACTTCTTTTCTTGATGCATTTCAGTCGCGCTTTTAATTTGCTTGGAACAATACTCGCATGCCTTCGTAGACGCAGTAGCCATGGGCTTGGTGTCGCCGGTTTCGAACGCGTAGTTGTACGTCTTGAACCAGTACTCGATGAAGGCCTTCTGCCCCTCCTCGGTGTTGGCCCTTGCCGCCTTGGGGTACTTGGGTACGGGGACGTTCTTCGCAGGCGACGTCTCGGTGGCCGGCTGGTACTCCCCAGCGCTGGGACTGGAACCAGCACTCGGTGAGGCGTCGGCACTACCGGTTGGTGTGGGCGGCACGTACTTTTCAGTGGCCGTGGGCGTGAACGTCTTATCGGGCCCAGAACTGCCGCTGCACCCAGCCACGCTGACCGCAAAAGCCAGGGCGAAAACGGGGACCAGCGCCGACCCGATCCCACGCAACCCGGGAACGCGCTCATGCCTCATGGCTCGCCGACGGACCGCACCACCAGCATCGAACCCAGACCCGACCATGAGTCACTCCCGTGAACCGGGGCCAACCGCGAAGCCACGCAACCCTACGCAGCAGCACCAGTCGACCGACCAAAGGTCAGGTAACCATAGACCAAATCCGCCCGGACCGGCAGAGGTTATCCACAAGGCCGACGGACGACAGACTTGACTGGAACCTATTCCTCGGTGATGACCCCGGTGCTTCCGTTGACCTTCACTCGCTGCCCGTTCGAGAAACGACTGGTGGCGTTTCGTACGGCCATGACGGCAGGCAAGCCGAGCTCGCGCGCTGTGACGGCGCCGTGGGACAGCGCCCCGCCGCTCTCTGTGACGACGCCACTGGCCTGATAGAAGAGAGCGGTCCATGCCGGGTTGGTGGTGCGGGCAATCAGGATGGCGCCTTCCGGGAAGGAGGAGAAGTCCTCCGGCGAATGCACCACGAACACCTCCCCGGAAACCTCGCCTGGGCTGCCGGCGGTCCCGCGAATCACGCCCTCGGAGTCCAGGTCGTCCGGAACCGCTTGAACACCGTGATTCCAGTCCGGCGTCCGCGCAACTGCCTCCTGATACCCGGCCTTGTTTCGAGCCGCGACCTCACCGAGCGGCTCCAGCGAACCGGTTCGGATCGCTGCATCCAAATCCTTGAACGGAATGAAGTAGACGTCCATAACCTCGGCCAGTACCCCAGCGGAAACGAGGCGTGAGCCCAGTTCCTTCAGGGCCCTACGCAGCGGCAACGTCAGTCGCGTCGTCTGATAGTGCTCAAGGTCGTCCAACGCGGTGTAGGTGCGTGCCAACCGGATGACCTCCTGCACCAGGTACCGCAGTTTTTCCGGCGCGGCATTGACCACGGCACGCTCGGTCTCCGCCTGCACCACCTTGCGTTTCAAGTCGGCCCGCGCGGATTCGGAAGCCTCGCCCCCTTCGTCGGTCTCCACGGAATGCAACGCCAGCAGTCGCAGTTGGTCCAGGACGATATGTGGAGCCTCGACCCAGGTGGGGTGGTAGGCGTCGAAGTCGAGTTCGCGATGCCCATGCCGCGACAGGAAGGCGGAGAACTCCCGTTCGAAGGCAGGGAATCGAGTCAAGGCGGCCACGCCGGCCTCGCCGGGGTTGGCCTCCAGCACATCCAGTAGTGAGGCATCGTCGGCAATGACCTCGGCCAATTCCCGAAGTTCCGCGTTGACCTGAGACGTCTTGGTCTCCGTCGAGGCCAACAACCGCTCGAACACCACCTGCGCCTGTTCGGCGTCCAAGGCCAGGGAGAGCATGTGCTGCAGCGCCCCGTAAAGGGTGCGCTGTGTCAGGGAGATCGCGATATTGGACAGAAAGTACTCGGTCCCGAGGTCGCTGATGGCGATGACGTGATCCCACAATTGGCCCAAAGTCTTCGACTCAAGCGGCTCATTCGAAAGCCGTCCGATCCCCAGCAGATAAGTGTCCAGATCCCGCATCCAACGCCCCGGCAACTCCTGCACCCAGCCGAATTGAGCGGCGATCTGCGGCAAGGATTCGGTGATGGTCTCGACGCTGCTGAGCAAGTTGGTGGGAAGCCGCCCTGCGTAGAGATCAACAGCCGTTTGATTGCCGTAGATGTAGAAATCCTTCATGGCGAACCATTTGTCGTGAAATGGCGGCAGGCCCATCAGGTCGAAGCTGTGGTTGAGCGAATGATGGAACCCCGCTTCCACCAGGTCCCAGGTCAGCGGGGTGATAGGCGTCGGGAAACGCTCTGCGGATTCGTCTCGGGTCCACCGCGCGGCGACTCGGGTGATGGGACGCGACTGCAGCAGGTAGAGCGCATCCCCGGAAAACGCCCATTCGATGTCCTGAGGGAATCCGAAGTGGTTCTCCGCAGCGAGCGCCAGCTCGGCGACCCGTCCGGCCTGTTCAGGAGTCAGGGACGAACGTGTCCCCTGCGCCGCGGACAACTGAACCAGCCCCGTCCACGCTCCCCCGTCCACTGCTTCCCGCATCACCAGCGCCGTCCGCTTGGCAGCGATCTCGGATGCGACGACGTTGCCGTCATCACGCCGCACGCGGTACTCGTCCACGGGCTCCTCGCCGCCCACCACGGTCTCTCCGAGCCCGAATGCCGCGTTGATCAGTACCTCGTCGGTGTTGCCGCGAACCGGGTCCACGGAGAAGGCCACCCCCGCGGCCTCGTCCGCCCCGACCGAAACCATCAGCTGCACCACCACGGCCATCTTGGCCTCCAGATGATCCACGCCCAGTTGCTCGCGATATGCGTAGGCATGGTTGTTCCACAGCGACGCGTAGCAGTCGCGCACGGCCTCGGCGACGGCCTGCGGCCCGCGCACACCGAGGTAGGTGTCGTGCTGGCCGGCGAACGCGGCCCCCGGAAGGTCTTCCATGGTGCCCGACGAGCGGACGGCCACCGGCCGATCGATCAGGCCGATAGCCTGCATGGCGGCTTCGATCTCCTCCGCCCAGCCCTGCGGCAGCTCCGTGGTCCTGATCAGTTCCGCGATGGCCTCAGCGGGCTCCTCGCCCTCTGCGAGGGCGGCGATGTGTTCCTTCAAAGGTCCGACGAAGCGTGCGTAGGCATCCGCCGTCACAATGAGCCCGCCCGGCACGGGCAGATCCCGCGCCGATTTGGCAAGACTGGCTCCCTTGCCGCCACTGACCCAAAGCTCGGTGGCGCTGGGGTCCTTGAAATCCACGATGAGGTTCATGAGATGGGTCCTTGAGGGTGATGTCAGAAGCTGTGATGTCGAAACCTAAAGGTCAGAGGCGGATTCTGCGCATCCCGAGCAGCAGCCAGCCGATCACGGAACAGACCAAGCCGGCGGCCATGAGCCAGGGGAAGAAGAAACCGAGCACGATCAGGACAGGAATCCAGATCAGCGCGGCCGCGGCACCGCCGAGCATGCGGAAGAAGGTCACGGTGTTGCGGGCGTCGGCTCTCGATCCGGCGAACGCCGCAACGGCCAGGACCGGGGCGAAGACCCACATCAGCACCAGACAGACCCAGCGCCACCAGGCGTAAACCCTGTGACCGCCCCTGGCCGCGCCCAGGAAGTCGATCGACACCCGGTCCGCAGCGACATCGCGCTGCAATTGCAGAAACGAACGCGCAAACACGGCACGCGTGCTTGCCAGGTGGGGCTTGGAGGTCCTGGCGATGTGTAGCGACTGTGCCTGGATCCTGTCGAAGGTCTCCTGATCAGGACAATTCACGGAGACCTCGTCCAAGGCTCGCGCCAGCTCCTCGGCGACCATCGACTCCCATGTCTTGAGGCCTTGATCCCCTCGTGACGGCAGCCGGACGGACGGACCTCGCACCACTTGCGCCCGGGACCGGAACCGACCCGGCGTGGAGTAGAACAGGCCCACAGGAATCACGTCGACCTCGAGCCCCTCCTGCGCCAGAGCGCAGACGATCCGCGCGGCGCCTCGCTGGTACGACTGCGGCCTGAATCCCCAATCGCTACTGCCTTCCGGGAAGATCCCGAGGTCGCCTCCGGCCCGAAGGTGGGCACAGCCGGCTTCGACGGGGCTGGCCTCGGCGGCCGGGTCCCGGCCGTAGCGCTCAACGTCCTTGGGACGCACCACCGGGATCCCGGCCACGAAGAGACGTAGGAACCAGTGGCGCAACAGTTGGATGGAGACCAAGAACTGCACCTTGGGGAACGCGGCCAGGACCTGCTGTCCGTCGAAAGCGCCATTGCGGTGGCTCGCGATCACCAACCGGGGGCGCTCGTGCGCCTCTGCGTCCGAGGTCGACAGGTCCAGTACCGGTACTCGCCCGTAGTAGGCGAAGCGCAGCACCACGTTGGCGATCCTGTGTCGCAGCTTCAAAGTGGTGGCACTCATGGCGTCGAGTCCACCACAACAGCGCCGCACTAGGCAATTACTCCAAGTAATGCATTAAGCGAGATATGAGAGCACTCGAATACATTGGTCCCGTGCCCCTTACATCCGCCCTGCTCGGGTTCGCCGCCGTTGCCGCGCTCATGACGTTGATCCCTGGAATCGACACGGCGCTGGTGTTACGCACCTCCATCACCAAGTCCCGTCAGGCCGGTTTCGCGACGGCGCTGGGCATCCAGACCGGGGTCCTGTTCTGGGGAGCAGCCGCGGGACTCGGCGCCACCGCAGTACTCGCGGCTTCGGAGACGGCCTACCGCATCATGACGCTGGCCGGCGCGGCCTACCTGGCGTGGATGGGCATCGCCATGGTGGTCAAGACCTTCTCCCGACATAACCAGACCTATGCAGAGGGCAATGCCACCGAGCAGCAGGCCAACCGCCTGGTTCGCGGCGGAGCGTGGCGCGGTTGGACCACAGGACTGATCACCAATCTGCTCAATCCCAAGGTGGGTGTGTTCTACCTTGCCACCATCCCACAGTTCATGGCCGCCGACGTGGCGCCACTGGCCATGGGCCTGCTGCTGGCGGCCGTGCACGTGGCCTGCGGAGTGATCTGGTGCTCCATCCTGGTACTGGGCGGTTCCGCCTTGGGATCACGCCTGAAATCAGCGGCGTTCGTGACCTGGCTCGACCGGATCACCGGTGGCATCCTCATCGCTTTCGGCGCCAAGCTCGCCTGGGACGTCCGCTGACGCACTCTTCGATTCGGAAGAGACCAGCTTGAGCCCTACAACGGAACCAACGATCCCGATCAGGCACACCACCTTCGCGACCGACACGGCTTCGGCCCCGGTCACCATGGCCCACACCACGGTGAGTGCTGCTCCGATCCCGGTCCAGACCGCGTAAGCGGTCCCGATCGGGATCGAGCGGACGGCCCAGCCGAGCCCCACCATGGAGGCAGCGAGGCCGAGCCCGAACACGATCGTCGGGCCCAAGACAGTGAATCCGTGCGAGGCGCCCAGCGCCGTGGCCCACACGGCCTCGAGAATGCCGGAGAGAATCAGGGTCAGCCACGGCATCAGGCCACCACCTTCAGGCCCACGATGGACGCAATCAGCACCGCAAGCAGGCCGATGCGCGCCCACGGGGGGCGTTCCTGGCGGGTGGCGAATCCCCACACCACGGTGAGGACCGCCCCGGTGCCGACCCAAACCGCGTAGGCGGTGCCTGCAGGCAGGGTGAGCATGGCCCAGGCGAGGCCGGTCATGGACCCACCGAGACCGAGCAAAAAGAGCAGCGAGCTTTGACGGCGGCGGGCCTTCGAGCCGGCGCCGAGACCGGACAGGGCGGCGGCCCAGACGAGTTCCAGGCACCCAGCTGCGATGAGGATCAGCCAGGCGAACCCTGGCGAGAGGGCGGGGAGGACGGACATGGCAAACGACCTTCTGCGTCAGTCTTTGCGTGCGTGCCGGTACTGCGCCCTCGTCGGCGGGCCGGTCGTGGCCCTGGTGGCAAGCCTATCGGCTCGGACAACGAGTGTGTAGCATCTTGTGTAGGAGGTAGTCATGGCCACAAATCTCGCATTGGATCCTGACCTGTTGGACCACGCGCTACGGGTCAGCGGACAACCGTCGAAAAAGGCTGCGGTGACGCAAGCTTTGCAAGAATTCATCGCCCGTCACGAACAGCAGAAGATCCTCGATCTGTTCGGGACACTCGAGTGGGACGAGAACTACGACTACAAGTCGGAACGGACTCGTGGATGACCCTGCTGGTGGACACGAGCGTCTGGTCGCTGGCCCTGCGTCGTGATCGACAGGAGGAAACTCCCGAGGTCAGGAAACTGCGAACGGCGCTGACACAGGGAGACCTTGTCGCCAGCCCGGGCGTGGTCCTGCAAGAGTTGTTGCAGGGCTTCGTCCCAGCCAGGGTTCGGGCCACGATCTTGGACCATTTCGCATATATCCCGCTCTTGCTGGCTGATCGAGATGATCATGTCACGGCGGCACAAATGAGCAATACATGCCGCAGCGTCGGCATACAGCTGCCCACCGTGGATGCCCTCATCGCCACACTGGCCGTACGGCATGGCATGACCCTGCTGACGACGGATCGCGACTTCCACCACGCCGCTCCTCACATCGGTTTGGACGTTTGGACGCAGGCGTGACCCGGCCGACATCCACTGCCACCGTCGGTGGTCCGTGTGTGACCCTGCGCGAGTTCCGCCGCGATTTAGCCCAACCTGCCTTGTCGACTCCGGCGGACTGGGCCCAGAACGAGCTGCACGTGCAGCGGCTGGAACTCTATGTGGAACCATGGAACGAGGGGTCCTGGCGCGCAGCAGAGGCTACGGGATTCGCTCGAGAAGGTCTGATGCGCCAATGGTAAAGCGTTGGGGATCACCGTCGTGACATGTACATGTACCCAAGACTTGCCCCGACCAATGCGAGACAATGGAGGACGTGACTCCTTCCCTTCCAGCCCCGGCCGCAACCCGTAACCCGTTCGACACCGTCACGGAGGAGGCGTTGTGCGCCGCCGCGGACTCGGCGGGACACACCCTGGATCCCGAGCAACGCGCAGCCGTGGCCGCGCTGGCCGCGCCGCACTCACGTGGCGCCTACCTCCACGGGGCGGTGGGCCGCGGCAAGTCCTGGCTCGCCGACCAGGTCCTCAAACTGGTGGCGACACCCAAGAGGCGCCTACACATCCATTCCTTCCTGCGTGAGTTGCAGCGCACCATGTCCACCGAGCGGCTGCCCCTGCCGGAGGCAGTCACGCACCTGGTGGGCGAGGCCCGCTTCCTGCTCCTGGACGAGTTCCATGTCCACGACATCGCCGACGCCATCATGTTGCGACGCACCCTGGTCACCTTGCTGGACTCGGACGTGTCGGTACTCATGACGTCGAACTACCCGCCGACCCGCCTGCTGCCGGATCCGACCTTCCACGAGGCGATCCTGCCCGCGGTCGAGGCGATTCAGGACCAGCTCGATGTCATCGAGCTGGGTGGCGACCACGACTGGCGCACGTCATCCACCCACAGCGGCGGCTTCGCGTCGGGTAGCTGGACGCTCATGCCCGACGACGCGTGCCCGGCCTCCACCGTCGACGTCGCCCTGAGCGCCACCCGCGCCCTGCGGGCGCTCGCCATGCAGGATGGCACGCTGAGCGTCACGTGGGACGAACTCTGCGTGCAACCGCGATCCGTCAACGATTACCTGACCCTGGCCCGGGATTTTTCCGCCATCTCCTTGGTGGGGCTGCCCGCCCCGGAGGAGATTGAGCCGGAGCCTTTCCAACGACTGGCCTACCTGCTGGACGTCCTGGTGGATGCGGACCTGCCACTGGACGTCACCGCGCAGGTGAGCCGCGAGGAGCTGGCCAAGGCGAAAAATCTGCCCCGTGACGCGGACCGGATGCTCTCGCGACTGTCCATGCTGCGGCAGGGGTGATCTCAACCAACATGCTCCGGCCGGTGGGCGATTGCCTCCCCGGTCCGGCATGACGCGGTTCCAACGTCGGCTCGATTTCCAACGCAGGCGCAAATGGGCCTTTCCCGCCGACGATCGAGATCGCGCCAACGTTGAGGTTGATGAACCCAACGCCGGGGCCCACTCGCGCCCCCACTGGCAGAAACACTGAAAGAGTCGTTTCACACCTGCGTTCAAAGTGGCAGGATGTGAGTCATGGCACCTCACAGCGATTCCGCGTCGGCCCCGGCCACCGCCCAGACGCCCATCACCGAACTCCTCGACGCCCCCCGCCTCGCGGGACTGCACTCCACCCCTGACGGACGCGTGGTCCTCGGCGTCTCCCGACCGGATGCCAAGGGCAACGCCTACCGCACCGAACTCGTGGAACTGACCGACGGTAGCCTTCTCCCCCTCACCCGCGGCAACGCCTCCGTTGGATCCGTGGCGCTCGCCGAGGACGGCACCACCTACTTCACCGCCAAACGAGTCGGCGAGGACGGGGAATCCTCCGACGACGCCCAGCTCTGGGCGCTTCCCCCACGTGGCGAGGCCCGCGAACTGGCCTCCCGACCCGGCGGCTTCGGCACCCTGGAACTGATCACCGCCGAGGACGGGACCCGGCGCCTGATCGCGGAGCTCGAGGTGCACTCGCAGGCCGCCAACGAGGACGAGCACAAGGATTTGTCCAAGCAGCGTAAGGACGCCAAGGTCACCGCTGCCCTGCACTCCGAGTTCCCCACGCGCTACTGGAACACGGATCTTGGCCCTTCCCGCACGGTGCTCGCCGTCGCGGAGCTGAACAACGACGGCGGTCTCGGTGAGTTTGCCTACCTCCCGATGCCGGCTGGCCGACTCAGCGGCTGGTCTGTGGACCGCACCGGTGCCCATGCTCTGGTCACCATGAATGATTCCCGCGATGACCTGATCGGTTTCCCGTTCCTGTACCTGCTGGACCTCGCGGGCAGCACCGAACCACAGCTCCTCCTCGAAACCACGGCGAAGACCGAGTACTGGGGCGGGGACTTCAACCCCGCCGGAACGCACGCGCTGGTGGATCGCTCCAGCGTGTGGACGCAGACCCAATCCCTCGCCTCACGGACGCAGGTGCTGAACCTCGCCACAGGTGAGGCCACCGACCTCTGGCCCGAGCACGACTTCTGGATCGACCCCACCTGGCTGGACGACACCACCGTGGTGGCGACGTCGGACGATCAGGGGCGCGGCTCGGTCTGGATCGGCACCACCACCGACGCCGCACCGCGGCGGCTGGCCGGCGGACCCGGCCAGAACCTGACCTTCTCCGGCGCGCAGGTGAGTGGCGGACGGATCGTGGCGACGGCGTCGGGCATTGACGTGGCGCCGCATCCGGTGGCCATCGATCCCACGACGGGACAGGTCACCGAGCTCCCCAACCCTGCCGCCCAGCCCGAGCAGACCGGCACACTGACCGAGGTCACCGCTACGGCGGAGGACGGCACGGCGCTGCGCGCCTGGCTGCGGGTGCCAAGCGGCGACGGACCCCACCCGCTCGTGGTGTTCGCCCACGGCGGGCCCTGGGGCTCGTGGAACGCCTGGACCTACCGGTGGAACCCGAATCCGTTCGTCGCTGCGGGCTACGCCGTGCTGATGCCCGATCCCGCGATCTCCACCGGCTACGGCCAGCACATGATCGACCGCGGGCAGCATCAACTCGGCGGAGCCCCGTTCACCGACATCTTGGCGCTCACCGACGCCACGGTCGCCCGCGGCGACATCGATGAAACCCGCACCGCCTTCTCCGGCGGTTCCTATGGCGGCTACATGTCCAACTGGGTGGCAGGCCACACCGGCGATCGCTTCCGCTGCGTGGTCACCCATGCCTCCCTCTGGGACACCGAATCCATGGGCCACACCACGGACAATGCCGGGTGGGAGTCCTCGATGCGCCTCCAGAACGCCACCTACAACCCCAAGGACTCGGTCAAGGACATTGTGGTGCCCATGCTAGTGATCCACGGCGACAAGGACTACCGGGTGCCGATCGCCCAGGGGCACGCCCTCTGGTACGACCTCAACACCTTCTCCGCCACGCCGCGCGATGCCGACGGGCGGACGCGTCACCGCTACCTCTATTTCCCCGACGAGGGCCACTGGATCCTGGGCCGCGGAAACGCTCAGGTCTGGTACGAAACCTTCATCGCCTTCCTGGACCAGCACGTGCGCGGCGTCAAAACAGACCGGACCCCGAGGCTGGGTTAGAACAAGCCTGCAACGGGCTCGATCAACTCTGGCCCGTTGTTGCGCACATTCCCCACGGCCGCATCCACAGGATGAAGCTCCCAGGCGCTCGCCGCCTCGTACGCACGGGCCCGGACCCCCTCCACCAGGGACTCCGGATCCGTCGCCTTTGGGTCGAGCCAGGCGGCGATGGCGGCCTCATCCGGCAGTGCCAGCGGGAGGCGATCATGCAGGCGCCCCAGTTCACCGAGAACGCCATCGGCGTCCGGGTCCGGTGAGGGACCGGTCAGGATGGAACAGGTCAGTACCCACTCCTGGGTCTCCGGGTCCTTCCACCACGAATAGAGGCCGGCGAAGGCGATCGAGGATCCGTCGGTGGGATGAATGTAGTGCGGGATCTTCTTGCCCCCTTTGGAGGCGGGCGCCAGCCACTCGTAGTAGCCATCCGCCGGGACCACGCAGCGGGTCTTCTTCACGGCCGTCCGGAAGGTGGGCTTCTCCGCCACCGTCTCCGAGCGGGCATTGAAGGCACGGGAGGAGAACGAGGCGTCTTTGGCCCACCTGGGCAGTAACCCCCACCGGGCCACGTGCAGTTCACGATGCGCTGATCCGTCGTCATCGAGACGCTCCAGCACCACCGGCACATCAGTGGTTGGAGCCACGTTGAAGCTGGGCCGCAGCAGGGTCTCCTCCTGCCCGTCCTCGGCACCGAACTCGTCCATCAGGTCTCCGGCAGCCCTGGCCACCACGTATCGCCCGCACATGCTCCAAGCCTGACACAGACACGCCGGATCGGACACCGAGAAATCGCCTGCGGTTGTCACTGTCCCGAAACATGGATTCGTGATCGGATAGGACCAGAGACGATTGTGTTCTCCCACCACTGATCAATGCGAAGGAGCAAGCCGAAGTGCCTCAGACCGTCAAGGGCGTCATCGCCCCCGCCAAGGACGCACCCGTGGAAGTCGTGGACATCGTGATCCCCGATCCGGGGCCGGGCGAGGTCGTCGTCGACGTCCTCACCTGCGGCGTCTGCCATACCGACTACCACTACGCCACCGGTGGCATCGGCGACAATTTCCCCTACCTTCTTGGACACGAGTCCTCCGCCGTGGTTTCCCAGGTGGGCCCCGGCGTCACGGAGGTCGAGGTTGGCCAACGCGTCATCCTCAACTGGCGTGCCGTGTGTGGCGAGTGCCGTGCCTGCCGCAAGGGCGAGCCGAAGTACTGCTTCAACACCTTCAACGCCACGCAGAAGATGACGCTGACGGACGGCACCGAGTTGGAGGCCGCCCTGGGCATCGGCTCCTTTGCCGAAAAGACCCTCGTGGCCGCCGGCCAGTGCACGCCCGTGGCGGACGACGTGGATCCGGCCGCCGTCGGCCTGCTCGGTTGCGGCGTGATGGCCGGCATCGGTGCAGCCGTGAACACGGGCGAGGTCAAGCGCGGTGAGTCCGTGGCGGTGATCGGCTGCGGCGGCGTGGGTGTGGCCGCTATCCAAGGCGCCAAGCTGGCCGGCGCCACCACCATCGTCGCGGTGGACATCGATCAGGCCAAGGTGGACCAGGCCCTCAAACTGGGGGCAACGCACGGCGTCAACTCCCGCGAGGTGGATCCGGTCGAGGCCATCCGCGAACTCACCGGCGGGTTCGGTGCCGACGTGGTGATCGAGGCCATCGGACGTCCCGAAACCTATGAGCAGGCCTTCTACGCCCGCGACCTGGCCGGCCGCGTGGTGCTGGTGGGTGTCCCCACCCCCGGCATGCGCATCGACTTGCCCTTGGACGACGTCTTCGGTCGCGGCGGCTCCCTGAAGTCCGCCTGGTACGGCGACTGCCTGCCCAGCCGCGACTTCCCCGAGCTGGTGGACCAGTACAAGCTGGGTCGCCTGGACCTGGACGCCTTCGTCTCCGAGCGCATCAAGCTGGACGAGATCAACGAGGCCTTCCAGAAGATGAGCCAGGGCAAGGTCCTGCGGTCCGTCGTGGAGATCCCGCAGGCCGCAGAGGCGTCGGCATGAGTGCCAACATCGAGAACGTGGTCACCTCGGGCACGTTCAGCCTGGACGGTGGCACCTGGGAGGTGGACAACAACGTCTGGCTGGTGGGAGACGACGCCCACGTCATCATCATCGACCCGGCGCACGACCTGGAGAAGATCGCCACGGCCGTGGGAGACCGCCACGTGCTGGCCGTGCTGCTCACCCACGCCCACGACGATCACTCACGGCAGGCGCTGGACGCCGGAGCCCGCTTCGACGCTCCGGTGTGCCTGAATCCCGCTGATCGCGTGCTCTGGGACCAGGTGCACCAGCAGGCGCCGGATGAGGACATCATCGACGGGCAGACGTTCGAGGTCGCTGGTACCACCCTGCAGGCCATCCACACCCCGGGTCACTCCCCCGGATCCACGTGCTTCTACGCGCCGGACCTGGGCGTGGTGTTCAGCGGCGACACCCTCTTCAACGGTGGTCCGGGTGCCACCGGGCGCAGCTACTCGGACTTCGACACGATCGTGGACTCCATCCGGGATCACCTGCTGATGTTGCCTCCGGAGACCCGCGTGCTCACCGGACACGGTGATGAGACCAGCATCGGTGACGAGGCCCCGCACCTGCAGGAGTGGATCGACCGCGGCCACTGAGCCGCACGCACCACACCGGCTCACTCGAAGCGATAACCCGCGGCCTCCCAGGTCGCCACGACGGCCCCCGCCACATCCGCCACCGACACTGCGGACGGGCGGGGGCTCGTCACATCCTCGACCGCACCCACCGTGGCCGGGTCCAGCTCCATGCCCAGGTCCTGGTAGACCTGCGCCGTCACGGACCGCAGCGGTGCGGCGTCGTTGACCACGACCACGGACGAGAAGAGCCACGCACCGGCCACCACACGCTGGGCGGTGCCGACCAATTTCACGCGGACTCCGTCAGCGCCCACGCCGTGGACGGAGAACTCACCCGGGCAGTACTCGCCGGGGATCTCCCCCACGCGCGCATCCACCCCCACCGTGCGCAGGGCGTCGGCAAAGAGGTCCCCGAACATCGCGAATCGTTGCTGGTGGGTCAGCATGGGCTCCGGGTCAGGCTGAATCTGATCCACGATCAAGGTGCCCTGATGGTAGGCCGTGGCCCGGCCACCGGCAGACCTGATCACCGGCGTGAACCCGGCCGACGCCGCCGTTTCCCATGCAGCATCGAAGCCGTCCAGGCGAGCGTCACGGCGCCCGAACGCCAACGTGGGGTTGGGGACATACAGTCGCAACAGCGGCCCGCGCGCTCCACGGCCCACGTGCCGCAGCAGGTCAACATGCCGATCCAGATCCCGCGCGGCATCCCCACCTGCGTTCTCCTCCAACAACGAAAGTGGCGCGTCAGTCAGGTCTGGAGCAAGGACGGTGGTCACGGGTGACATCGTCTCACGTGGGAGAATGGCACTCGTGCCAGAATCCCGTGCCCAGCCCCGTGAGTCCCCGAAACCCTGCTTGGTGTTGTTGGGTGGTGCTTCCGGGTCAGGTAAGTCATATCTGGCACAACGCTTTGGCCGTCCGTCCTTGTCGCTGGACGATTTCTACCGCGAGATCGCGGAGGACGAGGTCGCCCCGCTGCCGCGCACTCCCTACGGAGAGATCGACTGGGATCACCCCGGCACGTGGAACACGGATGCCGCTGTGGCGGCCGTAGGCCGACTCCTCCACGACGGCGAGGTTGAGGTCCCCGAGTACTCCATCGCGTCGTCGTCCATTGTGGGTACTCACACTGTGAAAATGGCCGACGGCCCGTTGGTGGCCGAGGGCGTGTTCGCCGCCGCCGCGCTGCCCGCGCTGCGCGCGGCCGGGATCGACGTGGTGGCCTGGTACGTGGACGTGCCGCCGCTGGTCACAGCGGTGAGCAGGTTCGTGCGCGACGTGCGTGAGCACCGTAAGCCGCTGCTGTTCCTCATCAAGCGCGGCTACGCGCTCTACAGGGCCGACGGCGCGACGCGTCGCCTCCACCTGCGGGCCGGGTTCACGCCCGTGCCCAAGCGGGAGCTGAAGCGGCGGCTGGCCGAAGGCCAGGTCAGCCCGGAGGCGTACGCCTGAGGGCTTGGCCCGATTCCTCAGCCCTGGCC
>NZ_JALAGT010000139.1 GCF_022712295.1 Galactobacter sp.
CATTTCAGGAGTCAGTTCCGCCGCCCTCACACCCCCGCACCAGGCACAACTGACTCCCCAACACCGGCCACAGCACAACGAACAGGGCCCGCACCCTCCACGAGGATGCGGGCCCTGCTCATCGCTCCAGAAGAAGCGACTCAGGTCAGCGGGTGAGCTTGGCGATCGCGTCGTTGTAGCGCAGCTCGTTCAGGAAGCCGGGGACGGTGGTGCCCTCGCCGATCTCCACGAGCTCGATGCCGGTCATGGTCGCGAAGGCACGGAACACGTCCACGCCGATGCGATTGGTCATGACGGTGTGGTGCGCGGCTCCTGCGTGCAGCCAGCACGTGGTGGAGGTCGCGAAATCGGGCTTCGGGGACCACACGGCGTGGCCGACGGGCAGCTTGGGCAGTGCGGGCGACTCCACGATGTCCACGGTGTTGGCGGTCAGGCGCAGACGGTCGCCCATGTCTGACAGGGCGACGACCAGGCCCGGACCGGCGTCGGCGGCGAACACCAGGCGCACCGGATCGTCCTTGTCGCCGATGTCCAGTGGGTGAATCTCCAGCTTGGGCTTGGACGCGGTCAGGGACGGCGCCACCTCCAGCATGTGGGCGCCCAGGATCAGCTCGGAACCGGGAGTCAGGTCGTAGGTGTAGTCCTCCATGAGGGACTCACCCCCGGCCAATCCGGTCCCCATGACGTGGGCCAGGCGCACCAGGATCGCGGTCTTCCAGTCACCCTCTGCACCGAAGCCGTAGCCCTCGGCCATGAGCCGCTGCACGGCCAGGCCGGGCAGCTGGCGCAGTTCGCCCAGGTCCTCGAAGTTGGTGGTGAAGGCATGGAAGCCGCCGGATTCCAGGAAGGAACGCAGGCCGAGCTCGATGGCGGCACCGTATCGCAGCGACTCGTGACGGTCGGCACCCGGCAGCAGCTCGGGGGCAACGTCGTAGAGCGAGACGTACTCGGCCACCAGCGCGTCGATGTCGGCGTCCGCCACGGCGTGCACGGCGTCGGCGAGTTCGGTGACGCCCCAGGTGTTGACCTCGACGCCGAGGCGACGCTGGGCCTCGACCTTGTCACCCTCGGTGACGGCGACGTTGCGCATGTTGTCTCCGAAGCGGGCCAGCTTCATGCCGGCTAGCGCGGCACGCCCGGCGGCCGCCCGCTGCCAGGCGGAGACCTCGGCCTGCACCCGCGGGTCGGAGACGTGACCGGACACGGTGGTGCGGGCAACGTCCAGGCGGGAGACGATGTAGCCGAACTCGCGGTCGCCGTGGGCGGCCTGGTTCAGGTTCATGAAGTCGAAGTCGATCTCGTCCCAGGGAGCCTGGGCGTGAGCCTGCGTGTGCAGATGCAGCAGCGGCTTCTGCAGGGCGTCCAGCCCGGCGATCCACATCTTGGCGGGGCTGAACGTGTGCATCCAGGCGCTGACACCGATGACGTTGTCGTCAGCATTGGCCTCGAGCGCCGCGCGACGGATGGAGGAGGAGTCGGTCAGGACCGGCTTCCAGACCACCTTCACGGGGGTGGCGGCGTCCAGCTGCGACGCGATCGCCTGAGACTGTTCGGCGACCTGGCGAAGCGTCTCTTCACCGTAGAGCCCCTGGCTACCGGTGAGGAACCAGACCTCGTAACCGTCGAGGGGGTTGGTGGTCTCAGCCATGGTTGGTGTCCTCCTGGGATGTCGAAGCGGTGTCTGCGAAACGGTCGTCGTCCGACTGCCCGTAAACGTTCTGGTAGCGCGCAAAAAGCTTGTCGATCGCTTCCTGCGGCAAGGGGGTGAGCGGGCCGGACTGTGCGGCGATGTGCACGGTACGGGCCACGTCCTCCACCATGACGGCCGCCTTGACGGCGTCCTTGGCGGATGAGCCGATGGTGAACGGGCCGTGCCCCTTCATCAGGACGGCACGGGAGCGGTGACCGGTCAGCGTGGAGACGATGCCACGGCCGATGGAATCATCACCGATGATCGCGAAGGGTCCAACGGGGATGGGTCCGCCGAATTCGTCAGCCATCGCGGTGATGACGCACGGGATCTCCTCGCCGCGTGCGGCCCATGCCACGGCGTAGGTGGAGTGCGTGTGCACGACTCCCCCGACGTCCGGCATGTTCCGGTACACGTAGGCGTGTGCCGCGGTGTCCGACGACGGGGGACGCTCGGCCCCGGGCGTACCCGGCACCACTTCGCCGTCCAGCGTGCACAGGATCATGGATTTCGGTGTGAGCTCGTCGTAGGAGACCCCAGAAGGTTTGATCACGAAGAGATCCTCGCCGGGCACGCGTCCGGAGACGTTACCGCCGGTCCAGACCACGAGCCCGTAGCGGGTCAGTTCCTGGTGCAAGTCAGAGACCTGCTGTCGTACCTCGTCGATGGCGAGTTGAGTCGCCGCAGAAAAGTCGGTCATGATGTGCTCCTCAGGTGATTCGGCTCGGTCACAGCGAGCCGACGGCGGCACGTTCGGCGGGCAGTGCCGCCTCGTACCGCGTCAGGTACGCGGTGTAGCCGGCCACGAGTTCGGGATCAGGGTCGACGACGGTGGTCGCGGCGTCGGCGAAGACCGCCCGGGTGAGGTACCCGGCCAGGTCCTCCGCGTCGTCGGACACAGGTGCCTCCACCTGCGCCGCGCGGTACGCGGCCAGCACGGCGGCGCCCCAGGCGCCGCCCTCACCGGCCGTGGCCATGACGGCCACGGGCGCGTTGACGGCCGCCGCGAGCACGGACTGTGCTGGGCCCGACGTGCGGAAGAGGCCTCCGTGGCCCTGCAGCGTGTCGATGCGCACGCCGTCTGCTGCGAGGACTCGCATGCCGACCGCGAGCGAGGCGAAGACGCCGTGCAGCTGGGCGCGGGCGAAGTTCGCCAGAGTCAGGCGGGAGCCCGGGGTGCGCAGCACCATGGGGCGGCCGGCCTCGAGGCCAAGGACGGGTTCACCGGAGAGCTGGTTGTAGGCCAGCACCCCGCCTGCATCCGCTTCGCCGTCCATGGCGGCACGCAGCAGCGTCGCGAAGACGTCGTCGGCAGCGGCCGGGGCGCCCATCGCGTCCGCGAAGCGGCCCAGCAGGCCCGCCCATGCTGCGAGTTCGCTCGCACCGTTGTTGCAGTGCACCATGGCCACGGCATCGCCGGAGGGCGTGGTGACGAGGTCGATCTCGTGATGGACGCTGGGCAGGGCGGCCTCGAGGACCACCATCGCGAAGACGGAGGTTCCGACCGAGACGTTGCCCGTACGGGGGGCCACGGCGTCGGTCGCGACCATGCCGGTCCCGGCGTCACCCTCTGCGGGCGCAGCCGGGGCGCCCGACTGCAGCTGCCCGGTGGGGTCCAGCCAGGCCGCGCCTTCCTCGGTGAGGGCACCGGCGTCCGCTCCGGCCACCGCGACCGGAGGAAGCAGATCCCTCAGCGGCGTGGTGAAACCGTGCTCCGCGAACCAGGCATCGGCACGGGCCAGGCGAGGCTCGTCGTAATCACGCGTGTCGGCATCGCACGGGAACATGCCGGAGGCATCCCCGATCCCCAACACGCTGGAACCGGTGAGCTTGCGATGAACCAGGCCGGCCAACGTGGTGAAGGTGGCGATGTCCTGCAGATGATCCTCGCCGTTCAGCACGGCCTGGCCCAAGTGGGCCACGGACCAACGCAGCGGGATGTTCACGCCGAGCACCTCGGTCAGCGCGGCGGCCGCCTCCTGCGTGTTGGTGTTGCGCCAGGTCCGGAAGGGAACCAGCAACTCACCATCGCCATCCAGGGGGAGGTAGCCGTGCATCATGGCGGAGACCGCCACGGCGCGCAGCTTGGTCAGTGCTACACCGTAGGTGTCGTTCACGGTGCTCGCGAGATCGGCGTAGGCCGCCCGTGCACCTGCCTCGATGGACGCCGACGGGTAGGTCCACAGACCGTCCACGAAGTCGTTCTCCCAGTCGTGGATCCCCACGGCCAGCACCTCGTGGTCCTCACCGATCAGGCAGGCCTTGATGCGCGTGGAGCCGAACTCGATGCCGAGACTGGCTCGACCCGACGCGATGATGTCGGCGCTCATGTGGTTTTCCGTTTCAGGTTGACCACGCGCTGCAGCAGCACGAAGACCAGCAGGATGACGCCGGTGATGATGGTGGTGGCCTCGGGAGGCACGGTGCCGTCACGGCTGATCAGCAGCTTCAGCACGCCGAGCACCAGGGCTCCGACCACCGAACCGAACACGAAGCCGTAGCCACCGGTGAGCATGGTTCCGCCGATCACCACTGCCGCAATGGCGTCCAGCTCCCAGCCCACACCGGTGATGTTCTGAGCGGTGCCCAGGCGGGAGGTGTACATGACCGAGGCGATACCGGCCAGGGTGCCGGAGATGACGTAGACGGACATCTTGGTGCGCCCCACGGGCAGGCCCATCAGCTGGGCCGAGTTCTCGGCACCACCGATGGCGTAGACCGTGCGGCCCGTGCGGGTGCGCTTCAGGACCCACCAGGCCACGAGCACCAACACGATCATGACGATCAAGCTGGGGGTGACGCTCACGACGTTGGAGCGAAGCGCACCCTCGTTGAGCTTGATCTTCTCGCCGAACCACAGGTAGCTGGACTCATAGTCCAGGCGCTGGGGGTCGGTGGAGATCATGGAGGCGATACCACGGGCCAGGAACATCATCGCCAACGTCGCGATGAAGGGCTGCACGTTGAAGAACTGGATGAGGATGCCGGAGATGGTGCCGAAGGCCGATCCGATCAGGATCGTCACGACGATGCAGAGCCACACGGGGAGGCCGGCGTTGGCCATCATCACACCCGTCAACGAGGACACCGCGACCACGGCACCCACGGAGAGGTCGATACCACCGGTGAGGATCACGAACGTGAGGCCCAGGGCCAGCACGATCAGGTGGGCGTTCTCGATGAGGAGGTTGGAGAGGGTGCTCGCCTGGATGATCTTGCCGTAGGAGGCCTGACCGTAGGCGAACATCAGGATGAGGATGACCACCGAGGCGATGGTCGGTAGGGCGCTCAGCCAGCCGGAACTCGACTTGCTGCTGCCCGCGGCTGGGGCGTTCAAGGTCGCGGTGCTCATGCCTGCTCCCCCTTCGTCTGTTCTGTGGCGTCGCCGTCGTCAGCCGCGTGCCTGCCGCTACCGGCTGGGGACTCGACTGTGGCCGGTTCCAGGGTCTTCTGCTCGGCGTCGTCGGTCACGACCTCGCCGTCGGTGCTCGGCAGCGTGGGCGGCGTCGGTGACGGCCGTCTCTTGCGTTTGAGCCAGGAGCGCACCCGCTGGGACTGCAGCAGGCAGACCACCACGATCACGATGGCCTTGAAGGCCGGAGTGGCGGTGGAGGGGATGGACAGGAACACCACGGTCTTGTTCAGGGTGGTGATCAGCAGGGCGCCGATCACTGAACCGGCGATGGAGAACTTGCCGCCGGCCAGTGAGGTACCGCCGACCACCACGGCCAGAATGGCGTCCATCTCGAGGTCGAGACCCGTACGGGAGACCTCGACGGTCATGACGGAAGCCGTGGAGAAGATACCGCCGATACCCGCCAGAAGTGCGGAGAGGGCGTACACGGTCAGCAGCAGCGGCTTGGGGCGGATACCGAGCAGTCGGGAGGCCTTGGAGTTGATGCCCAAGGATTCGATCATCATGCCCAACGCCGTACGGCGAACCAAGAGGGCCACGATGACCACGATCACCGCGGCGATGATGGTCACCACGGGGAAACCGATGACGCGGCCGTTGGCGATCCAGTTGACCAGATCGTTCTCGGCAGCCGTGTTCTGCCCGCCGGTGATGACACGGGCGATACCGCGGCCGGAGAGCATCATGATCAGGGTGGTGATGAACGGCTGGAGTCCTACCCAGGCCACCAGAATGCCGTTCACCAGGCCAAGCGCCAGGCTGACCAACAAGGCCAGGCCGAGTGCGGTGAAGGCAGCCCCCACCGTGTTGTCCGCTGAGGACAGGAACTGCATGGTCACGGCACCTGCCACGGCCATGACGGAACCGACGGAGAGGTCGATACCCTCGGTGGCGATGACCAGTGTCATACCCACGGCGATCATCAGGATCGGTGCGGTCTGACGCAGGATATCGATCAGGTTGCCGGAGAGATCACCGGACGAGTTCGAGCTGATGGCCAGGTATCCCGGGTCCTTGATCACGTCGATCAGGAGAAGGACGATCAGGGCCACGAGTGCCCACACGTACTGACGGGCAAAAAGATTCTTGAGTGCAGTCATGGCTCAGGCCTCCTTTTCCGCGTTGTCGGTGGCCTGGTTCTCGGTGTCAGGCTTCTCGTCCACCGCGTCGACGGCCGCGTCCAGGTCTGCGACCGGCTCGGCCTCTTCGGCGATGACGGCCACAATGCTGGCCGGAGTCACGTCCGGCCCGTTCTCGAGTTCCGCGATGACCTGGTGGTCTCGCAGGACGGTGATGCGGTGGCTCAGACGGGCCACCTCGGCGAGTTCCGAGGAGATGAAGACCACGGACATTCCGCCCTCGGCCAGTTCCAGGATCAGGTTGGAGATCTCGGTCTTGGCGCCGATGTCGATGCCACGGGTGGGCTCATCGAGCACCAGCAGTTCGGGTGCCGTGGCGAGCCAGCGGCCAAGCACCACCTTCTGCTGGTTGCCACCGGAAAGGTTCTTGATGGGCCGGTCCGGGTCCGCGGGGCGGACGTTGAGCCGAGCCATGTACTTGTCCACGATCTCGTCGGCCTCCCGCTTGGGCACACGACGGAACCAGCCACGCTTGGCCTGGACGGCCAGGACCAGGTTCTCGCGGACGGTCAGGTCACCGATGATGCCCTCGTCGCGGCGGTTCTCCGACGTCAGTGCGATGCGGTTGGCGATGGCGGTACGGGGCGAACGCAGTTTGACCGACTCGCCGTTCACGGTGATGGTGCCGGTGTCCGCGCTGTCGGCACCGGTGATGATGCGGGCCAGCTCCGTACGGCCGGAGCCGAGCAGGCCGGCGAAGCCCATGACCTCACCCTTCTTCAGGGTCAGGTCCGTGGGATTGATGATGCCCTTGGCGCCCGAACCGGTGAGGACCATGAAGTCCTCGTGCTCGCCGGCCACTCGCTCCGCGGTGGGGGCATCGTCCTGTTCGGTCAGATCCTTGCCGATCATCTCCGCGATCAGCGCCTGGCGAGGGATCTCCGCCGTCAGGTGCTCGGCAATGTACTTGCCGTTGCGCAGTACCGTGAGCCGGTCGCTGATCTCGTAGACCTGGTCCAGGAAGTGGGAGACGAAGAGGATGGCCACACCGCGATCGCGCAGGTCACGGATCACGTTGAAGAGCACCTCGACCTCGTTGGCGTCCAAGGAGGACGTTGGCTCGTCGAGGATCAGCACCTTGGTGTCGGTGACGAGGGAGCGGGCGATCGCCACGAGCTGCTGCACGGCCAAGGCCAGTGAGGACAGCGGCGCATGGGTGTCCAGGTGAGACAGACCCATCTCACCCAGGATGAGGCGGGCACGCTCATGGGTCTTTCGCCAGTTGATGCCGAAGCCCCCGCGGATCTCGTTGCCGAGCATCACGTTCTCACCGATGGTGAGGTTGTCGCAGAGATTGACTTCCTGGTACACGGTCGCGACCCCGGAGGACTGGGCGTCGCCCGGTCCGGTGAAGCTGACCTGCTGACCGTCCACCTCGATGACGCCCGCGTCGATTCCATAGACGCCGGTGAGGGCCTTGATCAGGGTGGACTTGCCTGCCCCGTTCTCCCCCATGATGGTGTGGACCTCGCCGGGCCACAGTGTGAGTCCCACATTGTCCAGGGCCTTGACCCCGGGGAACTCCACCGTGATGCCGGTCATCCGGACCACTGGTTGCGATGTTGGCATCCTTGCCTCTTCCTTCATGCCCGCCTGCGGGCTCCTCACACGGGCGCGGAGACGCCCGGGTGATGGCCTCTTCTTGAACGTGGCACGGCATCGGGGTCAGGACAACGCATGACCCCGATGCCGCACGGGAGTTCGACTCAGTACTTGCGATCCGGGAGGGCCTTCTTGGCTGCCTCCGGGGAATCGAAGACCTCGGACTCGATGACGATCTGCTTGTCGACGTCCTCGCCGTCCACAGCCTTCTTCACTGCATCCACGGCCTGCTCGCCGAAGAGCGGGTTGTACTCACCAACGAAGCTGAGCTCACCCTTCTCGAGTGATTCCAGAGCCGGCTTGGTGCCGTCGATGGTCGCGATCTTGACGTCCTTGCCCGGGGTCAGACCGGCTTCCTTGACTGCCTGTGCGGCGCCGAGGCCCATCTCGTCGTTCTGAGCGAAGACGAACTGGATGTCGTTCTTCTTGGACTTCAGCATGGTCTCGAAGACGGACTTGGCCTTCTCGGTGGACCACTCTGCGGTCTGGGAGTCCACGAGCTTCATGTTCTTGGCGATGGTGGCCTTGAAGCCCTTGTTGCGGTCGTTGACCACGGAGAGCCCGGGGGGGCCTTCCAGCACCGCGTAGTTGGCGCCGTCAGGGAACTGCTCGTTGAAGTACTTGGCCACGTTCTCGGAGATACCCACGTTGTCCGGGGCGATGTGAGAGGTGTACAAGCTGTCCTCGTCGGGCTCGATGCCGCGGTCCAGCAGGATCACCGGGATATCTGCATCCTTGGCTTCCTTCAGGGACTTCTCCCAGCCGGTGGCCTCGGTGGCGGACAGGACGATCGCGTCGACTTCCTCATCCACGAAGGAGGAGAAGGCGCTGATCTGGGAGTTCTGGTCGCCCTTGTTGGAGGGCGAGTACTTGAGGGTGATGTCTGCGTCCTTGAAGGCGGACTTCACATCGTTCTCGTTGGCGTCGCGCCAGCCGCCCTCGGGGCCGACCGCGACGAAGCCGACGGTCAGGTCGCCGTCAGAGCCACTGTTTCCGCCACCGCCGCATGCTGCAAGGCCGAGGGCAAGTGCACCGGTAGCGGCCACTGCCGCGATACCGCGCAAGGATTTGAACTTCGCCATTGGGGTTCCTCCTGGTGTGAATGTGCGTCGTCGCACTCGCCGTGAGTGATGCGTCTCACCGGCCGGAATAGATGTTACCGGTCACAGCGCAGGGCGTGTCAAGCCGGTTCCGAAAAAAGTTTCGGCTCACAGAGTTTGGATTCACGGCCACCGACTACGCCTGCGTCCACCGACCCGGGCCGGGTCGCAAAACTTCGGATCGCGTCGGCGAAGCGGAGCTACGACCGCGGGCGGCCGGTCGAGGAGCGCACCACCAACCGAGGGCGCACCCGTACCCCGGGGACCTCCCTGCCGGGGTGTTCCACCTGGTCAAGCAGCGATCCCACGGCGGAGGAACCCAACGCGGCGAAGTCCTGCCGGATGGTGGTCAGCGGAGGCAGGTAGTGGGCCGACTCCGGCAGGTCGTCGAAGCCCACAACGGACATGTCCTGCGGCACTCGGACGCCCGCGTCGTGCAAACCGTGGATCAGGCCCAACGCCATCTGGTCATTCGCCGCGAACACGGCCGTGCAGTCTTTCTGGGCCAGGACTCGAGCCACGGCGGCGTACCCGGAATCCGGGGTCCAGTCCCCCGCCACCGGCTCCACCACCGGGGCGCCGTTGGCCACCAGGGTGTCCCGCCAGCCACGCTCACGGGCGCGGGCGTCTGCCCAGTCCAGCGGGCCGGCAATGTGCATGATGACGCGATGCCCAGCGTCCAGCAGGTGGGAAACCGCCTGCCGCGCACCGTCGAACTGATCCACCGAGACCGTGGAGGCCGCCTCGGGTCGCTCCGCGTTGACCACCACGTACGGGAGCTGGAGTTTGCGCTCCAGAAGCCTGCGCACGGTCACGACTCTTGGCGCGATGACGATCAGGCCATCCACTCCGTGGTCCATGAGGTGTTCCGCGGCCTCCGACACCGTCAACCCATCCCCCACGGACAACGTGGACACGGTGTAGTCCCTGCTGAAGGCCGCGGACTCGATGGAGCGCAGGGTCGAGGCCGGCCCGGCCTGCCCCACCCCTTCCACGACGACGCCGATGCGCTGGTGACGGCTGGTGGCCAAGGCTCGGGCCACGCGACTGGGCCGGTAGTTGTTCTCCTCCACGACCTTCATGACCTTGGCCCGCGTTGCCGCCGAGGTGTTGGGGTGATCGTTGAGTACGCGAGAGACGGTCTGATGGGAGACACCGGCCAGCTTGGCGATGTCGCGCAGCCCCAAGGACTTCCGTGCGTTCCCCGCTGGACTTCCCTGGTCGGAAACCGGCACCGTCGTCTCCTTCTCGTTGTTTGTTCTGTGAGCCGGTACCGACGACATCGGCCAGGCCCAACGTTTAGCCCTTCACGAACTCCAGCAGCCTCGTGGCACTACCCGCGATGGTCCGATGCCACACCGTGCATTCGCTATTGCCCATCGTAAGCGGTGGGGTAGAGCACGTCAGGATGCCACAGGTTCCACTTAATGACCCACGACCAGAATGTCTCGATCAGGGCGGGTGGCTTACCGGCGCCCGGTCCAGATCCCCCTCGTTGCACGAGCAAGTCCATCTCTTGTCAAACTATATCTTCGACTGTTGATATTGGTGTCATGGAACTCTGGAGCACCCTCATACCTAACTGGATCATGGCGTTGGCCGCAGTAGCCGGTGCTTTTACCCTTGTGGTGGGTTTCAAGGATCTCAAGGACCGCGAACGCGAGCGAGCCAGGGCGGAACGCAAGGAAGTGTCCGATTTGGGCGACCGTGTTCATGTCGACTGGGTCATTGTCCGAGGCCAGTGGGGACTCCTAGTTCAGAACCGCCTGCCCAGCGTTATCGAGAGTCTCCTGGTCCAGTGCAATGGCAATGAAGCCCAGCTCTCCAGGGCCGACGTAGCTTCCGGCGAGTATTTCTTCGCCTCCAAACGCCAGCCTTCCGGCCAGGCCCGCGGTTGGGAACACCCGATCCCCGTGGACCCGGCTCAATGCGAGCGGGTCTCGGCAGGGAAGAACCGCAAGTTCGCCGTGCTCGGAGTCGAATTCACGTACAAGGCCGACCGATACAAGAAAGATGATCACGGCAACGTCGTCATCATCGCCGCTCCGTGACGGAACCGCTGGGACCGATCAACGGTCTGGTGCCGATAGAATGGTCAGGCTGGGGCGGTAGCTCAGTCGGTCAGAGCAGAGGACTCATAATCCTTGGGTCGTGGGTTCAAGCCCCACCCGCCCTACACGAAGCCCCCGGGATCACACGGATCTCGGGGGCTATTCTTGCCCGCGATCGGCTCCAACCCGGCAGGCGCTACATCAACCCATTAGAGACGCCTAGCCGAAGATGTCACCTAGAAACTCGAACGGGCTTTCCTTTTTCTTGCGCCGGTAGCCCCTGGAATCACCGCGCCGATCGCCGTCGTATCGGTCACGGCTACGACGGTCATCGTCATCATCACCACGGCGGCGCCCGCGTGGATCCCACGACTGCACGGCATCGCCTTGGCGGCCGCCCTCGGCCCGGGCTCGGTCCAGCAACTTGTCGAGTTCACCTCGATCGAGCCAGATCCCCCGACACTCGGGGCAGTAGTCGACCTCGATCCCTTGGCGCTCGCTCATCAACAGGGTGGTGCCATCTACGGGACAGTTCATGCCACGCAACGCTATGTACTCAAGTGAGGAACAGCCTGTGTGCGCACTGGGTGTAGCATACGACCACGACGACGCCTGCAGATTATTCCTCGGTCTCGGATCCACGACCCCCGAACCCCTGACTCGGGTCCGAAAGCAGGGTGCAGTTCCGAGAGCGCGAGGAGGATGGAGGCATGTCCACACCGCCCCCAGATCACCCCGTCCCGGGCCGCGTCGCCGAGCTCGCTGAAGGTCGGAACCTCGTCCCCGTGTGGGTCAACGCCCTGGGCGGTGTCACCTTCCGCGCGGGCGGCCCAACGGTCACAAGTTCCGCTGCCCCGGAACTGCACATCAAGTACGGCCCGCTCAATCCCGAGAGCAGCATGGCGGATGAGGTGGCCCGGATGACCTGGCTCCTCCCCCGCCTGCAGGGCACCGGCTTGACCGTCCCCCGAGTCGTGGACCACGGTAGCGACGCGACCCACGAGTGGCTCGTGACCGAGACTCTCCCCTATGCCTCCGTGGTCTCCGAGAACTGGCTTGGCCGCCCCGAGATCGCGATCCAGGCCGGAGCCAGGGCGCTGCGCGCACTGCACGACGCCGTTGACCCGGCCACGTGCCCCTTCGACTGGTCCGTAGAGGCTCGGGTCGCGGCGGCCAGGGCCGCCGGCGCCGAGGTGCCGGACCATCTTCGCCGGTCACCTGCCGTCGGGCCTGTGGTCGATGCGCCAATGGTGGTGGCCCACGGCGACGCCTGCCTGCCCAACACACTCCTCGATGACCGAGGCGAGCCTCGGGCCCTCGTGGATCTGGCTTTGCTCGGGGTGGCCGACGTCTGGGCCGACCTCGCTGCAGCGCTGTGGTCGGTGGATTTCAACTTCGGCTCCGGCTGGCGCGAACCGTACTTGGAGGCCTACGGCATCGAGTTGGACCAACAAGCTCTGGACTTCCACCTGGAGTTGCGGAACTACGCGTGAGACGTCATTTGTCGGAGTACAGCTCCGTGGCCATGGTGATCATCTTCTCCAGTCCGGGCGGGGGCGCTGCCTTGGCCCAGACGAGCTTCACCCCGATGCGCGGTGCGTCCTTCAGCGGCCGATACACCACGCCCGGCCTGCGGTGATGGTGCGCCGTGGCCTCCGTAGTGACCCCCACCGCCTCCTGTGACTGAATGGTATCCAGCCACTCCTCCACGTCCCCGGTCTGCACCAGCATCTGCGGCGCCCGGTCGTGTCCGGCCCACAGCGATTCGTCCGTGGTTCCGGTGCGCCGGTCGGTGGCCACCGTCCGGGTGGCCACCTCATCCAGGGTGAGACTGCGTCGGCGCGCCCAGTGCGGGTCGTCAGCGGCGAAGGCGGCCACACGCCGCTCCAGCCCGACCACAGCGGACTCAAAGCGGTCGTCGTGCAGCGGCGTGCGCATGACGGCGACGTCGCACAGTCCCTCGGCCAGTCCCGAGGTTGCGGTCGGCTGACGGGTCAGCCGTAACGAAATACCGTCAGGTGCGTCCACCTCTGCCTTCCACCGGCGCTGCAACGGGGCGGTGTGTTTGCCCAGACACGCCCACGCGTACCCGAGCCGCAGGACGCGGTCGCGATTGCGCACACTCTCGTCGAACCTCTTGGCTTCCGCCAGCAGGCGTTTCGCCGTCTCGAGAACCTGGCCGCCGGTCGGTGTGGGCTCGCAACCGCGTGCGCTACGCCTCAACAGTTGCTCTCCGACGCTACGTTCCAACGCCGCGATGGTCCGTGACACCGAGGCCTGCGAAACATGCAGCACCTCGGCTGCGTCGGTGAAGGATCCATAGTCTGCAGCGGTCACCAGATAGCGCAGTTCGCGGAGATTCCAGTCCATACGTTAACCGTATACCATGACCAAAAGTTGCACTGGTCGTAAGTTATTGGCGCTCCCTACGATCGCTACATGTCCACCGCGCCCGACACCGCCCCCCTGCCCGTCGTCCAGGTCTCCTACACGTCCACCACCCCGACC
>NZ_JALAGT010000140.1 GCF_022712295.1 Galactobacter sp.
CTCCTGGAGGATGGCGTCCACGGCAGCGGTGGTGACACCCTGACCCCAGTACTTGCGGTCGGTCCAGAAGCTGAGCTCCGGCACGCCCTCGTTGGGGTAGAGCACAATGGAGCCGGCCACGTCGCCGTCCACCTCGATGGTGCGCACCACGGTCTGTGGGTCGCGCAGCATGAGGCCCCAGTGGTAGTTGAACACGCCGCGGTCCGAGGGGTTCTTGGCTGTGAAGGCGGCCATCTCGTTGGCTTCGGGGTCTAGCTGTTGGACGAAGAATCGGTCCAGGTCGCCGGTCTCTACGGGGCGGGGCTGCACTGGTGGGCCTCCTGGTCTCGGGGCATGCTGGTCGGGTTTTCGACCTCGTCCCCAGCGTACCGGCTCGTCGGTGTCCCCTCCGGCGTGGGCTCAGGAACTGGACAGGCACGGGTGGAAGACTGCTGCATTGTGCAGAAATTGTTGGTGAAGAGCTGCGGCTCGGTGTTTCCCCGTAGGGGCGAGGGCGGCCGCGCCCGGATGAATGGACGTATCAGCAGTCGGGCGGAGCACTCATGACGGCTCTGGCGTACGTCATCGGCGCGCTCATCATGCTGGTCGGGATCGGGCTCTCCATTGCTCTGCATGAGCTGGGCCACCTGTTCCCGGCCAAGAAGTTCGGACTGCGTGTACCCAAGTACATGATCGGCTTCGGCCCCACCATCTTCTCCAAGAAGAAGGGGGAGACGGAGTACGGCATCAAGCTGCTTCCACTGGGCGGCTACATCTCCATGATCGGCATGTACCCACCGGCCAAGGACGGCAAGGAACGCTCCAGCCGGACGGGAATGTTCCAGCAGCTGGCCGACGAGGCCAAACAGGTGGAGGGGGAACAGATCCGGCCGGAGGATGACGGCCGCCTTTTCCACCAGCTGCCCATCTACAAGCGGGTCATCATCATGCTGGGCGGACCCACCATGAACCTGCTGCTGGCCTTCGTGATCTTCACGATCGTGCTCTGCGGCTTCGGTACCGCCACACCCACCAACAAGGTGGGGGAGATCTACCAGTGCGTGCTCACCACGGAACAGCAGCAGGAACGCGGCCTCACGGATGCGGACGCCGGTACCTGCCAGGAGGGCGATCCCGCAGGCCCCGCTTACGCTGCAGGACTCCGCGTCGGAGACAAGATCGTCAAGGTCAACGGCAAGGCCGTCGGCACCCGCGGGTGGGACGCACTGACGGAGCAGATCAAGGTCAGCGCCGGCAAGCAGATGCAGGTCACCTACGTGCGCGATGGTGAGAGTCACACCACCACCATGGAACCAGTGGCCATGCAGCGGCCTGTGACCGACAAGTTCGGGCGGGTGGAGACCAAGGCGGACGGAACCACGAGATCAGCCGAGGTCGGCTTCGCAGGCATCGGTTCCCAAGTGCAGACGTTGCAGGAACCGGTCACGGCGGTGCCCGGTTTCGTGTGGGACAACGTGACCAATGTGGGGCGCATCGTGGTGGACCTGCCCGCTCGGTTGGTGTCGGTGGCGAAGGCGGCCTTCGGTACCGAGCCGCGGGATCCCGATGGACCCATGTCCGTGGTGGGTGTGGGCCGCATCGCCGGCGACGTCACCGCGATGGATGGTGTGGCCGTCAAGGACAAGATCGCGACCTACCTGTCCTTGCTCGGCAGCCTCAACATCGCCCTGTTCGTCTTCAACCTGATCCCGCTGACCCCGTTGGACGGTGGCCACGTGATCGGGGCACTCTGGGAAGGGCTGCGGAAGCGGTACAACAAGCTCTTCAAACGCAAGGACCCGGGGCCGGTGGACATGAGCAAGATGCTGCCGGTGACCTACGTGGTGGCCGTCGCCCTGCTGGCCATGGGTGCCTTGTTGATCTATGCCGACATCGTCAAACCGGTGGTCCTGGGGTAGACCGCATTCGCGTCATGAGGAGTGAGGACGGTTAGGCTGGAGCGCATGAGTCTCTTTCGCATCGACTACCTCTACGCCGACGGCTCCGCGTCCACCCGCGACGAGGTCCGTCCCACTCACCGCGCTTGGCTTGCCGGCCTGGACGGGTCCGAGGCCAGCGGCAACGTGAAGCTGGTGGCAGCCGGCCCCATCGGTTCCGAGGAAGCCATGCTGATCTTCCAGGCCCCCGACTCCGCGGCCGTCTCCGCCTCGCTGGAGAAGGACCCGTTCGCAGAGGCCGGCGTCATCGACTTGGTGACCGTGCGGGAATGGACGCCCGCTACGGGCGAGTTGGCGCACTACGCCTGATCCGGTCCTCGCCAAGTGTCCGTCATGCGCTGGGGACTGCCCGGCAGGCACCGATCCTCGGTGGACGGTGTCAGGCGCCTGAACACGTCTGACACCGCCTTTCTGCGCGCGCTCGTGGACCGGGACCCGGTGGCGAACGCGTTCGTGGACTCGCAGCTGACGGATGACCGCAGCGCGGGTGGTTCATCGGGTTCCTTCTATCTGGGACGGTTCAACGACGTCGGTCAGATGGAAGCAGCCTGCTGGGTGGGTTCCAATGTGGTCCCGGTGGAATGCACGGTGGAGGACGCCGCGGCCTTCGGCCGCCACCTGTTGGGTCTGCATCGCCGCTTCGCCTCCGTCTTCGGTCCGCGCGAGGCCACGTTGGCGCTGTGGGGCGAGCTGTCTCGTGGACGGCAGCGTGCCTTCGCCGTCCGTGAGCACCAGCCGCTGATGGTCGCCGATTCCGTGCCGGACGACGCCCGCGTCGGTTTGGTGCGGCGGGCATGGCCGGCCGACGGTGAGGCGCTCCTGCCTGCGTGCGTTGCCATGTTCCAGGAGGAACTGGGCTATTCGCCGTTCGCCAACGGGGAGGCCGCATATCGGCAGCGGGTGGATTGGATGGTCCGGGCCGGTCATGCGCTGGTGGAGACCGACGCTGCAGGCCGCATCCTGTTCAAGGCCGAGCTGGGAGTCGTGACCCCCCGTGTCACACAGATCCAAGGGGTGTGGATGCACCCGGACCGGCGCGGGATGGGACTGGCCGAATCCCGGATGGCAGACGTGATCGCGCTCGCGTTGACGGTCGCGCCGACCACCTCCCTGTACGTGAACGACTACAACGAGCGTGCCCTACGCACCTACCGGAGTGTCGGCTTCCGGCAGGTGGGGGAGTTCGCAACCGTCTTGTTCTGACGGTGGGCGCCCGGCGGTGTCGCGCGCCGGTAGAATCTTCTGAGGTCCACGCCGCGCGCGGACCATCGTCATGACACACGTCCACGGCACCGGGCACACCGGTGTCGTACGAAAGGGATGCCCCGTGGTGCTCCGCCTCTCCACCCTGTTCCTGCGCACTCTGCGCGATGACCCGGCAGAAGCCGAGGTCGACAGCCATAAGCTGCTGGTCCGCGCCGGCTACATCCGCCGCGCCGCCCCAGGTATCTACACGTGGTTGCCGCTGGGTCTGAAGGTCCTGGCCAAGGTGGAGAACATCGTCCGCGAGGAAATGAACGCCATCGGCGCTCAGGAGGTCCACTTCCCGGCCCTGCTGCCCAAGGAACCCTACGAGGCCTCGGGTCGCTGGGAGGAATACGGCGACAACATCTTCCGCTTGAAGGATCGCAAGGACGCCGACTACCTGTTGGCGCCCACGCACGAGGAGATGTTCACGCTCCTGGTGAAGGACCTCTACTCCTCCTACAAGGATCTGCCGCTCTACCTGTACCAGATCCAGACCAAGTACCGTGACGAGGCCCGCCCCCGCGCCGGCCTGCTGCGTGGGCGCGAGTTCATCATGAAGGACTCCTACTCCTTCACCGTGGATGACGAGGGCCTGGACGAGGCCTACGCGGCCCACCGCGCCGCGTACCTGAAGATCTTCGAGCGCCTCGACCTGCCGGTCCGCCCGGTCTCCGCCATGTCAGGCGCCATGGGTGGCTCCAAGTCGGAGGAGTTCCTGCACCCCACCGAGATCGGCGAGGACACCTTCGTGGTGTCCCCGGCCGGGTTCGCCGCCAATGTCGAGGCCGTCACCACCGTGGTGCCGGAGGAGATCGACTTCACCGACGCTCCGGCCGCGCAGGTGTACGACACCCCGGACACCCCCACCATCGAGACGCTGGTGAACGTCTCCAACGAGGCACACCCCAACCCGGAGCGCGCCTGGACAGCGGCAGACACGCTGAAAAACGTGGTGGTGGCCGTCACCACCCCGGAGGGTGAGCGCGTCATCGCCGTCATCGGTGTCCCCGGCGACCGCCAGGTGGACCTGAAGCGTTCAGAGGCCACCATCGGTGAGCACCTCGGCATCTCCGGTGAGGTGTCGGTGGACGCCGCCACCGATGAGGACCTCAAGAAGCACCCCGGGCTGGTCAAGGGCTACATCGGCCCCGGCGTGAGCCTGGACGAACCCGTCCTCGGCGCCGAGTCCGCCACCAAGCTGCCCTTCCTCGTGGATCCCCGCGTGGTCTCCGGCACCACCTGGATCACCGGCGCCAATGCGCCGGGCAAGCACGTCTACGGCCTGGTGGCCGGGCGCGACTTCACCTGGGACGGCGTCGTCGAAGCCTGCGAGGTGCGCGACGGCGACCCGGCGCCTGACGGCTCCGGTCCGCTCTCCACCACCCGCGGCATCGAGATGGGTCACATCTTCCAGCTGGGGCGCAAGTACGCGGAAGCCATGGGCCTGAAGGTCCTGGACCAGAACGGGAAGGCCGTCACCGTCACCATGGGCTCCTACGGCATCGGAGTGACCCGTGCCGTCGCAGCCATCGCCGAGTCCCACCACGACGACAAGGGCCTCGCCTGGCCCGCCGCCGTGGCCCCGGCCGATGTCGTGGTGCTCGTGGCAGGCAAGGGCGAGGAGCTCAACACCACCGCGGAGAAGCTCGCCAACGAGTTCGAGGCCGCCGGTCTCGACGTCATGTTGGACGACCGCCCCAAGGTCTCCGCCGGGGTGAAGTTCAAGGATGCGGAACTCATCGGCGTCCCCACCGCTGTGGTGGTGGGCCGTGGGGTCGCGGACGGCGTCGTCGAGGGCAAGGACCGTGCACCCGGCACCTCCGCCGAGGTGGCCCTGGCCGATGTCGTGGCCCAGGTGGCCGGCGCCGCCGGCGCCCGGTGATCCTCTCCTCCACTCTTCAGGCGGCCTCCGCGCTTCAGGCCGCCTCCGCCCCAGCCGGCACCCTCTCCGGTGCCGGCTGGGACGGTCTGGAACCCACCACGCTCGCGTTCATCATCGTGGGTGGCCTGCTGGCCGGCTGGGTGGACGCCGTGGTGGGTGGGGGAGGGCTCATCCAGCTGCCCATCATGCTGTTGGTGCCGGGGATCTCCCCGGTGCAGGCACTGGCCACCAACAAGATGGGGTCCGTGTTCGGCACTGCCACGTCCACGGTGACCTATGCCCGACGAGTGCATCCCGACTTGCGCACGGCCCTTCCGCTGGCGCTCTGCGCGGCCGCAGCCTCCTTCGGAGGCGCCGCCGTGGCGACGCTGCTCCCGGCGGAAGTCTTCAAGCCCGTCATCGTGGCGGCCCTGATCCTGGTGCTGTGCTTCACCCTGGCCAAGAAGGGCTCCGGCCTGAACACCAGGCTGAAGCACCTGGGGTGGCGCCACTATGGATTGGCCTGCGGCATCGGCGTGGTGATCGGCTTCTACGACGGGCTGCTCGGACCAGGTACCGGATCCTTCCTGGTGATCGCCCTGGTGGGCGTGTTGGGCTACAGCTTCCTTGACGGCTCGGCCAAGGCCAAGATCGCCAACCTCGCCACCAACTTGGGCGCACTGGCGCTCTTCGCCCCGACCGGGCACGTGCTGTGGGGGATCGGCCTGATCCTGGGCGCCTCCAACATGGTGGGCGGCTACCTGGGCTCCAGGATGGCGGTGTCGAAGGGGTCCGGTTTCGTGCGCGTGGTATTCGTGGTGGTGGTCGTGGCCCTGATCCTCAAGCTCGGTTCGGACCTCGTCATCGAGTGGGCCTGAACCCCACCCGAAACCGTCAACTCAGCGCAGACGCCACCAGAGTTTGGCCAGGTCCAGGCGGGATTCGCCGACGGGCATCGCTGCGGCGGCGATCCGCGTCTTGTCTGCCAGCGCGGCCTGCGACTCGGAGAGCGTGGTAGTGGGATCGGTCAAGGCCTCGGTGGCACCCACCGACGTGGTGGCTACAGGGGCGCAGTCGGATGGCATGAGTTCCTGGAGCCCGTCCACGAATCCGTCCAGGTCATCCGCGCGTTCCAGGAACACCGTGGAATTCTGTCGCTGCCCCACCACACGGGTCGCGTAGGCGAGCTTGCCGGCCTCCACCCCTACGGCGTGGAAGGCCAGGCCCCGGGTTTCCGCGGCGCGTGCCCCGGTCACTGGGGCGTCGGCGAAGCCGGAACGGGCCGGCGCAAGCCGCCCCGTGTCGTCGGGCGTTGTGTCGCAGGAGGTGCCCTTCAACCCGGAAGGAAGGGCGGTGGCCAAGTCACCGACCACGGCGGTCAGGGTCGGTCGCTCGTCGTAGCCGAGGACGGCATCCACACCGGAACCCTTGGGAGCGTGCTTGCCGTTGGCCTCCAACGTGTCGCGGGCGGCGTCGTCGATCAGGGCTGCGCTCACGAACAGGCGTGCCGCCTGATCCTGTGGTGCCTTCAAACCGGACTTCGCCAGTGCCTCCGAAACGTCCAGTGCTGATGTGGCGAACTCGGTGGGGATGTCGTGGGCGTCGTGGACCGAATCCGCTTCGGCGTCGGCCTCCGGGATCTCCAGGCCCAAAAGGTCACGCGCCTGCGTGAGCGCTGCCCGGAGGTCCTTGGCGTTCTCCGTCGCTTCCGTCGCGGCCAGGAGTCGGTACAACTGGCGGGCCGAGGAATCCTCGTCGAGGGACTCGGTCGCCGTGACGGACAGCGCGGTGCCCGGGCGAGCATCGGCCGGATCCGCCCGTGTGGTTGAGGTCAGCCCCACCCAGACACCCAACAACGCCACGGCAGCGGTGACGCGCAGACCCATACCGAGGCCTGGGCGTGACGAGTCGTGCTGCGAACCGGACATGGTTCCCATCGTCTCACGATCCGAGGCCCCGGATTGGACGTCGACCGGTCCTACGACACGCTAGGCTTGGATGCGCGCTTCAAGCCAGGAGGAACCACATGCCCAATACCACGATCGGCCAGGCCGATCTCGAAGGTGTCACTCAGACCGTGACCCCGATCGTGGAGGAGGTGGGACTCGTCCTGGAAGCCGTTGAACTCCCCGGTGGAGAACCACCCGTGCTGCGCCTGATCGTGGATCGGCCGGACGGCACACAAGGCCTGGATCTGGACGTCGTGGCCACCCTCTCCCAGACCGTGGGCACCGCCCTTGACCAGGGACCACTCAGCGGCGACACGCCGTACGACCTCGAGGTCACCAGCCCCGGAGCGGGCCGCGAACTCACCCTGCCGCGCCACTGGCAGCGCAATGTGGACCGCATCGTCAACGTGCTGCCCACCGAAGGCGAACGCATCCACGGTCTGCTGCTCGCCGCAGACGAAGACGGAATCGAGCTGGAACCCCGGGTGCCCGCACCCAAGAAGGGGATGAAGGAGAAGATCCTGGATCCCGTACGCATCGACTACCCGCAGATCAGGCGGGGCAAGGTGGACGTGGACGCCACCGCGGCCCGCGCACTGAAGAATCTTGAGAACCTGGACCAGGAGGCCTGACATGGATATCGACATGAGCGCGCTGCGCATGTTGGAGAAGGAACGCGAGATCCCGCTGGAGCGGCTGATCCCCACCATCGAGCAGGCACTGGTGCTGGCTTACGACAAGCAACCCGGAGCCATCCGCGGAGCCCGCGCTGAACTGGACCGCAGCAGCGGCCACGTCACCATCTGGGCCCCGGAAGTGGACGAGGACAACCGCCGCATCGGCGAGTTCGACGACACCCCAACCGACTTCGGTCGCATCGCCGCCTCCACCGCCCGTCAGATCATCATGCAGCGGCTGCGCGAAGCGGACGATGCCGTGGTGATCGGCGAGTTCAAGGAGAAGGAGGGTCAGGTGCTCTCCGGCATCATCCAGCAGGGTCGCGACCCGCGCATGGTGCAGGTGGACCTCGGCACAGTGGAGGCCATCCTGCCCCCGCCCGAGCAGGTTCCCGGCGAGCACTACCGCCACGGAGAGCGCATCCGCGTCTACGTCACCGACGTGCACCGCGGCCCCAAGGGGCCCGCCGTGACCGTTTCCCGCTCCCACCCGAACCTGGTTCGCAGCCTCTTCGAACTCGAGGTCCCGGAGATCGCGGACGGACAGGTGGAAATCGTGGCCCTGGCCCGCGAGGCCGGTCACCGCTCCAAGCTCGCCGTGCGTTCCACCCAGGCCGGGATCAACGCCAAGGGTGCCTGCATCGGCGAGATGGGCACCCGCGTCCGCGCCGTCATGACGGAGCTCGGCGACGAGAAGATCGACATCGTGGACTTCGCGGACGACCCGGCCACGTTCGTGGGCCAGGCGCTGTCCCCGTCCAAGGTGGTCTCCGTGGAGGTCCTGGATGAGGCAACCCACCAGATCCGCGCCGTGGTCCCGGACAATCAGCTCTCCCTGGCCATCGGCAAGGAGGGGCAGAACGCCCGTCTCGCTGCGAAGCTCACCGGCTGGCGCATCGACATCGTCTCCCGCACCCAGGCCCAGTCGGCCATGCGCCCGGAGATCGTCGTGGACCCGGAGGACTGAGTTACAGGCTCGCTCTGAGGTATGCATCACGCAGGAGTCCTTGTGTGGAGGCGGTAGACTGAGGAGCGGTCCGTGCTGGGCCCACGCCCACATCCCGTGTCGCGTCGAGGAAGAAGAGGTGAACAGGTCCATGACCACTCACCGTCCTCAGCGCACGTGTGTTGGCTGCCGGCTCGTGACGGATCAGGAAGTTCTACTGCGGTGGATCGAGGACCCGCAGGATCCCTCCCGGATCCTGCCCGACCCGAAACGCCGCGGAACAGGCAGGGGTGCTTGGCTGCACCCCGACCCTGAGTGTGCACGGCTGGCGGTACGTCGCGGCGGATTCGCAAGGGCTTATCGGTCCTCACGCATCCGTGTCGAACTCGACGAATTGCTGGCCGCGCTGAACAAGGCGCTACCGAACGCGTCTTGTCCACCTGAACATCTGCAAACCTGAAAGCGGGTCAGAAACCGTGGAAACCCGATGAGAGTCCACAGATGAGCGGCCAGAGATGAACCACCTCTGCACCGCCACTGACATTCGTGTGTCGTTCTCGGCACACCCACATGTGTTGCACCAACAGGTCCGTGCATGACTTAGAGACATGACGCTCCACCTGCCAAGCGGCGAAGGAATTCAACCTTCGGCCACGGCATGAGGCGAGTCGAGTCGGTCGTGATGCCACGGGCCAGAGAAGGAGAAAAGTGGCCAAGGTCCGTGTCCACGAGCTCGCCAAGGAGCTGGGGATCACTTCCAAGGAAGCGATCACCAAATTGGAGGAGATGGGCGAATTCGTTCGCTCAGCCTCGTCCACCATCGAACCCCCGGTGGTGAAGAAACTGCGCACCGCCTTCCCAGGCGGAGCCAAGCCCGCAGAGTCTGCGGCACCCAAGCAGGCGCCCAAGGCTGCTGCGCCCAAGCCTGGTACCGCTGCGCCGAAGCCTGGCGCCAAGCCGGCCGCTGCCAAGCCCGCAGCGAAGGAGACCCCCGCCAAGGAGGCTCCTGCCCAGCCCGCCGCTGAGGCACCCAAGGCTGCTGCGCCCAAGCCTGGTACCGCTGCGCCGAAGCCTGGCGCCAAGCCGGCTGCCAAGCCGGGCGCTCCCAAGCCTGCCGGCCCCAAGCCGTCGGGCCCCCGCCCCGGCAACAATCCGTTCAGCTCCCATCAGGGGATGCGTCGCGGTGAAGGCCAGGGTGGCGGACGTCAGAACGGCCCCCGCTCGGGCGCCCCGCGTCCAGGTGGAGGGCGTCCGGGTAACAACCCGTTCAGCTCGCCGCAGGGGATGCGTCGCGGTGAAGGCCAGGGCGGTCCCCGTCCGGGCAACCGTCAGGGAGCTCCCGGCCAGGGTGGCCCCCGTCCCAGCGGTCCGGGCCAGGGCGGTCCTCGCCCAGGTGGTCCGCGTCCCGCGGCCGGTCAGGGCGGTCCCCGTCCTGCAGGCGGTGCAGGTCGGCCCAACCCGAACATGATGCCCAAGAAGCTCGACCTCAACGTCAACCAGCCCAAGCCGGGCGGCGGACGTGGTGGCAGCTCTCGCCCGGGCGGTGGCAACGCCGGCGGTGGCGGCGGCTTCCGTGGTGGTCGTGGCGGCGGACGCGGTTCCGCACAGGGTGCCTTCGGTAAGGGAGGCCCGCGTCGCGGCAAGCAGCGCAAGTCGAAGCGCGCCAAACGCCAGGAGCTGGAGCAGCAGGGTGCACCGTCGGTCGGAGGTGTGATCGTCCCGCGCGGCAACGGCGAGACCATCGTCCGCCTGCGTCGCGGCGCCACGCTGACCGACTTCGCCGAGAAGATCAACGCGAATCCGGCCGCACTGGTGACCGTGCTGTTCCACCTCGGTGAGATGGCCAACGCCAACCAGTCGCTGGACGAGGACACCTTCGAGTTGCTGGGTGCCGAGCTGGGCTACAAGATCCAGATCGTCTCCCCGGAGGACGAGGAGCGCGAGCTCTTCGAGTCCTTCGACATCAACTTGGAGGCCGAGGCAGACGCCGAGACCGACGAGATGCTGGAGCCCCGTCCCCCGGTGGTCACCGTCATGGGTCACGTCGATCACGGTAAGACCCGCCTGCTGGACGCGATCCGTAAGACCAATGTCATCGAGGGTGAGGCCGGCGGCATCACCCAGCACATCGGTGCTTATCAGATCGTCTCGGAGCTGGAGGGCGAGGAACGCCCCATCACCTTCATCGACACCCCCGGTCACGAGGCGTTCACCGCCATGCGTGCCCGTGGCGCCAAGGTCACCGACATCGCGGTGCTCGTGGTGGCGGCCGATGACGGCGTCATGCCGCAGACCGTCGAGGCGTTGAACCACGCCCAGGCTGCAGGCGTGCCGATCGTGGTGGCGGTCAACAAGATCGATAAGCCGGACGCCAACCCGGACAAGGTCAAGGGTCAGCTGACCGAATACGGCCTGGTCCCGGAGGAATACGGTGGCGACACCATGTTCGTGCCGGTGTCCGCCCGCGAGAACGAGGGCATCGAGGATCTCCTCTCAGCCATCCTGCTCACGGCTGACGCCGCGTTGGACCTGCGTGCCAACCCGGACAAGGATGCCCGCGGTATCGCGATCGAAGCCAACCTGGACAAGGGCCGCGGCCCGGTCGCCACGGTCCTCGTGGAGTCCGGCACCCTGGCGGTCGGCGACACCATCGTGTGTGGCACCGCCCACGGACGTGTTCGTGCCATGTTCGACGAGAACGGCGCGGCCATGGACGTGGCCCTGCCTTCCCGTCCGGTTCAGGTGCTGGGTCTCTCCAGCGTCCCGCGTGCAGGCGACACGTTCATCGTCACGCAGGACGAGCGCACCGCCCGCCAGATCGCTGAGAAGCGTGAGGCTGCGGACCGTAACGCCATGCTCGCCAAGCGCCGTAAGCGCATCAGCCTGGAGGACTTCGACCAGGCCGTGGCAGAGGGCAAGATCGACACCCTGAGCCTGATCCTGAAGGGCGATGTCTCCGGTGCCGTGGAGGCCCTGGAGGATTCGCTGCTCAAGATCGACGTGGGCGAGGACGTGCAGCTGCGCGTCATCCACCGCGGCGTGGGTGCCATCACCCAGAACGACGTCAACCTGGCTACCGTGGACAACGCCATCATCATCGGCTTCAACGTCCGCCCGGCCGAGCGCGTGGCAGAACTGGCAGACCGCGAGGGCGTGGACATGCGCTTCTACTCGGTCATCTACCAGGCCATCGACGACATCGAGGCCGCACTCAAGGGCATGCTCAAGCCGGAGTACGAAGAGGTCGAGCTCGGTACCGCAGAGGTCCGCGAGGTCTTCCGCTCCTCCAAGTTCGGCAACATCGCAGGTACCTTGGTGCGTTCCGGCATCATGCGTCGTAACGCCAAGGCCCGTCTGGTCCGTGACGGCAACGTCATCTCCGACAAGCTCTCCATCGAGTCGCTGCGGCGCTTCAAGGACGATGCCACCGAGGTCCGCGAGGGCTACGAGTGCGGTATCGGCCTCGGCTCCTTCAACGACATCAAGGAAGGCGACGTCATCGAGTCCTGGGAGATGCGCGAGAAGCCTCGCGACTGATCCTTGCGATTGGACAGCAGGGTGTGACCCCCGCCCGGACGTACACCGTCCGGGCGGGGGTCACACCCGCCAAGAAGAAGACTTTCACTCAAACTCCTTAAGGAGGAGCCGATATGGCAGACGCAGCACGCGCCGCCCGGCTGGCCCAGCGCATCAAGGTGATCGTGGCCGGTTCCCTCACCCGTGTGGTGCGGGACGAGGCGATCGAGAATGTCACCGTCACCGACACCAGGGTCACCAACGACCTGCAGAACGCCACCGTCTACTACACCGTGTTCGGTGACGACGAGGCCAAGGCGGAGATCGCAGAGTTGCTGACCCGCAACACCGGAAAGCTTCGTCACGAGCTGGGTCGTAACCTCACCATCCGACTCACCCCGACGCTGACCTTCGTCCCTGACGAGGTGCCGGTCAATGCGACCCTCGTGGACGACCTGCTGCGTCAGGCCCGCGCGAAGGACGCGGAGGTTGCTGCCCTCGCCGAGGGCAAGGCCTTCGCAGGGGACGCCGATCCGTACAAGCACGACGAGGACGAACTCGAGGACGACGTCGAGGACGCCCCGGAGGATGAGCGCTGACGTGACCGTGGAATCTCCCTCCGGCCTGGTGGTGGTGGACAAGGCCTCCGGCATGACCTCACACGACGTGGTCTCGCGCATGCGCCGCATCGCGGGGACCCGAAAGGTGGGCCACGCCGGGACGCTCGACCCCATGGCCACGGGCGTGCTCGTGGTCGGCATCAACAAGGCCACGCGCCTGCTCACTCACGTGGTGGGCGTGGACAAGACCTATGAGGCCACCATCAGGCTGGGGGAGAACACCACCACGGACGATGCCGAGGGAGAGATCCTTCAGCGCCGTTTCGTGGCCGCGGTGACACGTCCTGAACTGGACGCTGCCGTCGCGGACCTGACAGGGGACATCGACCAGGTGCCCAGTTCCGTCTCAGCGATCAAGGTGGACGGCAAACGCTCCTACCAGCGCGTGCGTGACGGAGAAACGGTGGAACTGCCAGCCCGTCCCGTCACGGTCTCCCGTTTCGACATCCTGGATGTCCGTCGCCCCGAGGGCGGACGGACCATGGACGTCGACGTGGTGGTGGACTGCTCCTCCGGAACCTACATCCGGGCCCTGGCCAGGGACCTGGGGGAGGCGCTGAACGTGGGAGGTCACCTCACCGCTCTGCGTCGCACCCGCGTCGGTTCGTTCGGTCTCGGTCAGGCGCACACGCTGGAGCAGCTTGCGGATTCACTGGATGTGGTTTCGCTGGCCGACTCCGCCCGAGGACTGTTCAACGCGCGTGAGCTGAGCGCCGAGGAGGCCGTCGAGATCGGCTTCGGACGCCGCATCCCCGCCACCGGAACCAAGGAACTCACCGCAGGCATCGGCCCTGACGGGGAGCTCGTGGCCCTGCTGAAGGACCGCGGGCAGAACGCCAAGCCGGAATTGGTCTTCGCGCCGCGCTGAGTCCTTCCCGCAACCCATCCACCCCTAGTCGCTCTCCACCCAAAAGGACCTCGCCTTGCTCTTCGATGGCTTCATGATCGCCGGCACCATCATCTGCGGCTTGAGCGTAGTGGTGGGTCTGGTCGCCACCGTGGTGAGCAACTACGCGACGGACTCCGCGATCGTGTCCCTCGGACTCGTGGAGGTCTACCTGATCGTCTACGGGATCGCGGCCGGAGTGCGGCAGGGGACCGGATCCCAACCCCTGATCGGTGCGGGCTGGGAGTTCTGGGGTTACCTGGTCACAGCGTTCATGCTGGTGATTCTGGCAGCATGGTGGGCAATCGGTGAATCCTCCAGATGGTCCAACATCATCATGGCGGCCACCGCGTTCACTGTGTTCGTGATGCTCTATCGCATGCAGCAGGTCTGGATGGGACAGGGCTGGTTCTGAGTCGAGAACCGGAACCGACAACACGTTGATGAGGAGAAACACGTCGATGCAGCAGCCGGCGCCCAAGGGCGGACGAATCGCGGCGCGGATCGGAAACGCGGACAACGCGGATTCCGGGCAGCAGCCGCCCAAGAACGATCCCAGCCAGAAGAACCGCGGCCTGGGACGCCTGCTCGTCACCATCTACGGCATCTTCGCCCTGGCGGCCTTCGCCCGTAGCGTGTGGCAGGTCTTCGGTACACAGCCCAGCGGTGAGTACGAGGGGCAGAGGATCTTCGACATCGCCCCTGTGTCCATCTCGCTGTCGGTGGTCGCCGCCGTGGTCTACATCGTGGCGACCTTCGCCTTGGCGGTGCGGAAACCATCTTCGTGGTACGTGGCGCTGGTCGCAGTGATCGTGGAGTTCGTGGGCGTCATAGTCGTCTCAATCCTCTCCTACGCCGCACCGGAACTGTTCGACCGCGCCTCTGTGTGGAGCCACTTCGGTTCCGGTTACGGATATGTGCCCATCGTGCTGCCGTGCGTGGGATTGTGGTGGCTGCTGACCCACCGCCCCCGTAAGGCAAAGGAGGTGGCTGCCTGATGCTGCGTTGGACCTCCCCGGACCAGGTGCCGGATCTCCCCGGTTCCGTGGTCACCATCGGCAACTTCGACGGCGTACACCGCGGCCACCAGGAATTGCTGCGCTCCGTGGTGGCGGCAGCGAAGGACCGCGACTGCCTCTCCGTGGTGGTCACCTTCGACCCCCACCCCCTCGCGGTGCATTCCCCGGCCTTCGCGCCGGTCCCCATCACCTCCCGCGCAGGCCGCGAGGCCTTGCTGGAGCGTGAGGGTGTCGGTGCCCTGCTCACCATCGAATACACGCTGGACTTCGCGGCACAGACCGCAGAGGAGTTCGTGCGGCGCTACCTGGTTCAGACGCTGCACGCTCACGTCGTGGTGGTCGGCCGCGACGTGCGCTTCGGTAAGGACAACGAGGGCAACCTGGACACCATGCGGGTGCTCGGGCAGAAGTACGGGTTCGAGGTGGTTGGCGTTTCCGACGTGGGCACCGAGCGTCGCTGGTCCTCCACCTGGGTGCGTGAGGCCCTGCAACACGGCAACGTGGAGGAGGCCGCCCGCGTCCTGGGCCGCTACCACTCCATGGCAGGCACCGTGGTTCATGGCTTCGCGCGTGGACGCGAACTCGGCTTCCCCACGGCCAACCTCTCCTCGGATGCCGTGGGCCTCATGCCTGCCGACGGTGTGTACGCCGGTTGGCTCGTGGACCAGCAGGGGACCCGCTGGCCGTCGGCCATCTCCATCGGCACCAACCCACAGTTCGACGGAGTGGTGCGCACCGTCGAAGCCCACGTGATCGATCGCCCCGACGAGGCCGTCACCGCCTTCGACCTCTACGACCAGAGGGTGCAGGTCGAGTTCGTTGCGCATCTGCGCGGCATGGTGGCCTTCAACGGACTGGACGCGCTCGTTGAGCAGATGCACCGAGACGTGGACCGTGCCCGTGAGGCGCTGACCTCGGAACCCCAGGCAGGGGTGGAAGCCGAGGCCCAGGCATGAGCCGGCCCGGCGAGCACCCTCCCATCCCGAACCTGCCGACGGGGTCGCCGCAGATGTCGAGGGCGTCCCGGCAGGCCTCCGGTGCTTCCTTCACCCGGGCCGGTGGGGACTACCACGCGGTGCGCCCCGGTTACCCGGCATGGGTCACCGGCTTCTTTCTCCACGGCGCAGCCGGGGAGGAGCAGACGGACGTGCCCGCGGAGCCGGGCTCGGGACGTCGGGCATCGGGGCCCATCACGGCCTTGGACCTGGGCGCGGGCACCGGCCTCTACACACGGGACCTGGTGGCCGCTGGGCTGCAGGTCACCGCGTTGGAGCCCTCCGACTCCATGCGGGCGGTGTTGGCGCAGGAACTGCCGCAGGTGGCGCTCAGTTCCGCGACGGCCGAGGACACCGGCCTGGACTCGTCCTCCTTCGACCTGGTGACCGTGGCGCAGGCCTGGCACTGGATGGATCGCGACGCGGCCTCGGCCGAGATCGTGCGGCTGCTGCGCACCGGGGGAGTCCTTGGGTTGGTCTGGAACCAGCTCGACGTGACGGTGCCGTGGGTGCACCGATTGGCGCGCATCATGCACTCAGGGGACGTGCAGCGTGACCCGGCCACGGCCGCCGCAGTAGGCCCCGGTTTCGGCCCGGCGCAGGTGCGGCAGCAGCGCTGGAGCGACACGGTGACGCCGGAGAAGATCGTGGCGCTGTGCCACTCGCGCTCGTACTGGCTCAAGTCCTCGGAAGCCATCCGCTCCAAGGTTGACGCCAATCTGACCTGGTACCTCCACGAGCATCTGGGACACGCGCCGGGCGAGGCACTCCGGCTGCCCTACGACACGCTCGCGGTTCGCTACGTGCTCGCCTGACCTCTGCGTCTGCGGCGGTTCCTTCGCCAACGGGACCAGACTTTCGTGGGAGCCGCGCCGAGTCGGAGCGGAACTCATGAAAGCCCGGTCCGGAGCGGCAGGAGGCCAAGGGAGTAGGCCAGATCACCCCGGCTTCCAGAGGTCCCTTTGCTAGACTTGATCCTGGTGTGCGCTGCAGTCCGCGGTTGCGCCACCCGCCCTGGCCCCCAAGGGGGCCAAGGTTTCATGGACGCGGTACAACTCTTCACAAGGAGTTATCTCATGGCACTTGATCAGGCGATCAAGCAGGAGATCATCAAGGAATACGCCACCCACGAGGGTGACACCGGCTCTCCCGAGGTGCAGATCGCGGTGCTTTCCCGCCGCATCTCCGACCTCACGGAGCACCTCAAGGAGCACAAGCACGACCACCACACCCGCCGCGGCCTGATGGCCATGGTCGGTCGCCGTCGTCGTATGCTCGGCTACCTGAAGGACACCGACATCGAGCGTTACCGCTCCCTGATCGAGCGTCTGGGCCTGCGTAAGTAAGGTCTTGCGACTCCGGGCGGCGCGGCCTGGTCACCAGATCAGGCGGCGCCGCCCGGAACAGTAAACACAGCACAATCAAAGATCGGTCGCAGGGTCACGAACCCGCACCGTCCACCTCGCCACTTCAAGCGGAACCGTAGAACGTGCGGTCCTCGGTAGTGGCCTCCGGGAGATGAATCCCCCGTGGGCCTCGATCGAGCACCCGCGCTACCACCGCGGTTGGTAGGGGCGGGCGTGGGCTCCGGAACCTCGAGGCCGATCGACGAACCTGACAAGGAGGAACCCCATGGAGGGTCCCGATCTCCAGTTCTCCGAAGCCGTCATCGACAACGGCCGCTTCGGCTCCCGCACCATCCGCTTCGAGACCGGCCGCATTGCCAAGCAGGCTGCTGGCTCCGCCTTCGTCCTGCTGGACGACGACACCTCGATGCTCGCCGCGACCACCGCGGGCAAGCACCCCCGCGAAGGCTTCGACTTCTTCCCGCTGACCGTGGACGTGGAAGAGCGCATGTACGCCGCCGGCCGTATCCCCGGTTCCTTCTTCCGCCGTGAGGGCCGTCCCTCCACCGACGCCATCCTGGCTTGCCGCCTGATGGACCGCCCGCTGCGCCCGGCCTTCGTGAAGGGCCTGCGCAACGAGGTCCAGGTCGTCATCACCGTGACCTCCATGAACCCGGACGACTACTACGACGTCGTGGCCATCAACGCCGCCTCGATGTCCACGCAGCTCTCCGGACTGCCCTTCTCCGGCCCCATCGGTGGCGTCCGCGTGGCGCTCGTCGATGACGGACAGGGTGCCCAGTGGGTCGCCTTCCCGACCAAGACGCAGCTGGAGAAGGCCGTGTTCAACATGGCCGTGGCCGGCCGTATCGCAGGTGACGACGTCGCCATCATGATGGTGGAGGCCTTCGCCACCGAGAACGCTTGGGACCTGGTCAAGAACCAGGGCGCTCAGGCCCCCACCGAAGAGGTTGTGGCCGAGGGGCTCGAGGCCGCCAAGCCCTTCATCCGCACGCTGGTCGAGGCTCAGGCCGACCTGGCCTCCCGCGCCGCCAAGCCGGCCCGCGAGTTCCCCATCTTCAAGGACTTCCAGGACGACGCCTTCGCCGCCGTGGAGTCCCTGGCCTCCGCGAAGCTCAAGGAGATCTACTCGATCGCCGACAAGCAGGACCGCGACGCTGCCGACTCCGAGTACAAGGCCGAGGTGCTGGAGAAGCTCGCCGGCGAGGGTGCCGAGTTCAACGGCCGAGAGGGAGAGATCTCCAAGGCTTTGGGCGCCGTCACCAAGCAGGTGGTGCGCCAGCGCATCCTGACCGAGCAGGTCCGCATCGATGGCCGTGGCCTCACCGACATCCGCCGCCTGC